>JACDCV010000006.1 GCA_013817375.1 Sphingomonas sp.
CTGTCGACCGTGAGCACCATCGGCCGCGCCAGCGCGAACGTCCGGGTGTCGAAAGATTATTAGCGGGAGTTGCCGAGCGCCGGCCAGCGTGACAATCCCGATCCTCACCGTTCGCAAGGAGGTCCGTTGATGGAAACCGGAGTCATCATCTCGCTTGCAGCCTATTTCATCGCGATGGTCGCGATCGGTCTGTGGGCATGGAAGACGTCCACCGATGACATCGACGGCTATCTGCTCGGCGGCCGGAAATTGAGCGCGCCAGTGGCGGCGCTGTCGGCGGGCGCTTCCGACATGAGCGGCTGGCTGTTGCTCGGGCTTCCGGGCGCGGCTTTCGTCGCCGGGCTGAGCGCAACATGGATCGCCATCGGCCTGTTCGCCGGGGCCCTCGCCAATTATCTGATCGTCGCTCCCCGGCTCCGGGTCCACACCGAGCGAACCGGGGATTCCATCACCATCCCGGAATTTTTCGAAAACAGGTTCGAGGACAAGAGCCACGCACTTAGAATCATTTCCTCGATCGTCATCATCATCTTCTTCACGCTTTATACGTCGAGCGGGGTCGTTGCCGGCGGCAAGCTGTTCGAAACCGCATTCGGAGCCGATTATTCGTTCGGGCTGTGGCTGACCGCCGGAGTGGTCGTGACCTACACCTTGTTCGGCGGGTTCATGGCGGTAAGCCTCACCGACTTCGTGCAGGGCTGCATCATGTTCGTTGCGCTCGTGCTCCTGCCTGTCGTCGCATTCTCGCAGCTGGGCTGGGAGTTCACTGGCGCGCTCGAAGCGGCCAGGCCCGGCGCCTTCAACATGATGACGGACATGACCGGGCTTGCGATCATCTCATCGCTCGCCTGGGGGCTCGGCTATTTCGGCCAGCCGCACATCATCGTCCGATTCATGGCAGTGCGCTCGGTCCGCGACGTTCCGGCGATGCGCAACATCGGAATGAGCTGGATGGGCGTTGCGCTGATCGGCTCGATCGCGACCGGCCTGATCGGGGCGACCTATGTTGCGCGAACCGGAACGCCGCTCGATGATCCCGAGACCATTTTCGTGCTGCTTGCCGACGTTCTGTTCAATCCGCTGATCACCGGCTTCCTGCTCGCGGCGCTGCTTGCGGCAATCATGAGCACAATATCCTCGCAACTGCTGGTCTCGTCCTCGTCGCTCACGGAGGACTTCTATCGAATCTATATTCGGCGCGACGCCAGCCAGAAGGAGTTGGTGACGATCGGCCGCATTTCCGTGGTGGCGGTGGCGCTGGTTGCCATCTGGCTGGCTTACGATCGCGACAGCAACATCCTCGGCCTCGTCGCCAATGCCTGGGCGGGCTTCGGTGCGGCGTTCGGTCCGATCGTGATATTGTCGCTTACCTGGAAAAGGCTGACCCGCAACGGAGCGCTGGCGGGAATCATCGCCGGGGCGGTGACGGTCCTGTTCTGGATTTATGCTCCGGTGCTGGAAGACGGCGTGGCCTTAAGCTCGCTGATCTACGAGATCGTGCCCGGCTTCATCGCCTGCTCGCTTGCAGCGGTGCTTGTGAGCCTCGCCGGATCGCCACCACCGGCAAGCGTCGTCGAGACGTTCGAGGCGAGCGAGGCGGAGCTTGAAGCGGCGAGCCTGACTTACGAGCGGTCGTAGCGGACGAGCAGGCGACCATTTGGAGTGAGATGCTGCTCCGACACGATCCGAGCGCGGCGCTGAACGGCGGCGCGGAAATTTTCTTCGGAATAATCGTCGAAGATGTCATCGCGCTGGGACAATAGGCACTGCACCATCGGGTCGCTCTTCGGCGGGAATTCGATCACTCCGTGCGGAGCCATGCCGATAATCCAGTCGATCACCATGTCGAGCGGCACGTTCTTGCCGATCGCGATATGGTGGATGAAGGCGAGGGCGACGAGGGCGTCGGCCTTCGACCGTTCGCTCAGGCCCTTGCGCTCCGACTGCGCCCAGCCCTGCGATGGGCTCGGGTTGGCGGCGTCGAGCCATAGCGGCAGGAACTTGTGCTTGCCCTGCTCGACCCGGTGAAGCGCCGTTTCCAGCGCGCCGAAGTCGAAATCGAAGCCGACTACATAGTCCGCGCCCGCTTCCAGCGCCGCGAGCGAATAATCGCCCGAGTTGCAGCCGAGGTCGAACATCAGCTTCGGCTTCACCGCCGACGCCATCTCCTGGACGAAGGCGCGCTTGGCTTGGGCCTCGGCATCGCCGTAGCTGTTGTTGCCGGCATATTCGCCCCAGACGGTCGTGTCCTTGCGCGTTGAGGTGCTTGCAACAAACGACCGTAATCCCTGGAGCATGCCCTTATAGGCTGTCTTCGGCAGCTTGGCGGTCCGGTGCTGGGCGGCGGTCATGCCGCTTCGGACGGACCGGCGCTGAAGCGCAGCCTGGGCGATGACGTGAGTCAGGATGGTCCAGCTCAAGCGATCGCGCGTGCGGAGCAAAGGCGCGAGGTCTTCGGGCGCAATGCCTTCCTGGCTGCCCCGGTACCAATGGTTGGGCGCAATGCCGAGCCGCGACCACAGGATCAGCGGGTTGAGGAATTGCATGCAGAATTGGCGGTGCCCGACCCAGACCTCGCCGTCGCGATACGGCCGAAAGGAAAGATGGTCGATAAACACCGGCTTAGACCCGACGAATTGCACGTTGTAAGCGGTCGCGTCCGAAAGGGTGAAGCCGAGCTCCAACGCCTCCAGTTGCGTGTCGAGATGGTGCAGTGCCGCCTTGCGCAGCATCGAGGCACACCATTCGTACGGATAGCTGATGAACGGAACGCGCGGATGCTCGAGCAGATGAACCGCGGATGCGGCCGCGTCACCCGCCAGGGCCAGGTCGCGTTCTTCGCTCTCTAACAGGAAGTTGCGCTCCGCAAGGCGTTCGAGAAGGCCAGAATCCCGCGACTTCTCATAGGCCTCGGCATTCAGCGGATTGACCGTACGGAAAATTCGGCTGCCATCCGAATAAATACGGCCTCCCGGATCGCGGAACGATCCGGGGTCGCAGGCAAGTGCGCTCATTCGCCGTCCGTCTTGGCTGTGGTCTTGCCGGAAAGACGGGCGAAGAAGGAACGCGCCTTTTCCTTGAACAGGCGGAAATAGACCATCCAGCTTGCGACAAGGCCGATTGCCGCCTGGAGGAGGATGCTGCCGGTAGCGCCGTCGAGGTAGGCCAAAGCAGGTGCTTCGAGTGCCGCGAAGATCAGAAAAATCGAGGTTAGTCGTGTGGCCCGCGTTCTCATCAATCATCCCCCTGGTATCGGTTGCCCGAAAACTGACCAATTAGGGTTGAGAAACGGTTAAATTCGGCTCCGGCCACGCGTCGGCGATGGAAATGGGACTTCCGACGGTCCAGTTCGGCCCGTCCAGGTAAACTCGGCCTGGTCCGGGTTTGAGACCATCAAGCGACGAGAAGCGGCTCTCTGCAAGTCGCTTGAGAATGGCCGGTGACGCGTAAGGCGTGCGATCGATTCCGGGCTCGATCCCAGGGGCACGAACGGCGAACAGGGTGGAATAGCCGGCCATCAAGTCGGAAGCCTCGATCTTCTCGCGATTCCAGTCGGCCGGTTCGATTCTGGTGATGCGCGAGCCATGATCGCCATGGATGACGATGACGCCATTCTTGCCGGCGGGCGACGCATCGAAGGCGCGGATCAGCTTGTCGACATGGGCGGTCACGCAGGCGACCTGCTCACGGTAGGCCGCCTCTCGGCTCGCAATCGAACGCGCCGAGCGCCGATACCCCCAGTCCGACGGGCGGATCAGGCTGCAATCGGCCTTTGTCAGGTAGGGATAATGGGGGGCGAGGACGTGGGCGAAATAGACGTTGCCCGGTTGCGCGCTTTTCAGGTCGGAAGTCATTCGCTCGAGCGTGGCGAGGCCTCCGAGGGTGTTGGACACGGCCCTTTGCGTGGGCGCCAGCACCGGTAGATCCAACGGCCGCAGGACAGGAATGCGCGTTGCCAAGTCGAGCAGGTTCGCTGTCGCCACCGCGCCGCTGGACAGGGCAGTGAATTTCAGGGCGAGCAGTCTCGCTTTCTCCGCGACGGTGACCTGCCGGTCCTTCAGAAAGGACATGCTCGGTGACCAGGCCGATGTGCACGTCGAGAAGCGGTGGTAGCGGCAGAAATCGGCGAAGTCGGACTGGTAGAAGTTGAGCCGGTAGCCTTGCTTCTCAAGCGCTGACAAATAGGTCGTGCGACCGATATCGAGCGTTTCGGAGACATTCTTGCTTTCGCCTGGATGGCCAAAATTGAGCACGTCGGGGATCGCGTTGACCGTATGGAAATGGCGGCTGTAGGCGCGCTCGAACAGGCGGAAGCCATGGCCGGTGTAGAAATCCACCAGCTTGCGTTTGAAAATTGGGTCGCTGGCTCCGCCGGGTCCCCCATGTTCGTCGAGGATCAGGTGCAAGATCGCCGGACGGTCGTTGACCGGCTGCTGCCGGTCGCCGGCAACGGTCGCGATTGCTGGTTTGCGTTCAGTCAGGCCGGCGAGGCTGCTTCCAAGCACAACCAAGGCGATGATCGTCAGCGGCTCGAGCAGCGAAACATTGCGTGACAACCGAAGCAAAGCGGCGGCTCCGGCCACTCCAACGGCAACGAGCGTGTAGTCACTGTTGAGGTCGATCGCGAGAAACACAAGCAGGCCATCGAGCAGCGCTCTGCCGAAGTTGCTGGACCAGAGGTGAGCGGCAGCGAAGACGGCTGCCATCGGAACGAACCAGCCTGCGACCATGGCAACTTCCGCCCGCAGAAAGGGATAATCGTGATAGCTCAGGAAATTGCTGAACGACGCGGCAAGAACCAGCAAGGCCGCAACGAAGGGCGCGAGTGTGTCTTTCCAGCTTCGAGTGGCTTGCCCGTGGACGGGCGGCGCCTCGGCATGGGTCACGAGCTTCTCCCCCGCGGCCACCTAGGGGATGACCGTCGCCCCAACGTTTCGAATCACGGGTTCGATGGTAACCAGCTACGACGAATAATACATGTCGAACTCGACCGGGCTCGGGGTCGTCTCCCAGCGCATCACTTCTTCCCACTTGAGCTCGATGTAGCTGTCGATCTGGTCGGCGCTGAAAACGTCGCCGCGGGTCAGGAAGTCGTGGTCGTTCGACAGACTGACGAGCGCCTCGCGGAGGCTTCCGCAAACCGTTGGTACGTCGACCAGCTCCTGTGGCGGCAGGTCGTAGAGGTTCTTGTCCATCGGGTCGCCCGGATGGATTCGGTTCTGTATGCCGTCGAGGCCGGCCATCATGATCGCCGCATAAGCGAGGTAGGGATTGGCCATGGCGTCGGGGAAGCGGAACTCGACCCGCCTCGATTTCTCGCCCGCACCATAAGGGATTCGGCAGGACGCGGAGCGGTTGCGGCTTGAATAAGCAAGAAGCACCGGCGCTTCGAAGCCGGGGACAAGGCGCTTGTAGCTGTTGGTTGCCGGGTTGGTGAACGCGTTCAGTGCCCGCGCGTGCTTGATCACTCCGCCGATGAAATAGAGAGCCATTTCGCTAAGGCCGGCATAGCCATCGCCGGCGAACAGCGGCTTTCCGCCTTTCCAGATCGAGAAGTGGGTGTGCATTCCCGATCCGTTGTCCCGGGCAATCGGCTTGGGCATGAAGGTGGCGGTCTTGCCGTAGGCGTGGGCCACCATGTGGACGACATATTTGTAGATCTGCATCCGGTCGGCGGTTTCGACCAGGCTTCCGTAGGTCAGCCCGAGCTCGTGCTGCGCAGGTGCGACCTCATGATGGTGCTTGTCCATCGGCAGCCCCATCTCGATCATCGTAGTGACCATCTCGCCGCGGATGTCCATCGCGCTATCGACTGGAGCGACGGGGAAATACCCGCCCTTGACGGTGGGACGGTGGGCGAGATTGCCACCTTCATATTCGCGGCCCGTGTTGGTCGGAAGTTCGATATCGTCGAGACGGTAATAGCTGGTGTTGTACCCGTCCTCGAAGCGGACGTCGTCGAACATGAAGAATTCGGCTTCGGGGCCGACGTAGACGGTGTCGCCGATGCCGGTCTGCTTGAGATAGGCTTCGGCGCGCGTTGCGGTGGAGCGGGGATCGCGGCTGTAAAGCTCGCCGCTCGCAGGCTCGACGACGTTGCAGAACAGGATGAGCATAGGCGTTGCGCTGAACGGATCGACATAAGCTGCGTCGAGGTCCGGTTTCAGGATCATGTCGCTCTCGTTGATCGCCTTCCATCCGGCGATCGAGCTTCCGTCGAACATGAAGCCATCGGACAGCTGATCCTCGTCGATCAGGCCCGAAGCCATGGTCAGATGCTGCCACTTGCCCTTGGGATCGGTGAAGCGGAGGTCGACCCAATCGATCTCCTCGTCCTTGATCCTCGAAAGAATCTTGCCTGCATCCGCCGCCATGTGCCGCTCCTGTCTGATCATTCGCCTGTGCGCCCGATCGAGGCTCTAGGCCCGCGAATCCGAAGGCTATCGAGGGCGGTTTCCTGTGGACGCCGGGGAGAATCCAGCGGGCGTGAACTTTTCACGGGAGTCCGAGCCTGTCCCGGGACCTTGATTAACGGCGGTTGGCGACATGGCCGCGATAGTTTGCAGTCCAAGCCAGAACTTGTCGCCTGGCCTCTCGTTCATTCATCAAACGGCGGTATTAAGTGACCAATCCTGAGAACGGCCGCGGCGTCCGCGGCAACCGGCGCTCTGCCTGGAGCAGCCGGGCGTTTCTCTGGACCCCGGACAGGTTCGATGGCGAGGCCTTGGAAAACGGCGCGGCTGCGCCGAGGGCGTTGCGCAACTGTACCGTGTCTCAGTACGCCCGGCGCTGAGCAGCCAGAAGCATCCGGAGCAGCATCGCCACCGGCCGTGGTACTCCGACCTTGCCTTCCACCCACAGGCTTACCGCCGACCGGCTCACCCCGATCGCCTGCGCAAGGTCATTCTGGGTCCGGTAGCCGAGCGAGCGCATGGCGGCTTTGAGTTCGTCCGGCGACATGGACGCGAGACGAGGGTCGTCCATCTTCAGATGGCGTCGGCGCCGCGATCGCCGGTCCGGATCCGAACGGCTTCTTCGATCGGGATGACGAAGATCTTGCCGTCCCCGATCCGGCCCGTCCGGGCGGCCTGCGTAATCGCCTCGATCACATTTTCGGCAAGCACGTCCTCGACGACGACCTCGACTTTCACCTTGGGAAGGAAGTCGATCACATATTCGGCGCCGCGATAGAGTTCGGTATGGCCTTTCTGCCGGCCGAATCCCTTGACCTCGGTGACGGTGATCCCGGAGACTCCGACCTCGTGAAGTGCGTCCTTGACGTCGTCGAGCTTGAACGGCTTGATGACCGCTTCGATCTTCTTCACGCGCACCCCTTTTTTCGCCAGTCAGACTATGCCTAATCGCCGCCCCATTTGAAAGGCACAGCGCGCGCGCAAATGAACAAGGCCATCATCCTTTCGGCAGGCCAGGGCTCGCGCCTTGGCCATCTCACCGACGACAGGCCCAAGTGCCTGATCGATTTTGGCGGGCGAACCTTGCTCGACCGGCAGCTCGACACGCTTGCCGCCAATGGGGTCGCAGAGGCAGTGGTCGTCACCGGCTTTCGCGACGAACTCGTCGAGGAGACGCTTGCAAGGCGCAGCGGCGGCCCGAAGGTCCGGACCGTCTACAACCCCTTCTACAAGGTCGCCGACAATCTGGGCTCTTTGTTCATGGCTCGCGATGAGCTGGCGGGGGACTGTCTGGTGTGGAACGGCGATACTCTTGTCGATGACAGGCTGATGGCGCGCGTTGTCGCCAACCACCGATCCGGTATCTGCGTCACCATCGACCGCAAGCCTGGTTACGACGCCGACGACATGAAGGTGGTGGTCGGCGACGACGGGCGCCTGAAGGCGATTGGGAAACGGATCAGCAAGGGCGTCAATGGCGAGTCGATCGGGCTTCTGGCGTTCCGCGGTGACGGAGCAGGGCGCTTTTGCGAGGCCATAGAGCGCGACATGCGAACCCCCGAAGGGACGACGATCTGGTACCTGCGCGTGATCCACCACCTCGCCGAAATGTCCGAGGTGTGGACGTTCGATATCAGTGGCGAGCAGTGGGGCGAGGTCGACTTCCCGGAAGATGTCGAGCGCGCAAGAGCATTGGTCGCCGGCTGGGACGCGGCGAGGAAAGCCGCCTAGCCGCGCTTTTCCGCGATATAGCGGTCGACCAACTGCTCGAGCACATCGAGCGGCACCGAGCCGTTCTCCAGCACTACAGCGTGGAATTCGCGGATATCGAAGCGGTCGCCGAGCGCCTGCCGGGCCTTGTCCCTCAGCTCGAGGATTTTCAGCTGCCCGATCATGTAGCTCGTGGCCTGGCCGGGCCAGTTGAAGTAGCGCTCGACCTCCTTGGTGGCGTCGCGTTCCGACAGCAGAGCGTTGTCGAGGAAATATTTGATGGTCTGCTCGCGGGTCCAGCGCTTGTGGTGGATGCCGGTGTCGGTCACCAGGCGGACCGCCCTCCACAGCTGCGTCGAATACATTCCGAACTCGGAAATCGGGTCTTCGTAAAAGCCCATCTCCTTGCCCAGACCCTCGGCATAGAGGCCCCAGCCTTCGGCATAAGCGCCGTAGCCGCCGAACCGCCGGAACTTGGGCACGTTGGGAAGCTCCTGGGCGAGCGCGATCTGGAAATGGTGCCCGGGCGCACCCTCGTGATAGCTGATCGCCTCCGTCTGGGGTTTGAGCACCTGGGTCATGTCCGCCAGGTTCACATAATAGATGCCCGGGCGTGAGCCGTCCTCCGATGGCCGGTTGTAAAAAGCGATTGGCGCCGTTTCCTGCCGCCATTGCTCGACTGCTCGCACCTCGAGCTCGGCCTTCGGAAGGCGCTGGAACCATTGCGGGGCTTTGACCATGACCTGGGCGATGTAGCGCCTGGCGTCGGTCAGATATTGCTCCCGCCCGGCTGCGGTGTTGGCATATTTGAACTGCCGACCGTCTTTGATGTGGCGGAAGAATTCCTGAAGCGTTCCCTTGAAACCGACCTGGGTCTTGATCCGCTCCATCTCGCCGTGAATCCGGGCGACCTGGTCGAGCCCGATCTGGTGAATCTGGTCGGCGCTGAGATCGGTTGTCGTCGATTCGCTCAGGCGGTGAGCGTAAAAGGAGCCACCCTCGGGCAGGCTCCAGGCGCCGCGATTGCCACCCGCCTGCCGCTCGAGTTCGGCCCAAGTGGCGAGGAAATTGCGGTAGCCGCTCTGGAACGGCCCCGTCAGTGCTTCGCGGGCCTGCGCGATCAACCGGTCCTTTTCGCTTTGCGCGATGTCGAGCTTGTTCACCTTCGACTTGAAGTCGGCGAACACCGGCGTATCGGCGCCGGCGGCAAAGGGCGCGCCGGCAAGCACCCGGCGGGCGTCGGCGCGGACCGGCGCGTAGTTGAACGTCGACGGAATGATGCCCACCGTCGCCTGCCGGCGCATATTGGCGGTAATCTCGTTCATCACCCGCTCGGCGTCGCGAAGCCGGGCGATATAGGCTTGCGCATCGGCCGTGCTGTCGATCTTGTGCTGGTTGATCAGGAACACCGGAAGCGCGCCTGCGGGGCTTCCGTTCGTGCTTGCCGGAAAGCCGTGCCAGCGCCACCGGAAGCTGTCGATGTCGCGTTGAATTCCTTCTTCGAACAGAGCGTAGCTGAGTTGGCCGGCGGTGCTCAGGTTCGACGGATTGAATTGCGACCGGAGCTGTTGGAGCTGGCGCTGCGCGAGGGCGAGACCCTGCTGACGATAATCGTCCGTGTAGATGTCGAGCCGGTCGTATTGCTCCTTGCGACCAAGCGCGGTGAGCGACTGCGGCGAGCGCGCAAGCTCCTCCTCGAACGCTGCGTCGAGAAAGGTCATCAGCCTCTGGTCCTCTGCCACCTTGTCCACGACCGGTGCCGGAGCGAGCGCTACAGGTATCTGGACGGGCGGCGGTGGCGGGGCAGTGGTGCAGGCTGCGGTGGTGGCGAGAAGCAAAGCGGTAAGCGGGAGAAGGAGCTTCAACGGGCTATCCTTTGTTTTTGGCTGCCGGGCGTTTTAGCGGCTCGACCCGAGCCGGCCAACTGCATTGGCTAGATATAGGGCGGCTTGTCGAAGCCCTTGGGACTCAAGGTGAAGATCTCGCAACCCTCCTCGGTGATCCCGATCGAATGTTCGAACTGGGCCGATAGCGAGCGGTCGCGGGTGACCGCTGTCCACCCATCGTCGAGCATCTTCACGTCCAGCCGCCCGATGTTGACCATCGGCTCGATGGTGAAGAACATTCCGGGCTTGAGCTCGGGGCCGGTGCCAGGCTGTCCAGCGTGAATCACTTCCGGACTGTCGTGGAACAGGCGGCCAAGTCCGTGGCCGCAGAAATCGCGAACGACGCTGTAGCGATGCTTTTCGGCATGGGTCTGGATCGCATTGGAGATGTCGCCAAGCCGGTTGCCGGGCCGTGCCTGCGCAATCCCGAGCATCAGGCACTCATGGGTGACTTCCACCAGGCGCTGCGCCTTCAGCGGGACATCACCGACCGCAAACATGCGACTGGTGTCGCCATGCCAGCCATCGAGGATCGGAGTGACGTCGATGTTGACGATGTCGCCGTCCTTGAGGAGCTTTTCGCCCGGAATGCCGTGGCACACGACATGGTTGATCGAGGTGCAGCAGCTCCTGGAGTAGCCGCGATAGCCAAGCGTTGCGGGCACGGCGCCGGCATCGACCATCATCCGCTGGACGATCGCATCGATTTCCTCGGTCGCGACGCCGGGAACGACGTGGGGTGCGAGGGCGTCGAGAATCTGGGCGGCAAGGCGCCCGGCGCGCCGCATGCCCTCGAAACCGGCCGCTCCGTGGAGCTTGATTATGCCGTTCCTGGCCTCGATCCGGTCATCGGCCGCGACACTGATATATTGAGTCATTGCGCCTAGATAGGCATTCGGTGGCTCCGAGTCACCGGAGACGTCAGTGCCTGAAAGCCCAAAGACCTGGACCGCCGCGCTCGTGATCATCGGCGACGAGATCCTGTCCGGGCGGACCGACGACCAGAACATCGCCCAGGTTGCGCGCTGGCTGAACGAACAGGGAATCCGGCTCTGCGAAGTCCGGGTCGTTCCCGATGAGGAGAAAGCGATCGTGGTCGCGGTCAATTCGCTTAGGACCAGTCACGATTATGTGTTCACCACCGGCGGGATCGGGCCGACTCACGACGACATCACCGTGGATTCCATCGCGTCGGCGTTCGAAGTGCCGGTCGTCGTCCATCCTGAAGCGCGGCGGATCCTGGAGGAACATTACAAGGGCCGCTCGCCCGGGCTCACTGAGTCGAGACTCCGGATGGCGAGGGTGCCGTCGGGCGCCGAACTGATACCCAACCCTTCGTCGGGTGCGCCTGGAGTGAGGATCGGCAATGTCTACATCCTGGCCGGAGTGCCGAACATCGCCAGGGCAATGCTCCTGGCGCTCGACGGAAAGCTCGAGGGCGGCAGGCCAATGGTTTCGGTGACGGTCCGCGCGCATGCAGCCGAGAGCGAGGTCGCCGAGCTTCTGAAGGAAGTGCAGGACGAGCATCCGGGAGTCCTGATCGGCAGCTATCCCTTCTACCGCGACGGAGGCTTCGGCGCCGATTTCGTCGTTCGCTCGGTCGATGCCGATCTGGTTCGGACCTGCGCGGATGCTCTTGCCGAACGGCTAAGAAGCGTCGGGATCGAGCCTGTCGAGCAGGGGTAGGAAAGCTTCTGCGGCGGCGCTCGCCTGGGCTCGCACGCTCCAGAAGCGACTCATGCCCCCGGCATGTCGGCTGTTCGCCCCTCAGCTTCGATTCGGGCGCTCCAAAGCTTCGACATGCCCCCGGCATGTCGGCTTTGGAGCGGGTAGCGGGAATCGAACCCGCGCGTTCAGCTTGGGAAGCTGACAGGCTACCACTACATCATACCCGCTCGGGCAGAGGCTGAACTAGGAACTCGCCGGCACAGCGTCAACGCGCTCTTCCGAAGCGGCGCCGGCGCCTTTAGGACGCCTCCCATGGAGGATTTTGACACACAAGCGGCGCGGGTGGACGCGGCGAACCTCGATCGCAGGCCGTTCCGCTGGTTCGATGTAAGCATGGCCGCGTTCGTCGCGGTCCTGCTGCTGTCGAACGTCCTCGCGGCAGGCAAGGTCGCGGTGATCCAGCTGCCGCTGGTCGGCGAATGGCCGTTCGGCGCCGGCATTCTCTTCTTCCCTCTGGCCTATGTGCTCGGCGACATATTGACCGAGGTCTATGGCTACGCCCGGGCCCGGCGCTGCATCTGGGTCGGCACGGTGGCCCTGCTGTTTCTGGCGTTCATGGCCGAAATAGTGGTGAGGCTTCCGCCATCGCCCGACTGGGGCGGCCAGCAGGCCTATGAGCAGGTGTTCGGCCAGGTATCGCGGATCGTTTTCGCGTCCATCGCCGGTTTCTGGGCCGGCGAGTTCGTCAACAGCTTCATCATGGCCAAGATGAAAGTCTGGACTCAAGGCCGTCATCTCTGGACCCGCACAATCGGAAGCACGATCGCCGGGCAGGGCGTCGACAGCGCCATCTTCTACCCCGCCGCCTTCCTCGGTGCTGCTGGCTGGAGCAACGAGCTTGTCCTGACGGTGACTCTGACCCAGTGGGTGCTCAAGGTCGCCTGGGAAGTGATCCTGACACCGGTGACCTACGCAGTGGTCGGATTCCTCAAACGCAGCGAAGGTCTCGACGTTTTTGATGAAAGCACCGACTTCACGCCATTCACCGCGCGGGTCTGAACGAAGCGGATTGAGCTTCTAGCGATAATGCTTCACTCTGCATGTGTAACTTGCGGGGGCGCCAGAGCTGATGAACCGAGACCTGGACGGCGGCTTCGACAAGCCCGGCGCTCAAGCGCCCCGCCGAAGCCCGCGTGTCAGCATCGCCGCGATGGTGAAGCTTCGGCGGCGCGGCCATCACAATTTTACCGTCCAGGTGTTCGATTTCTCGCGAGAGGGTTGCAAGCTCGAGTTCCTCGAGCGCCCGCAGCTCGACGAAACCGTCTGGGTGAAGTTCGAAGGTCTCGAGCTGCTCGAGTCTACAGTCTGCTGGGTCGAGAATAATCTTGCGGGGATCGAGTTCGCTCGCCCGATCCACGCGGCGGTTTTCGAGAGGCTCGTCGGTACGCTTCGCTAGACGGGCGCTGGAGTCGAATCCGGATAGCCGCCAAGCGCCGCGGCCAAATCGGCGATGAGGTCGTCAGGATCCTCGAGCCCGATGTGGAGTCGGACGAGCGGCCCCGCGCCCTTGAACCGTGTTGCAGTTCTGAGCGGTTCGGCAGGAACCGCCAGGCTTTCGAAGCCTCCCCAGCTATAACCGATACCGAACAGCTCCAGAGCGTCGACCAGCGCGTCACGGGCGGCTTCGTCACCGCCGTTCAGCGCGATGGAAAACAGGCCCGTCGAACCGCTGAAGTCGCGCTTCCACAGATGGTGGCCAGGACAGGTTTCGAACGCCGGATGAAGCACCCGCGCCACCTGGGGCTGCCCTTGGAGCCAGGTCGCCACGGCCAAAGCGTTTTCCTGGTGCCGCTGCAGGCGCACTCCGAGTGTCCTCAGGCCGCGGGCGGCGAGATAGCAATCGTCGGGGCTGACGAACTGGCCGAAATGGGAGCTCGTCCGGTGAAGCTGCTCCCAGCAGCGCTCCGCTGCGGTGACCGAGCCAAGCATGACGTCGGAATGGCCGGCGACATATTTGGTGCAAGCGAGGATGGCCAGGTCGACGCCTTGCTCGAGCGCGCGGAAGTAGAGCGGGGTGGCCCAGGTATTGTCGAGCAATGTCGCGATCCCGCGTTGCCTCGCCATTGCGCAGATTGCCGGCACGTCCTGGACTTCGAACGTCAGCGAACCGGGGCTTTCCATGAAGATCGCCCGAGTGTTGGGGGTGAGCAGCGCCTCCAGCTCGGCGGCAGTCGCCAGCGGATCATAATATAGGGTCGTGATTCCGAGGCGCTTCAGCTCCCGGTCGCAGAATGTGCGCGTGGGGGTATAGGCGCTATCGACCATCAGCAGCTCGTCGCCGGGCTCAAGAACGCTCAACAGCGCCATTGCAACGGCAGCCGAACCGGACGGGAAAAGGACGGTGCCGGCAGCGCCGGGCTCAAGCTCCGACAGTGCTTCGGCAAGCGACCATTGCGTAGGTGTTCCGTGGCGTCCGTAGGAAAGGCGGCCATGCTTTGGAGGATAGGCCTCCCGAAGACCGGAGACGCTGTCGAACAGCACCGTCGAAGTTCGCGAAACCGGCACGTTCACCATTCCGCCCAGCCAGTCCTTGCGCCGGCCGCCGGTGACGATCCTGGTATCGGGTTTCTTGTCGCTCACGTGCCAGGACTAGCGCAAAGCGTGCGGCGCGGGGAAGGAGGCTGTGACGAAATGGCGAGCAAGGCGCTCGACCGGGCCGAGGCGTTGATCCGACGAAAAAGGCGGCCCGGAAGACCCGGACCGCCTTTTACAATGACGACGTTGGGAAGGCTTAGCGCTTCGAGAACTGGAAGCTCTTGCGGGCCTTGGCGCGGCCGTACTTCTTGCGCTCGACGACGCGCGGGTCGCGGGTCAGGAAGCCGGCCTGCTTGATGGTTGAGCGAAGCGCCGGCTCGTAGCGGGTCAGCGCCTGGCTGATGCCGTGCTTCACAGCGCCCGCCTGGCCGGAAAGGCCGCCGCCCTTGACCGTCGCGATGATGTCATACTGTCCGCGACGATCGACGATGTCGAACGGCTGGTTGATCACCAGGCGAAGCGTGGGTCGTGCGAAATAGACCTCCTGCTCGCGGCCGTTGACGGTGATCTTGCCCGAGCCCGGCTTCAGCCAAACGCGAGCGATCGCGTCCTTGCGGCGGCCGGTCGCGTAAGCGCGTCCAAATTTGTCGAGCTGCTGCTCGCGAAGCGGGGCTTCTTCGGGCGGCGGCGGAGCGGCTTCTGCGGGAGCTTCGGCTTCGGCTGTCTCTGCGGGGGCAGCCGGCGCCTCCTCCTTGGTCAGCTCGGCGAGATCGGAAAGGCTTTTCTTGTCGGCCATTTAGGCACCCACCTTGTTCTTGCGGTTCATCGACGCGACGTCGAGGACTTGCGGATTCTGGCCGCCGTGCGGGTGCTCGGTGCCGTTGTAGAGGTGAAGGGCGCGCATCTGCTGCCGTCCGAGCGGTCCACGCGGGATCATCCGCTCGACCGCTTTTTCAATCACTCGCTCCGGGAATCGTCCCTCGAGCACTTTGCCCGCGGTGATCTCCTTCAGCCCGCCCGGATAACCGGTGTGCTTGTAGTAGATCTTCTGGGCAAGCTTGCGTCCGGTGAACCGCACCTTGTCGGCGTTGATGACGACGACATGATCGCCGCAATCGACGTGCGGAGTGTAAGTGACCTTGTGCTTGCCGCGAAGCAGGTTGGCGATGATCGTCGCGACCCGGCCGACGACGAGGCCCTCGGCGTCGATCAGCTGCCATTTCTTCTCGACCTCGGCCGGCTTTACGGACCGGGTCGTCTTCATCAGCGCCTTCATGGCGTTGAACCTTTCGTTGAGAATGCGAAAGGCGACGCCTGGCCCTGAAGCCGGAGCGTCGCCGCTGCCGCGCTATTTGCCGGGAGCAGCAGGAAAGTCAAGAAAACACAGCGTTTGCTGACGGGTATCTAACTACCGGGCCTTACAGATCGCGCAACGCGGCGGCTGGGCGGACGGAAAGCAGGGGTAGCGAAGCGGCAAGCGCTATGCCGATCGTCAGCGTTGCGCCCGCTCCGAGCGTCGCCAGCACCACCGCCCAGTCCGGCCTCCAGCCGAACTCGAAAAGCTGGACGACGACATACCAGGCGCCCGCAAGGCCGAGCACCAGCGACAGCGATGCGACCAAAACCGAGATCAGCCCATATTCCAGCGCCTGGACGAAGAGGATCTGGAGGCGCGTTGCGCCAAGCGTCTTCAAGATGATGCTGTCATAGGTTTGTGCCTCCCGCGATGCGGCGAGCGCGCCGATCAGGACCGCTATGCCCGCCGCGATGGCGACCGAGGCAGCAAGCAGGATGGCCGCAGCCATCTGGTTGAGGATTGTCCCCACCTGGTCGATGATTTCCCCGACATCGACCACCGATGCGGAAGGAAAGGCCGCCAGGACCGAGCGCGTAATGGCGCGGCCGCCCGCAACGTCGGTAATCACCGTGGCGGCAAGGTTGTGCGGCGCCGATTCAAGCGCGGAGGGCGAGAATACCAGGATATAGTTAAACCCCATCGTCTCCCATTCGATCGTTCGGAGCGAGGCGATGCGGGCCTCGATCTCGCGCCCAAGAATGCTGGTGGTCAGCATATCGCCGACCTTCAAGCCGAGCACATCGGCGGCTTCGGCATCGAGCGACACGAGCGGCGGTCCGCGATAGTCGCTCGGCCACCAGGAGCCGGCGGTGATCGTGCTGCCCTCGGGAAGGGTCGGCGAATAGGTCACGCCGCGCTCCCCGAACAGGAAGCGGTGTTGGTCCCGCTGCTTCTGGCTCGGCGGCTGCCCGCGCACCTCGGTGACGGTGCCCCGGAGCGTTGGCACGATGTTGATCGCGGCTCCAGGCGCGGCCTGCTCGACCATCGCTTCGAAGCGCCCGCGGTCTTCGGCGGGAATGTCGAGGACGAATTGGTCCGGCGCCCGCTCGGGGACCGTCTGCGCGATTTCGGCCGAGATGCTGGTCTGGATCGCGGCCAGCGTCACGAACAGCGTTAGCGCGAGGCCGAGCGCGACAACCAATGCGACCGTCGGCGATCCGGGCCGGTGCAGCGCTGTAATTGCCAACCGCAACAAGGGCCGCTTCGGGCGCGGGGCCGCACGCGCAAGCTTCCGGACCGCCCAACCGACCAGCGCCAGAAGGAGGATCACCGCCGAAGCCGAGCCGAGGACGCCTGCCGAAAACACCGGCTGATCCGACGTTCCGATCGCCAGAGCGACGACCAGAGCTATTGCTACCGCGGCCGCAAGCAAGGTGCGGCGGTCGAGCCGCCGGCCTTCGCCCACGTCCTGCCGGAACAAGGTCGCGACCGGAAGCAGCCGCGCTCGCGACAGTGGCGGAAGAACGAAGATGAAGGCGATCAGCAGCCCGTATGCGGCACTGAGCAGGAGCGGTGCCCAATGCAGGGACAGGCCTGGCTTCACCGGCAGAAGATCGCCTGCCGCCGTGATTGCGGCCGGAGGCAGCAGGGCCCCGACAGCGAGCCCAGCGGCGATCGCGGCCATTGTGACGAGCCCGATCTGAACGAAGTAGATGCGCGCGATGTCCGAAGAGGTGGCGCCGAGCGCCTTCATCGTTGCGATCGAGGGCCGTTTGCGCCGCAAATAGGAGCTGACGCCATTGCTGACGCCAATCCCGGCGATGATGAGTGCGGCGAGCCCGGTCAGCGTCAGGAATTGTCCCATTCGCTCGAAAAAGCGGTTGGCGCCGGGCGCGGCGCGGTCGCGGTCGCGAAATTCCCAGCTCGAGCCCGGAAATTGCGTCCGCAGATCCCTGACCACGGACTCGGGCGATTGGCCCGGCGGCAAGCGCAACCGATATTTGGTGACGTAAAGACTGCCGGGCTGGACCAGGCCGGTCCGCTCGAGGCCCGGCAAGGAGATGATTGCCACCGGTCCGAGGGTAAATCCCTCCCCGACGCGGTCGGGCTCGTCGGAAATTATCCCCGCCACACGAAAGTCGGCCTCGCCGTAGCGAATCCTGGCGCCTTCAGAGACCCCAAGCCGCTCAGCAAGCGCCGTGGCGATGAGGACATCCCCCGGCGGCGGGGCCTTTGCCGGCCGGCCCGCCACGGTCAGCGTGCCATAGAGCGGATAGGCCGAGTCCACGCCCTTCAATTCCGTCAGGACCGCAGCGCCGCCATCTGGCCGGCGCGCCATTGCCCGCATCCTGATCGTTTCGCTGATCGCACCCGCGGACCGCATCGCAGCGGCTTCCTCGGGCGAGGCGCGCCGCTGGCTCATGCTGACCTGGACATCCCCGCCGAGCAGGATTTGGCCGCGGCTCGCAAGCTCCGAGGTGATGGCCGCCGTCAGGCTGCCGATCGCTGCGAGGGTAGCGACACCAAGGAAAATGCAGAGGAACAGAAGCCGAAGGCCGCGCAGGCTTCGATTGAGGTCGCGCCGCGCGATCGACGCGGCAAATCGCCACCTGCTCACGCTGCGCGGTCGGCGACGATCTGGCCGTCCTGCATTTCGATGATCCGGTTGCACCTGGACGCCAGCGACGGGTCGTGAGTAATGATGACAAGGGTGGCGTCGCTTGCCGCCCGGCAATCGAACAGCAAGTCGATGATCCCGCCGCCGGTTTCGCCGTCGAGATTGCCGGTCGGTTCGTCGGCAAAAAGAATCTGTGGACGCGGTGCAACGGCTCTTGCGATCGCGACCCGCTGCTGCTCGCCGCCGGAGAGTTGCGCGGGATAATGATCGAGACGATGGCCAAGGCCGACCGCCTGGAGTTGATCGCGGGCCGTTTCGAACGCGTCCGGCGCTCCGGCAAGCTCCAGCGGCACCGCGACATTCTCCAGAGCGGTCATTGTCGGCAGCAGGTGAAAGGCCTGGAGCACGATGCCCACGCGCCCCCTTCGGGCACGGGCGAGCTCGTCTTCGTCCAGCGATCCATAGCTGGTTCCGCCGACCCGGATTTCACCCGAGGTGGCTCGCTCCAGTCCCGAAAGGAGCGCCATCAGCGAAGATTTGCCCGAACCCGACGGGCCCAGGATCGCGACGCTTTCGCCCCGCGCGATGTCGAGATCGATGCCCCGCAACACGTCGGTCCTGGCGTGGCCGGTGCCAAAGGAGAGGGTGACATCGCGCGAGCTGATCACGATATCCAATGCTGTTTCGGCGCGCGTCAAAGAAAGTCCCCAGCCCATGATCAAGAAGTTGCGATATGTGGCTGCGCTGGCTGCAGCGCAATTGGCAGCCTGTACGGCGGAGCCTGCGCGGGAGTCGCAGGGTGACGCGACGGCCGTCAATGGCTCGGGGACTTCGGCGCCCGCCGCGACTTCGGCGCAGGAGCCGCGGGCGCAGGAGCGGCTGGTGCTGGCCTTCGGCGACAGCTTGTACGCGGGCTATGGGCTCGACCGCTCGCAGGCGCTTCCGGCGGTTCTGGAACGCGAGCTCGAAGAGCGCGGAATCCCGGCAAATGTCGTGAATGCCGGAGCTTCGGGCGACACGACCGCAGGCGGGCTGCGGCGATTGGCTTTCACGCTCGACGGGCTGGAGCGGACGCCGGACCTGGTGATCGTCGGCCTTGGAGCCAATGACTTTCTTCGCGGCGTGGATCCGGCGGAGACCCGGCGTAACATGGATGCGATTCTTGAAGAGCTGAAGCGCCGCGGCATTCCGGTGGTGCTGACTGGCATGATGGCGCCTCGCAACCTCGACAGGTCGTATATCAGGAGCTTCGAGAGCATCTATCCCGAGCTTGCGAGCAAATATGGAGCGCAGCTCGACCCGTTCCTTCTCGAAGGCGTCATCACTCGACCCGATTTGCTTCTGGACGACGGGATGCATCCCAACGCCAAAGGCGTCGAAACGATGGCCGAGCGGCTCGCCCCGAAGGTAGCGCAGGCACTGGCGGTGCCTGCAAAGTCGTGAACTTGAGCCTTGCTTGCGGGTTCTCCAGGGGGAAGACCTGAAAGGCGGGAATGGCGCAGCACAAGCATGCAATCGACCGGAACGAGCTCGAGCGGGTTGTCGGCGAAATCACCAAGGAGATCCGCTCCGGGGACGATTGGGGCGAGGCGACCAAGCAGATCGGGGCGCTCTCCGGGATCGACACACGCCAGTTCGGCATCGCCATCCTCACGCGCGATGGGGATGTGGTGTGCGGAGGCGATGCTGAAACGCCATTCTCGATTCAGAGCATATCCAAGGTGTTTTCGCTCGAGCTCGCGCTTGAGGCGCATGGCGATGCCTTGTGGGAGCGTGTTGGCCGCGACCCGTCCGGCGACCCGTTCAACTCGGTGATCGACCTCGAGCGCCAAAAAGGCCACCCGCGCAACCCGTTCATCAATGCCGGTGCGCTCATCGTGGTCGACATGCTGCTCGACACGCGAGGCCCTGACGCGGAGGTCCAGGCGGTCGTCGAGTTCGTCGCGCGCCTTCTGGATGACGAGACCTTCGATCTTAACGACGAAGTCGCCAAGTCGGACAATGACGCCGGAAGTCTCAATCGTGCGATGCTCAACATCGCGAAGCATTTCGGCAATGTCCGCAATGGGGTCGACAAGATCATGAGCGCTTACGTGCGTCAGTGCGCGATCGAGCTTTCGTGCCGGCAGCTTGCGCGAGTCGGCCGCTTCCTGATGCTGGAGGGGCCCGATGATGCCGCCAATCGAAACCTGGAAGCTGCGCGACGGTCGCGGCGAATCCTGTCGCTGATGATGACATGCGGCCTTTACGACGGCGCCGGCGAGTTCGCCTACCGGGTCGGGCTGCCGGCCAAGAGCGGGATCGGAGGCGGGATCCTAGCGATCGCGCCCAATACCGCTTCGATCGCCGTCTGGTCGCCCGGTCTCGACGAGAGCGGCAATTCGAAGCTTGGAACGCTGGCGCTGGAAATGCTCACCGACAGGCTCGACTGGTCGTCGTTCGGGAAGATCAGGACCCTGTAGCGGTCGTGATTCCCGCACGCTCGCGGACGAAGCAGGCAAAATCGCTCGAGAAGGCCGCGAGATCGCGTGTCAGGGCTGCGGCATTGGCGGAGAGTTCGAGAGTTGCGAGGTCGAGGTAAAGCGCGCGGTTGATCTCGATCTGAAGGCTGTGGCGGCCGTTGGCGGGGCGCCCATGTAATTCGGTGATGTAGCCGCCTTTGAACGGATGGTTGGCGGCGACGCTGTAGCCCAGGTCGCGCAAGCTATCGGCCGCAAAATCGGTGAATTCTCGCTCCGCGCTCGTGCCGTCGCGGTCGCTGACGACGAAATCGGGCCTCACTTCGCCCGGGTCCGGCGACTGGAAGTCCCCCAAAGGCCGCATCGAATGCCAGGCGATGTGCCAGACGGCGCCCCAGCGCTCCTGCGCCTGTGCAAGCGCCGCCTCCAGTGCGTCGTGGTACGGGCGCCAATATTTCTCGATCCGCTCGATCACAGCTGATCGGCCTAGCGGGCGCTCGTAGATGGGCTTGCCGTCCAGGCCGGAGCGGAACACGAGTCCGAGGCCGAGCCGCGAATAAGGACTTGGGTTCACAGGGTCGGACCAGTCGTCGCCGACCACTTGCGGGTCCAGGTCGTCGATCGCACGATTGGGATCGACATAAGCGCGTGGGAATGTCGCCGCGATCATCACGATGCCATGATCGGGCGACCCGCGGAGCAGGTCGTCGACCAACCGGTCCTCATATCCGTGAAGCTGCTCGACGGGCACGACCGGCAGAAAATCTGGCGGATACAGGCGGCCGCTATGCGGCGAATCATAGACTGCAGGAAGCTGGTGGCGCGCTTCCGGCGTCTGTACGAGGACGGGACTGGCCATCCACGGAATAACATAGCAACGTTTCTATCGTTGCCGGCTGCCGACAGGAGAGGGAATGACTCGACAAGGGCTGGGGACGGGCTCGGGGCTCGCTCGGCGTGCGCACCTGCTCGTTCTCGTGGTGCTTCAGTCGCTGATGGCGGTCGAACTCGTGCTACTCACGATCGAAGGCGAATGGATGCACGTTTTCCTCGTCGTGGCTGTGATGGCCGGAATCCTCGCTCCGGAGCTGGTTCGGCGCAAGCTTTCGGTCGAGATTCCGTCCGAGGTCCAGATCCTCGCGACCCTGTTCGTCTTCGCAACGCTGTTTCTGGGCGAAGTGCGCGATTATTACGAGCGCATCTGGTGGTGGGACCTTGCGCTTCACACGACCGCGGGCCTGTTGCTGGGGCTGCTCGGGTTCATCATCGTCTATGCGCTGAACGAGAGCCGCGAAGTTCAGGTGAAGATGCGGCCGAGCTTTGTCGCCATGTTCGCATTCGTTTTCGCAATCGCGCTCGGCACCATGTGGGAAATCTTCGAATTCTCGATGGACCAGATGTTCGGGCTCAACATGCAGAAGCCGATGCTGGGTGACCCGTCCGGGTTGACCGACACGATGTTCGACATGATCGTCAACGCGGGCGGCGCCGCGGTCGTAAGCCTCGCCGGCTGGTTATACATAAGGGGCGCGAGGCGGCGGCACGTCGACACCTGGGTCGCGCGCATGATCCGGCGCAACAGTCCGTCGCGGCGCCAGGCACCGCGCGAGCAGACCTAGGCGGGCTCGACCGTCTGGTGGCCGTGGAAGAGGTCTACGGCCATCAGCGCCAGGTGGGCGTCAGTCCGGCACGCCGGGTTCGATTCGAGCGATGAGCCGGTTGCGGTGCCAGACTTCCGAAACGACCGGGAGTTTCAGCTCCCGAACCAGGCGAACGGCATCGTCGTCGTCGCTGGCGTCAAGCCAGCCGGCGCTCCTGATGTTGCCCGCTCCGTCAAGCTTATAATGCCTGTATCCAGACAACGCTTTGACACCCCCCTGTCTGCGCCACGCTACCATCGCCGGCCCACAATGCGACTAACGTAAGTTATCGATTCATCTTAGTTAGGCTTTTCAAAAGGCTCAGTTTTTGCGAACGTGACGGATGTGTAACATAGGTTATCCATGAATTGCCGAGTAGCGTTACAAGGGCTCCCCAATGATCACCGCGCACCTGAAAAATCTGAGGCTTCGATCCGAGATCAGCTCAAACGAAGAGCAGGTTATCCGTGGACTTGTCGCCGAGACTCGCCGGGTGCGCGCGGATGAGTTCGTGGTCCGCGCAGGAGAACAGCTAAACTCGAGCCTGTTGCTGCTCGACGGCTGGCTCGTCCGGTCAAAAGACCTTCCAAGCGGGGAGCGGCAGGTGCTCGAGCTCCACGTCGCGGGCGATTTCGCCGACCTCCACGGCTTCACTTTGAAGCGGTTGGACCATGACGTCATTGCCATCAGCGAATGCACGATCGGAGTGGTCCCCCACGATCGCTTGATGGATATCAGCGAACATCACCCGCACCTCGCCCGGGTTTACTGGCTGGCGACCAACATCGACGCAGCGATTACCCGCGAGATGGCGCTCTCGCTCGGGCAGCGATCCGCGCTGTCGCGGATGGCCCATTTGTTTTGCGAGTTGAACGTCCGGCTTGGAATCGTCGGAAGGACCAGCGACGACAGCTTCGAATTCCCGCTCACACAGCGCGAGCTATCCGAATGCCTCGGCCTGACGGTGGTTCACGTGAACCGAACGCTTCAGGAATTGCGGCGAATGGGTTTCGTAGAGGCCGAGAACCGGCGAATCCGGATCGTCGACAAGGCGCGGCTCGAAGCGCTGGCGGATTTCGATCCGTCCTACCTCCAGCTCTACCGGCGGCCCCTTTAGCTAGGGTTCGCCCAATACCTCTTCCTCGACCCAATCCGCATAGTCGCCAAGCAGCTTGTCGATCGGCCAGACGGCGATGCACGGCACGTCGTAGCTGTGGAGGTCGGCAATCCTGCCAACCAGCTCGTCGGCGCGCCCGCTGCGAGTTTTGAGGATTGCCGGCACCTCATCGGAAGTCTCGATCCTGCCCTTCCAGCGATAGATGGACCAGCACGGACCCAGGATGTTGATGCAGGCCGCCAGCCCCTCCTCGACGACCGCGCGGCCGATCCGCTCCGCCTCCTCGGCATCGGCGAACACCGCATAGACCGATACGATGCTCATTGCTCTGCCCGCCCGGCGACGTGCGCACCCCACACCGCTGCGGCGACAACCAGCGCCCCGACCGCCTGGTGAAGCGCGGCAAGGACGATCGGCACGCCCGCGATCACGGTCGCGATTCCAAGCAATATCTGGATTCCGAAGGTGGAATGGATCGCCACCGAGGCGGCCCGTGCGGGCTTGCGGATACTTCGGGCCAGCAGCACCAGCGCCGCCACCGTGGCCCAGGCCCACCAGCGGTGAAGGAAGTGGACCAGAAACGGGTCGTTGGCGATCGCCCACAGAAAGCCGTTCGACCAGTCGACCCCATCGGGAAAGAAGCGGTCGTTCATCAGCGGCCAGCTGTTCGATACTTGCCCGGCGTCCAGCCCTGCCACCCATGCGCCAAGCAGTACCTGGATTCCCAGGACGAGGAGAATGATTGAAGAAAAGCCGGTGAGCCGGGCAGGGCGGTTGCTAGCCGTCGCTGCAAGCCGGCGAAGGTCGAGCGCGTACCAGATCAAAGCGCCCAGGATGACAAGCGCCAGGATGAGGTGCGCCGACAGCCGCAACTGGCTGACGTCGGTGCGCTGGGCGAGTCCCGACATCACCATGTACCAGCCAAGCACGCCCTGGAGGCCGCCAAGGACGAACAAGCCAACCATCTTCCAGCCGTAGCCGCCCGGAATCTCGCGCCTTGCCGCGAACCACAGCAACGGCAGAGCGAACACCAGGCCGATCACCCGGCCGAGCAGACGGTGGATGAACTCCCACCAGTAAATGCTCTTGAACTCGCTCAGGCCCATGCCCGCCGGGCCGTTGATCTGCTGAAATTCGGGGGTCTGCCTGTAGAGATCGAAGGCTCGGTCCCAGTCCGCCTGCGACAGCGGCGGGATTGCTCCCGTCACCGGCTTCCACTCGGTGATCGACAGCCCGCTTTCCGTCAGGCGGGTGATCCCGCCGATTATCACCATCGCGAACACCAGCCCCGCAACCAGGAACAGCAGATTGGCGAGCGCCAGCGGCTTCGCCTGGCGACCAGGTGCGGTGCGAGTCGAGACGGCGGCCTCCATCGAGGGCGCCTATGCCCACGGCTGCGGACTCGCCGCAAGAGGCACTTGGAGAGGTAATGTGATGTTGTAACCTGACGGCGTCGAGTATATATGGCGAGCGATATGGTGGCATTGCTTGCAAAATCCGGCCGGCTGGACCGGTTCGCGATCGGGCTTTCGGGCCTGTGCATCGTTCATTGTCTGGCGACCGCCGTTCTGCTGGCGGCTCTTTCGAGCATCGGCGGCCTTCTTGGCGCCCCTGTTATCCACGAAGTGGCGCTGGTGCTGGCGATGCTGATGGGTGCGTTCGCGCTCGGCCAAGGTGTCGTGAAGCACGGCTTCATGATGCCCTGCGCGGTCGGTGCGCTCGGGCTCGGCGTGATGGCCGGAGCGCTCCAGCTTCCTCATGACGGAAGCGAAGCCTTGCTGACGATGGTGGGCGTCGGCATTCTTGCGCTTGGCCACCGGCTCAACTCTCTGGCCGCCGACTAACCTTGCCGCCGCAACCCGGCGGGCTTATCTGCCGGACTTAAGATGGCTTCTCACAACCACAAGATGCACGAAGGCGAGTCGCTTCGGTCCGCTGCGCGCGATCGGCTGATCGCCGACGGACAACAGTGGACCGACATGCGGTCAGCCGTGTTCGACGCGCTCGCCTCGTTCGACCGCCCGGCCAGCGCTTATGACATCGCCGAGGCGGTATCGAAGTCGCAGGACCGGCGTGTGGCCGCCAACAGCGTCTACCGGATCCTCGACCTGTTCGTGGGCGCCAACCTCGCCCGGCGGGTGGAGAGCGCGAATGCCTATGTCGCCAACCAGCATCCCGATTGCCTTCACGACTGCATCTTCCTGATTTGCGACACTTGCGGCCAGACGGTCCACATCGATGACGACAGCGTTTCAGGCGGAATCCGCGACGCTGCCGCCAAGACGGGTTTCTCCGCCACTCGCCCGGTCATCGAGGTTCGCGGCACCTGCGGCGACTGCGACGACGACTAGCTGAGCATTTTCTGAGCATTCGCTGAAATCGTCACCCGGGGCCCGGCGATACCCGTAGCGTTGGTGACATGGCGCCACGTTCCGGATAAGTGCCCGCCCATGTCCGACAGGCCGCACACGCCGCTGCTGGATACGGTCCAGTATCCAGGCGACCTCCGCAAGCTCGACAAGGCGCAGCTCGAGCAGCTTGCCGACGAGCTCCGGCAGGAGACGATCTCGGCCGTCTCGGTGACGGGCGGCCACCTCGGCGCCGGTCTTGGCGTGGTCGAGTTGACGGTCGCGGTTCACTATGTCTTCGACACCCCGCGCGACACGTTGATCTGGGACGTTGGCCACCAGGCCTATCCGCACAAGATCCTCACCGGCCGCCGCGACCGTATCCGGACTCTTCGCCAGGGTGGTGGCCTTTCGGGCTTCACCAGGCGCTCCGAGAGCGAATATGATCCGTTCGGAGCGGCGCACAGCTCGACTTCCATGTCGGCGGCGCTGGGCTTCGCAATCGCCAACAAGCTGTCGGGAACGGCTGGCAAGGCAGTCGCAGTGATCGGCGACGGCGCGATGAGCGCGGGCATGGCTTATGAGGCGATGAACAATGCCGCGGCGGCCGGCAACCGGCTCGTCGTCATCCTCAACGACAATGACATGTCGATCGCCCCGCCGGTCGGAAGCCTTCGCAACTCGCTTGCCCGGCTGGTGAGCTCGGGCAAGTATCTGGCGCCGCGGCGGCTCGCCCAGAAGCTCGCCCGGGCGATGCCCGAACCGCTCCACGTCGCTGCCCGGCGGATGGAAGAATATGCGCGCGGGATGATCACCGGGGGCACCCTCTTTGACGAGCTCGGTTTCTATTATGTCGGTCCGGTCGACGGCCATGATGTGAATGCGCTGGTCGAGGTGCTTGAGAACGTCCGCGACGCCGAGGAAGGGCCGATGCTGGTCCACGTCGTTACGAAAAAGGGCAAGGGCTATGCCCCGGCCGAAAGTGCCGCCGACAAATATCACGGAGTCGTCAAGTTCGACGTGATTTCGGGCGTTCAGGACAAGGGGCCGGGCGGCGGCCCGCCCGCCTATCAGAACGTCTTCGGGGAGGCGCTCGCCAAGCTTGCCGAGACTGACCCGAGGATTTGCGCGATAACCGCCGCAATGCCTTCGGGCACCGGTGTCGACAGGTTTGCCAAGGCACACCCTCAGCGGGCGTTCGATGTCGGCATTGCCGAGCAGCACGGAGTCACCTTCGCTGCAGGCCTCGCCGCACAGGGCATGCGTCCGTTCGTGGCCATCTACTCCACCTTCCTGCAGCGCGCCTACGACCAGGTGGTCCATGATGTCGCGATCCAGAACCTGCCGGTCCGCTTCGCGATGGACCGCGCCGGCCTGGTCGGAGCGGACGGAGCGACCCACTCGGGCGCGTTCGACCTCGCATATCTCTGCACGCTTCCGAATTTCGTCGTGATGGCGGCCTCCGACGAGGCCGAGCTCGTCCATATGGTCCACACGATGGCGCTTCACGACAGCGGCCCGAGCGCCGTCCGCTACCCGCGCGGCGAGGGCAGGGGCGTTCCGCTTCCCGCTGTTCCGGAGCAGCTCGAGATCGGCAAGGGCCGAATCGTTCGCGACGGCAAGACCGTGGCGATCCTGTCGCTGGGCACCCGGCTCGAGGAAGCCGAAAAGGCGGCTGACGAGCTGGAGGCGAGGGGACTGTCGACGACGGTTGCCGACCTTCGCTTCGCCAAGCCGCTCGACAGCGCGTTAATTCGCCGCCTGATGACCAGCCACGAAGTGATTGTAACCGTTGAAGAAGCTTCGATCGGGGGCTTGGGCGCCCATGTGCTGACGCTTGCCAGCGACGAAGGCCTTACGGACGGCGGCCTCAAGATCCGGACCATGCGCCTGCCCGACCGGTTCCAGGAGCATGACAGCCCCAAGAAGCAATATGATGAGGCGCGTTTGAACGCTCCGCACATCGTCGAAACCGTTCTCAAGGCACTCCGGGTCAACAGCGCCGGGGTCGGGGAGGTCCGGGCGTAGCCAAGGTCCGTGCAGACCAGCTGCTCGTGAGCCGTGGCCTGGCCGAGAGCCGCACGAAGGCGCAAGCGCTGATCATGGCCGGAACCGTGTTCTCCGGCGAGAAGAAGCTCGCAAAGTCGGGCGACATGCTCGCCGGGGACGCGCCGCTGGAGGTCCGAGGCAAGGACCATCCGTGGGTCTCTCGCGGAGGCGTCAAGCTCGACCACGGGCTTTCCCATTTCGGCTTCGACGTGACGGGTGCGGTGGCGCTTGACGTTGGCAGCTCCACCGGCGGATTCACCGACGTGCTGCTCAGCCGCGGTGCAGCGAAGGTCTATGCGGTGGACGTCGGCACCAATCAGTTGGCGTGGAAGCTCCGCCAGGATCCGCGAGTTATCGTCCACGAACAGACGAACGCGCGGCATCTTGACCGGACGACCATAACCGAGCCGATTGACGTGATTACTTGCGACGCCAGCTTCATATCACTTTCCAAGGTACTGGAATCGCCGTTGAAACTTGCACGATCCGGAGCTTTTCTCGTCGCTCTGGTCAAACCGCAGTTCGAGGCCGGTCGCGATGAGGTGGGGAAGGGCGGAGTCGTCCGGGACCCGGACGTGCACCGCCGCGTTTGCAGGGCTGCGGCCCAATGGGTCGAAACGCAGGGTTGGCGCAGCCTGGGGATCGTGGAAAGCCCGATCACCGGCCCCGAGGGCAATGTCGAATTTCTTCTAGGAGCGATCAGAAATGCCTGAGCCCGTGATTCAACGCGAGTGGTGGAAATATGCGCTGGTCACCGTTCCGGCGATCGTTCTCGTCGGCTCGCTCAGCGGCTGGCTGTCGAACTCGGGCTACGGCAATGACTGGTTCGACGGGCTCACCAAGCCCTTCTTCATGCCGCCGGGCTGGGCCTTCGGACTGGTCTGGCCGATCCTCTACGCCCTGCTCGGGGTCTCCGTCGCTTTGATCCTCGCCGAGCCGCCGTCGGAGGCGCGCGACAAGGCGCTGCTCCTGTTCGCTGTGCAGCTGATGCTGAACTTCGCCTGGTCGCCTTTGTTCTTCGCTGTCCATGCGGTGAAGATCTCACTGGTGACAATCTTCGTCATGGCTGCGATTGCCGCCATGGCGGCAGGCCAGTTCTGGCGAATGAGGCGGGTAGCGGGCGCGCTGATGCTTCCCTATCTGCTGTGGCTGTGCTTCGCGGCGGCACTCAACGGCGCCATCGACAAGCTCAATCCGGGTGCTGACGCACTGCTCGGCTGAGAGGAGAATTGACCATGCAGTCGGAAAATCGGCTGTTCGACGATTTCGTGAAGATGGTGAATGGCGTTGCCGGCACCGTGGCCGGCGTGGGCCGGGAAGCGGAAGAATCGATGCGCGAGAGAATGCGTGAGTGGATGGGCGGAGTGGACTTCGTCTCCCGCGACGAGTTCGATGCCGTGAAGTCCATGGCTGCGGCGGCGCGCGAGGAGAATGAAATCCTCAAGAGCCGGATCAGCGCATTGGAGGCAAAAGTCGCCGGACCGGCGGGCGCGGCCAAGCGCTCGCCCAAGCCCAAACCCAAACCGGGGGCAGACAGCTGAGCGAGGAAGAGGTTAGCGATGAGCGCGAGGACGGCGCTCCGATCGAGGTCATGGAACAATATTTCCAGGCCCGAGGCTGGGCGTGCGAACGCTCCGGCGACGGTGAGATCGTCGCCTCGGCCACCGGAAGCTGGGCTCAATATGAGTTTCGCGGCGTGTGGAGGCCCGAGGACCAGGTGCTCCAGTTCCTCGCCTTTCCGGACATCAAGGTCGCTCCTGAAAAGCGTCAGGCAATCTATGAATCGCTGGGGCTGATCAACGAGCAGCTCTGGCTTGGCCATTTCGAAATGTGGTCGGGCTCGGGCCTGATCATCTTTCGCCACTCGACCGTTCTCGATACCCGCGATGGCGAGGGGCTGACTCTCGAACAGGCAGAGGCAATCTCCGAGGCGGCGCTTGAGGAATGCGAGCGGTTTTACCCGGTTTTCCAGTTCGTGCTGTGGGGCGGGAAAAGCCCTGGCGAAGCGATCGCCGCAGCCCTTATCGACACTCACGGCGAGGCCTGAATGATACTTCCTTCCCCGACCTGGTTCGTCGGCTGTGGCAATATGGCCGGGGCGATGATCGAAGGCTGGCGCTCCGCCGGTGTCGACTTTTCGATGGCGACCGCGATCCGGCCCAGCGGAACTCCGGTCGAGGGCGTTCGCACGGTGAAGTCGCTGAAGGATGCGGGAGCATCGCCGCGAATGATCGTCCTTGGCTTCAAGCCTCAGAAGCTGGACGAGGTCGTGCCCGACCTTCAGACCTGGGTCACTTCGAAGACAATCATAGTCTCGCTTCTCGCCGGGGTTGAGGCGGAGAGCCTGAGAGCGCGCTTTCGCAAGGGCTTGATCGTCCGGGCAATGCCCAATCTGCCGGTATCGGTCCGGCGCGGGGTCATCGCCCTTCACTCGGCCGAAGAGCTTGATGAAGCGACCCTCAAGCTTCTCTCCGACCTGTTTTCGGCGCTTGGCTTTGCAATGTGGGCCGAAAGCGAGAAGGCGCTGTCCGCGATCGGCGGGGTCGCGGGTTCGGGTCCCGCTTATGTCGCCCGTTTCGTGGACGCTTTGGCCGCGGCGGGCGCCCAGCAAGGCCTGCCGGAGGAGCTTTCGCGGACGATCGCTCTGGAAACGGTCTTCGGGACCGGCTGGATGGCCGCGTCAAGCCACGAGGCGATGGACGAGCTGGCCAGGCGCGTGGCCAGCCCGCGAGGAACCACGGAAGCCGGGCTTCAGGTCCTCGACCGTGATGATTCGCTAAAGGATCTGGTCGCGGTAGCGATCGACGCCGCCCGTCGACGCGGTGCCGAACTAGCGGCCGAAGCGCGTGGAGAGCAGGTCGCTTGAGGCCTGCTGCCAGCTTGCCGATCCATTGGTGCTGCCTTAGGCGCGTTGCGCGTCAGCAACAGGGATAAAAATGGCCGAAACACAGAGCTATCACGACCGCGACGGAAGCATCTGGTTCGACGGAAAGCTCGTCCCCTGGCGCGACGCCGAGGTTCATGTGCTCACCCATGCGCTCCATTACGCATCCTCGGTGTTCGAGGGTCAGCGCGCGTATAACGGCGAGATCTTCAAGCTCGACGAGCATAGCCAGCGTCTCCACAACAGCGCTAATTTGCTCGGCTTCCAGATTCCCTGGACCGCCGAGGAGATAAGCGCCGCCTGCAGGGAGGTGCTAAAAGCGAACGAGCTGGCCGATGCGTATATGCGTCCCGTCGCCTGGCTCGGTTCGGAGCGGATGGGGGTTTCTCCCAGCGGCACGAAGACCCACCTTGCAATCGCCGCCTGGGAGTGGGGAAAATATTTCCATCCCGACAAGGCAAGGGACGGAATCCGACTGACGATCGCCCCCTGGCGGCGGCCCGCGCCTTACACCGCGCCGGTGCATTCGAAAGCCTCGGGCCTCTACATGATCGCAATGCTCTCGCGGAAACATGCCGAGGATACGGGTTTTGACGATGCCCTGATGTTCGACTGGCGCGGCCAGGTTGCAGAGGCGACCGGAGCCAATGCCTTCTTCGTTCGTGATGGAGTGCTCTATACGCCGACGCCCGACTGCTTCCTCGACGGCATCACCCGCCGGACCGTGATCGGCCTTGCCCGCAATCGCGGCATCGAGGTCGTTGAAAAAGCGATCTGGCCGGATGAGCTGGAGAGCTTCGAGCAGATGTTCCTGACGGGGAGCGCGGCCGAGGTGACCCCGGTCGGCTCGGCCGGTCCGTGGCGCTTCGAGGTCGGCGATCTCACTCGCCAGCTCGCAAAGGACTATGACGACCTCGTCAACGGTCGCATCGCCAACCAATAATTCTTCCAAGTCGGGGCGGCGCGGCTATATGCGCTCCTCGCTGCTGGGGCGTCGCCAAGTGGTAAGGCAGCGGCTTTTGGTGCCGCCATTCGCAGGTTCGAATCCTGCCGCCCCAGCCAGCACTCTCCCTTGACCTTCCGCTAGGCAGCAGCGACAGCTTCGGCCGCCCATTCGGGTCGTCTAGTCACCAGCTGTAGGTCCCCCATATGCTCTCCAGGCTTTCTCTCACCGCTCTTTTGCTCGCCAGTAGCGCAGTCGCGCAAGCTCAGGAGCAGGCACCGCCCGAGCCCTCGCCAGCGGAGGCGGCTACCCAGCACGCGCCGCCTCAGGGGCCCGCGGATGTCCCCGCAGCTGCGGCCGCTGCGGCCAAGGCGTCAAAGTGGAACGTCGAGAACCCGCGGGGGCTGACTCTTGGCCGGGTGCAGCTCAACACCGACGAGGGCACGTGGATGAATGTCGACGTTTCTCCCGACGGGAGCCGGGTCGCGTTCGACATGCTTGGCGACATCTATGTGATGCCGATCGGCGGCGGCACGCCAGTGCGGATCGCCGCCGGCCTGGCTTACGAGCAGCAGCCGCGCTGGTCGCCCGACGGCACGCGTATCGCCTTCGTTTCCGATCGCGGCGGTGGCGACAACATCTGGATCATCGATGCGAACGGCGCCAACCCGAAGCAGCTGACCAAGGAGGATTTCCGGCTCCTCAACCAGCCGAGCTGGAGCCCCGACGGCCGCTACATCGTCGCCAAGAAGCATTTCACTACGGCGCGCTCGCTCGGAACCGGCGAAGTCTGGCTCTATCATGTCGATGGCGGCGCCGGAGTGCTTCTGGTCAAGCGGCCCGACGAGAAGCACCAGAAGGAACTGGGCGAGCCGACCTACGCGCCCGACGGCAACAGCATCTATTTCACCCGCAACATCACTCCGGGCGGCACCTTCCAATATGCGCAGGATTCCAATCGCGAAGTCTTCGCGATCGAGCGCTATGAACTGGAAAGCGGCGAGACTCACCGGGTCACCGGCGGTGCCGGCGGTGCGGTCAGGCCGACTCCGTCGCCGGATGGCAAGTATCTCGCTTTCGTCCGCCGCGAACGCGCCAAATCGAAGCTCTACGTGCGCGACCTCGCCAACGGTAACGAGCGCAAGATCTACGACGAGCTGGACCAGGACATGCAGGAGACTTGGGCGGTCACCGGCGTCTATCCGAACATGGACTGGACGGCGGACAGCCGCGAGGTGGTGTTCTGGGCGGGTGGCAAGATCCGCCGCGTGCCGGTGAGCGGCGGCGCGGACACTATCATCCCGTTCACGGTGCAGGACGACCGCGTCGTTGCCGCTTCGGTCCACCCGACCATCGACGTCGCTCCGGCCTCGTTCGATACCAAGATGATCCGCTGGGCGACGACGTCGCCCGATGGGCGGCAGATCGTGTTCGAATCACTCGGCAAGCTGTGGCTCAGTCCCGCAGCAGGCGGTGCTCCGCGGCGGCTCACGCGCGGCAACGAGGACAGTTTCGAGGCGTGGCCGAACTGGTCGCGCGACGGGCGCTCGATCGCTTTCGTCAGCTGGAACGACAATCGCCTGGGGCGCGTGCAGACGGTGTCCGCCAACGGCGGCTCACCCCGCAATGTCACCAGCGAGCCCGGCCATTATGCGAGCCCGCGCTTCTCCCCCGACGGCCGCTCGATAGTCTTCGAAGCCGGCTCCGGCGGCTATCTCACGTCCGACCAGTGGAGCCGCGATGGCGGCATCTACATGGTCCCGACGAGCGGCGGAGCGCCCCGGTTGATCGAGCGCGGCGCGTCCAATCCGCAGTTCGGCTCAAGCAATGACCGGCTG
>JACDCV010000110.1 GCA_013817375.1 Sphingomonas sp.
GTTCATGGCGGACTGGGTGCGGTCTCATTTCGGCGAGCGGATGACGCTTGCGTGGAAGACGACCTTGCCGATCGTCCGCGATGTCCGAATCGCCGCAACCGCCGACGCGCCGCGGCCAGCGCCGCTGCTGATCCTCGAATCGATCCCGGCCGCCGCACTTGCCGAGCGAGATCCGTCGGCGCCCAATTTCGATCCGCGTTACCGGTTCGAAAGCTTCGTCGTCGGCAAAGCCAATGAAGTGGCGGCCGCCGCAGCCGGGACTCTGGCGACGGCCGAGCAGGTCAGCTTCAACCCGTTGTTCATTCACGGCGGCACCGGCCGCGGCAAAACGCACCTCCTTCATGCGATTGGCCACACGTTCGGCGAGCGCTTCCCGGGCAAACGGATCGTGTCGATGTCGGCCGAGAAATTCATGGTCGAGTTCATCCGCGCGCTGAAGGAAAATGACACGATCGGCTTCAAGAGCCGGCTTCGCGGCGCCGATCTGCTTTTGATCGACGACGTCCAGTTCATCGCCGGCAAGGATTCGACCCAGGAAGAATTCTTCCACACGATGAACGAGATCATCGGCGCCGGTAAACGGCTGGTGATTACGTCCGACCGCGCACCGCACGACCTCGACGGAATCGCCCCGCGAATCCTGTCGCGCCTGTCGTGGGGCCTGGTCGCCGACATCAACTCCGCCGATTTCGAGCTTCGCTTCAACATCATCGTCGCCAAATTGACCTTGCTTCCGGCTGTCGAGATGCCGCGCAATGTCATCGAGTTCCTCGCTCGCCGGGTGACGTCGAGCGTTCGCGAGCTCGAAGGCGCGCTCAACCGGATCGCAGCTTATGCGATGATGACCGGCCGCGACATCGACATCGCCTTTGTCGAGGAAGTGCTCGCCAACGTTCTTCGAGCCAACCAGCGGCGCATCTCGATCGACGAAATTCAGACCCAGGTCGCCGAGCATTACCGGATTCGCAAGGCCGAGATGACTTCGGCGCGTCGCGCCCGCGAAGTCGCCCGTCCGCGGCAGGTCGCAATGTATCTGTCCAAGCAGCTCACGCCCAAGTCCTTGCCCGACATCGGCCGGCGCTTCGGCGGCCGCGATCATACGACGGTCATCCACGCGGTTCGTCAAATCGAGAAGCTGCGCGCACAGGACAGCGAGCTCGACGCCGACATCCGGCTGCTCACCCGCCAGCTGGAAGGCTGATTACCAGTTCGGCGCTCGGCGTCGACCTCCTCCCGCCAGCATCCGCGGCTGGGGAGGCCAGCCTGCCTCGAAGTTGAGGGAAAAGTCGTGATTCATAGCTATTCACTAAATGCTCTCGGTGCACCGCTGTCCCTTGTTTGGTCCGTGCTTGCCATCGCGCCAGCCGCAACGCTGGCGGCACCCACCGCGCCACCTGCCTCCGTCGCGTCTGCGAAGTCGGCCCCGAACCCCGATGCCCGTCTGGTTCCGCAAGGGCCGAAGCCTATATGCAGGCGGCGGTCCGCAACGATCATTTCAGCGGAACGGTCCTGATCGCCCGCAACAGTGCTCCGATCTTCATCAAGAGCTATGGCTTGGCAAATTACGAGCTGGGTGTCCCCAACACGGACGAGACGGCTTATGCCCTGGCGTCGCTGAGCAAACAATTCACCGCTTTGGCGATCATGCAATTGAAGGAGCGGGGAAAGCTCAAGCTGAGCGATCCACTCTGTCGTTACCTTGACCATTGTCCCGCGAGTTGGCGGCCGATCACGATCCAGCAGTTGCTGTCGCACACATCGGGGATTCCCAATTATTCCAGCTTAAGTGACTGGGACGATAAACTGGCCATGCTCGATTATAAACGGCCCGAACTGGTCGCGCTGTTTCGTGACCTGCCGTTGGAATTCACTCCGGGCGAAAAATTCAAATATTCCAACTCCGGTTACTTCCTGCTCGGCATGGTGATCGAACGCGTCTCGGGAAAACATTTTGACGAATATCTTGAGGAGAAGATTTTCAAGCCTGCTGGAATGGCGCGCAGCCGTTATGAAGAATCGCGGGCGCTCGTGCCCGCCCGGGCGACGGGCTATTATTCCCTTGGAACGGATTTTATCAACGCCCGGCTGGTCAGCCCGACAACCAACCTCGGGGCCGGCGGAGTATATTCGACCGTCGGCGACCTGTTGCGGTGGGACAATATTTTTGCATCCGACCAATTGGTTTCGCGCGCGTCGCGTGAGGAAATGCTGACGCCGGTCAAAAACAATTACGGATATGGCTGGCATGTCGGCGAGCGATTTGGACGGATTCAGCATTATCATTCGGGCAGCGACAATGGATTTTCGACCTACATCATTCGGTTCCCCAGCGACCGAACAACGGTGATTGTCCTCAGCAATAGCGACAAGGCTTCGGCGGGACGGGCCGGCATCGACTTGTCGGCAATCGCATTTGGTGCGGAGCCCGCACTGCCGACCCAGCAACTGACCGATATGATGTGGGACGTGATCGCGGCCAATGGTGTCCCGGCCGCGCTCGACCGCTATCGCGAGCTTAAGCTAACCGCTCCCGATCGGCATGACTTCACCCACGAACCACTTGTTGGCCTGGGTTACGATCTGATTGCGGCGCGCAAGCTGGCCGAAGCCACGGAGATCTTTGAGTTCAACCTGAAGCAATATCCGAATTCGGCCTATAGCTATGATGGTCTGGCCGATATCGCACTGGCAAAGAACGATCCGAAAACAGCTATCGGCCTGTTTGAAGCATCGCTGCGGATTGATCCGGACAACGAATATGCCGTTGAGGCACTGGCCCGGTTGCGATCCGCGGGTGCGAAAACTGCATCGAAACGCTGACACAAAGCCCGCCCGGATCGCACCGGACGGGCTTTCAATCTCACGCTTTGGAACTGCTTATCCGGCGCGCCTCGCCGCTGGAACGGTGATCCTTACGGTCTCGCCGCTTCGGCCGGGAAAGCCGGTGAACATCGCCTGGATCAGGTTGGGGACCAGCCGGCCGAGTTCGTCGGTCTGCGAACGGGCCTGGACATGGCCTTCGAACAGCGGCGCATTATCCACGCGGCGGGCAATCTCAATGTCGAGATGGCTGTCGTAGCGCGTATATTCCCGGATTTGCGGTCCGAACGCGCTGCCGTAACCGGCATAGGGGGACGAATACCAAAAAGGGTCGTCCCAGCCGTAGTAGAAGGGATCGCGCGACCAGGCCGACCGATACGGCCGTCCGTAATAGATGCCCCAGCGGGGGTCGTAGAACGGGTCGCGATAATTCCAGCCATAAGGACCCCAGCGGCTCGGGCCCCAGGCGCGCGGACCGAACGGCCGGTCAGCGACGAGCTCGGTCTCGCCTTCGTCGACGCCATAGTCGACCTTCACCAGCATGTCGGCGGCCTGTGGAGAGGCAGCCTGGCCATAACCCTTCGCGGCCAGCTCCTGGGCGACCATTGCCGCAAACGTGTTGAATTCGAGGCCGCCGGACTGGCCGCTCGCGGGCACGACATAGAAGGTCTGACCCTGGGGGATCGGCATCGCCGAATAGCGGGTGACCTTGGCCGGAAGGCCGGTTGCGCAGCCCGACACCAATGCCGCCGCTGCGCCAAGCAGCATTGCCGCTCCAAATTTCCTGAAAATGTTCATCTACGCCCTCGACTCGGAAAGTGGATTCCCGTGGATCGAGCACATTATCAGAATGGCCGTGAACCGTCGATGAAGCGTGCCTTTACGCCGCCAGGCCGACCGCTGCCCTCGCTTTTTCGAGCACCGGAGAACCCAGATCGGCGGCGCTCGCCGCGCCGGCGCCAAGCAGCCTGTCGAGCTCTGCCGGGTCCCTTCGAAGCTCGTCGAGGCGGCCGCGGATCGGTGCGATCAGGGCAATTAGAGCATCGCCAAGCGCCGGCTTGAAGTCGCCGAATCCCTGGCCGGAGAAGCGTGTCAGCACCTGCTCGACGCTCTCGCCGGTGACCGCCGCGTAGATGCCGACAAGGTTCTTCGCTTCCGGCCGCCCGTCGAGCGCTTCGGCATTGTCCGGGAGCGGCTCCGGGTCGGTCTTGGCCTTGCGGATCTTCTGGGCGATCGCCTCGTCGCTGTCGGTCAGGTTGATCCGGCTCATGTCCGACGGGTCGGTCTTGGACATCTTCGATCGTCCGTCGCGAAGGCTCATCACCCGAGCCGCGGTACCGCCGCCGATATACGGGTCGGGAGGAACGAACAGGTCAACGTCGAAGTCGGTGTTGAACTTGATCGCAATGTCGCGGGTGAGCTCGATATGCTGCTTCTGATCCTCGCCGACCGGCACGTGGGTGGCCTGGTAAAGCAGGATGTCGGCGGCCTGGAGAACCGGATAGGTGAACAGGCCAACCGACGCACCTTCGCGGTTCTTGCCCGACTTCTCCTTGAATTGGGTCATCCGGTTGAGCCAGCCGATCCGCGCGGTTCCCTGGAGGATCCACGACAGCTCCGAATGCGCAGGCACCGCGCTCTGCCGGAAGAAGGTCGATTTTGCGGGATCGATTCCGCTGGCGATCAACGCCGCAGCCATTTCGCGGATGCTGGAGTGAAGCTTGGACGGATCGACGTCAGCGGTCAGCGCGTGGAGATCGGCAAGGAAGAACAAGCATTCGGCCTCGTCCTGCATCCTGACCCAGCGAAGGATCGCCCCGAGAAGATTGCCGAGGTGAAGGTCGCCGGTGGGCTGGATCCCGGAAACGACGCGCATTTCGCTCATGAATCCACTTTCTTGCGCCTGAGAAGGATCAGCAGATCGTCCTTGTCCATCGCGCCGCTGAACCAGGCGATCACGAAATAGGCGATGCCGCCGGTCGCGACCAGCGCGGCGGTCGCGAGCAGCCGCTCGCCGGCCGAGCCCGAGAAGTAGCCGGCGAAGGCCGACTGAACGAAGTAGATCGCACCGCCCATCACCGCGGCCGCGAGCAATTGCTTGAGGAGCCTGACCACCAGCCAGCGCTCGAAGTGGAAATGGCCGCGCCGGGCGAGGACCACGTAAAGAGCGAGCGCGTTGATCCAGGCAGCGGCTGCCGTCGTCGCTGCAAGCGAGGCGATTCCGTAGCGTGGGACCAGATAGAAATTGGCGCCGACCCCGACCGCCAGCGAGCCGACGGTGATCCACAATGGAGTCCACATGTCCTTGCGGCCGAAGAAACCGGGCACGAGCACCTTGATCATCACATAAGCGGGAAGGCCGGCGACGATGATCGACAATACCAGCGCCGAAACCGCGGCATCGGCCTCGCTGAAGCGGCCACCTTCGAACAATACGGTCATGATCGGCTCGGCAGCCACCGCCAAGGCGACGGCGGCGGGGATGGTGAGAAGCATCGCAAGCTCGGTCGCACGGCCCTGGATGTTGGCCGCCAGGCGCTCCTCGCCGGCGCCGATGTGGCGGCTGATCGCCGGCAGGATCGCGGTCCCCAGCGCCGATCCGACCAAGGCCAGCGGAAGCTGGTTCAACCGGTCGGCCTGGCTGAGATAGACGAGGCTGCCCTGCGGCAGGCTGGTCGCGAAATAAGCGTAGAAGAGCTGGCTGATATAATAGCCGCCGGCGCCGAGCGTTGCGGGAAGGATGAGGATGAACAGCTCCTTCACCCGCGGGGTCATGCGCGGCGGAAGCAGCTTGAGGGTAAGCCCTGCGCGGTGGGTGGAGGCCATGAGCAAAGCCAGCTGCAGGACTCCGCCGGCAATCACCGCCCAAGCCATTGCCGTCGCCGTCACCGGTCCGCCGCCTGGAACCAGAAGCAAGGCGGCGATCATTGCGATGTTGAGCAAGGCTGGAGCGAAGGCGGCTGCAAAGAAGCGGGTCAGCGAGTTCAATATGCCGCTGAACAGCGACACCATGCTGATGAAGATCAGATAAGGGAAGGTGATCCTGGTAAGATCGACAGCGAGGTCGAACTTGACCGGCTCATCCCTCCAGCCGGCGCCGATGACCCCGACTAAGAGCGGCATCGCGATCATGAAGATCAAGGTGACGATGATGAGGAGCGGGAGGAACACCGCTTGCACTTCCTCGGCGAAGCGCTTCGCCTCGTCCATTCCGCCCGGCCCGTCGACCCGGCGCGCGAACAAAGGCACGAACCCCTGGCTGAACGCGCCTTCGCCAAACAGCCTTCGGAACAGATTGGGGATCAGGAAGGCCAAAGCGAAGGCATCGGCGGCCATTCCGGCGCCCATTATCCGGGCAAAAATCATTTCGCGGACGAAGCCCAGGATCCGGCTGACCAGGGTCAGGCCGCCGATCGTTCCCCCGGCTTTGATGAGGTTCATGCGCCTGTCCGCTTTGCGGCGCCGCCGCCGGTCAGCGGTCGCCGGCGCCTTCGTCGACAGGTTGCTCGGAACCGGTTTCTTCGAGTTCTCCGGCTTCGACCTGCTGCTCCTGCACCGCCTGCATCTGCGCCATATAAGCTGCGGCGAAGTCGATCGGCTCCAGCAGCAGCGGCGGGAAGCCCATGTTGATTATCGACTCGCAGATGATCTGCCGGGCGAACGGGAACAGGAGCCGCGGCGCTTCGATCAGGAGGAAGGGTGCGATTGCTTCCTCCGGGAAATTGCGAAGCCCGAACAGCCCGCCGTAACTAAGGTCGACCAGGAAGTGGACGCCATTTTGCGAATGGGCCCTGACTTCGATCTTCAGCAGCACTTCGTTGACGTCGTCCGAAACCCGCTCGACGTTGAGGTTGAAATTGACGTCCAGTGACGGCTGGTCCTGCCACTGAAACACGACGGGAGCGCTCGGGCTTTCGACCGACAGGTCCTTGATGTATTGAGCAAGCGTTGCTGCCTGAGGCTGGGTGTCGTCACCGTCGGCGCCATTTCCGACGGGGCCACTGCCGGCGGGGTCATTTCCGTTGGGGCCATTTCCGGCGGGGGTGGAATCCTGGTCAGCCATTTTCGTCTCGCTTTAGGTGGGTGGGACCCGGAGGAACCTCCGGTGCGTTCTTGCGGAGGCGACTAGCAGTCGGCCAAATGGCGTGCAATGGCGGTCGAAGCGCGAACACGGGGCTTTGAATCTGACCCGACCGCGCATTATGTTCGTTCAAGA
>JACDCV010000111.1 GCA_013817375.1 Sphingomonas sp.
GCGCATAGCTCCGCTTGTAGTCGGGCCAAGCGCAGCCGCAACCGTCCCGGAACATAAGGCCAAGGCTTGCCGCCGCGGGGGAACCTCGCCATAGGCGCGGCCATGAAAGCGCGCGTCTTCGTCACCCTGAAACCCGGCGTTCTCGACCCCCAGGGCAAGGCCATCCACAACGCGCTCGAAGGCCTCGGCTTTGCGGGCATCAACGACGTCCGCGCCGGCAAGCTGATCGAGCTCGACCTTGCCGACGGCACGTCCGATGACGACATCGAGGCCATGTGCCGAAAGCTTCTCGCCAACATTGTCATCGAGAATTTCCGGATCGAGCGCGAGGGCCCGCAGTGAAGACTGCGGTCATCGTCTTTCCCGGCTCCAACTGCGACCGCGACCTCGCGGTTGCTCTCGAGCAGGTCACTGGCCGTGCGCCAGTGATGGTCTGGCACAACGAGACGCAGCTTCCCGAAGGAATTGGTTTCATCGGCCTTCCCGGTGGTTTCTCCTACGGCGATTATCTTCGTTCAGGCGCAATGGCGGCGCGCTCGCCGATCATCCGCGAAGTCGTCGACGCCGCGAACCGCGGAGTCCCGGTGCTCGGCGTCTGCAACGGTTTCCAGGTGCTGACCGAAACCGGACTTCTCCCGGGGGCGCTGATGCGCAACGCCGGCCTCAATTTCGTCTCGCGGCCGGTCGCACTGACCGTCGAGAACAGCCAGAGCCTGTTCACCTGCGGCTATGAAGCGGGCGAGACGATCCGGATCCCCGTTGCCCACCACGACGGCAATTATCAGGCCGACGAGGCGACTCTCGACCGGCTGGAGGGCCAGGGCCGGGTCGCCTTTCGCTATGCGGAAAAGGTCAACGGCTCTGCGCGGGCAATCGCAGGCGTGCTCAACGACACCGGCAACGTGCTTGGAATGATGCCTCATCCGGAGCGGGCGATCGAGGATGCGCACACAAGCACCGACGGCAGACGCCTGTTCGAGGGACTTCTCGAAACGGTCGCCGCTTAGCGCTGTCGGCGGCCAGCGCAATTGGATAGACTGGCACCGGGCGCCCGTAGCTCAGTTGGATAGAGCGCGAGCCTTCTAAGCTTGAGGTCGCAGGTTCGAATCCTGCCGGGCGCGCCAGTTTGCGCGGCGACAATTCCGCCGCGCCGGGCAGGTTTGTCGATCTCCGCTGGCTATGCCGTTCGGAACTGGCTTGGGCTGATTCCGGTCCACCGCTTGAAAGCGCGACTGAAGGAAGCGGGGTCGGAAAAGCCGAGCTTGTAGGCAGCGCCCTTGACCGAAATTCGCTCCATGCTGAGGTAGCGGATTGCCAGCTGGCGGCGCTTGGCGTCGAGGATTTCCTCGAAAGTGACATCCTCGGCCTTCAGTCTCCTGTAGAGTGTCTGGCGGCTCATCCCGAGGTCGCTCGCAACCCGGTGAATGCTGACATCGCCTCTCGCGAGCATCGGCTCGATCGCGGCCTCAACCTCCATTCTGAAGCACCGCGGCTTACGCTCGGCTGACAGAGACTGGAGCAGTTCACCAAGAAACCCGAAAACTCCGCCGCTGCTCTGCACTGGCTCGCGCTCAACTTGCCTGAACGCCTGTTGCCACCGTCCTGCAGGGCAGAATGCGCGGTTGTCGCAGGTCGCGCAGGCGCCTCCGCGCATCCGCTCCATGCAACGCGCAATCATGCTTTTGATGCCTGAAATCATGACACGCTCCGTGCATATCGCTGTCCTACTAGAATAATACACCTAGTGACCTGCAATCGCAAGCAGGGCTCAATTCAGGAGGAATTGCTCATGCGTGGAATCTTTGTTGCCGCAGCCGCTTCGGTGGCGCTCTGGTCGTCGCCGGCCAGCGCTGACTTGGTCACCGACTGGTGGGAAATCGGCAATCGCTATTATCTCGCCGCACAAGGAGCGTCGGGGCCGCGCGTTCCGGACGCTGAGCGCGGCCTGTCGCGGACGGCGCTCGCGATGTTCGAGGCGGTGAACGCGATCGACCGTCGCTACGAAAGCTATCTGGTCTTGCCTGCTGGCGATCCTCGCGCATCGCAAGACGCCGCTGCTGCGACGGCGGCGTTCAAGGTATTGCTCAAGCATTATCCAGCGAACAAGTCCGCGCTGGAGGAAAGCTTCGCGATGGTGATGGCGGAGATTCCCGACGGTCCGGCGAAGGACTCGGGGCGGCAGATCGGCGAGCGCGCGGCGGATGCCGCCATCGGCGCAAACGGCGTCGACGCTTCGATCGCGCAGCCACCCTACCGGCCGCGAACCAGCCCGGGCGAATGGATCCACACGTCGATCCCGTCGCTCGAGCCTCATTGGTATGCGCTGAAGCCGTGGGCGATCACTGCAGACCGGCTGATGCCGCCCCCGCCGCCGGCGCTGACGAGCGAGCGCTACGCCCGCGACTATGAGGAAGTTCGCCGTCTCGGCGGCCGCGACAGCAAGGAGCGGACGCCGGAGCAGACTCTGATCGCCCGTTACCGCCAAGGCTATGACCTCTCGCCAATGGTCCGGTACATCACCGACCGTCCGGGCCGGCGGCAGGTGGACAATGCGCGGCTGTTGGCTGTCTATCAGATGGCGTTCGACGATGCAGTGCAGGCGATGATCATCTCCAAGTACCGCTACGATTTCTGGCGGCCGGTGACCGCGATCCGTAACGGCGATGGCGATGCAAATGAGTCGACCCAGCTGGACCCGAACTGGCTGCCGCTCCTGCCCAATCCAAATTTCCAGGAATATCCGTGCGGCCATTGCGCAGCCGTCGCAGTTCAGGCGGAGGTGTTGAAGCTCGCTGGAGGACTTTCCCCCGGCACGCCTGTGAGGGTTGCTGCTGGCGGCAACCCGAACATGGTCATCCAAACGGTGGGCAGCTGGGACGAGATCGTCCGGCAGGTGTCCGACTCGCGAATGCTCGGCGGGGTCCACTATCGGTTCTCGAACGAAGCTGGAGAGGAGATTGGCCGCCGTGCTGCGAGGACTGCGGTCGAGACGATTCTGCGACCACTCCGCTTGGTGAAGAAACGCTGAGTGCGGGAATCACTGGAAGTCCGGCTTGGGTGGTCGTCGTCCTGCTAGTCGGGATCGGCGTTCCGCTCTTCCTCTATGCCCAGTTCAGCAAGTGGCTCCATAAAAGCTGCGAGCCGGAAAAACTGCCCTTCGAATAGTCGCGTGTCAGGACAGCAGCTTGCCGGGGTTCATGATTCCGAGCGGGTCCAGCGCGTGCTTGATCGCCCGTAGCGCCGCGAAATCGCCCGCAGGCGCAAGCCGCTCGAGCTCGCTTCGTTTCATCTGGCCGATCCCGTGCTCGGCGGAGATCGAGCCCCCGGCAGCGGTGACAAGGTCGTCGACGAAGCGCGTAATCTGCGGTCCCTCGCGCTGAACCCAGTCGGCCGACTCGCGGCTGCCGGCGCGGACATGGAAGTGCAGATTGCCGTCGCCCAGATGACCGAACGCGCTTGCGACGGTGCCAGGAAAGGCGCTCTCGACCGCTGCTTTCGCGTCCAGCAGGAAGGACGGCATGTCGGCGACGGCCACGGAAATATCGTGAGCGGTCGACGGGCCTTCGGTCCGCTCCGCCTCCGATATCGAATCACGGATCCGCCACAAGGCTTCGGCCTGCGCTTCCGACGAGGCGATTGTCGCATCTTCGACCATCCCCGCTTCCAGCGCCGATCCCAGCCGTGACTGGAGTAGATCGACGGGATCGAAGCCGGCCGTGCTCGATGTCGCTTCGATCAGCACGTTCCACCGGTGATCGCCCGAGAGCGGCGCCCGCGTGCCGGGGATATGCCTGAACACAAGCGCCAGCGAGTCGGCGGGGATCAGCTCGAACCCTTCGATCCGGTCGGTTCGCGATTCGAAGTCGCGAAGCAGCGCCAGGGCGGCCCTGGGCTCGCTAACCCCCACCCAGGCGACGGCGCGCGAATGGACCGCCGGGACCAGCCGGAGCGCGGCCGCGGTGACGATCCCCAAGGTCCCTTCGGCTCCGATCAGCAGCTGGTCGATGCTGTAGCCGCGATTGTCCTTCTTGAGCCCCGACAGGCCGTTGTGGATCGAGCCATCGGGAAGCACCGCCTCGACCCCCGCGACCAGCGAGCGCATCGTCCCGAAGCGAAGCACCTGGGTGCCGCCGGCATTGGTTGAGACCAGCCCGCCGACGGTGCAGCTCCCGCGCGCTCCAAGAGTAAGCGGGAAGCGCCGGCCGACTGCCGCCGCCTGGTCGTGGAGATCGGCAAGAATCACGCCCGCTTCGGCGATGGCGAGATTGTTCTGGGCGCTGATCGCTCGAAGCCGGTTCATTCGCCGCAGCGACAGCAGGAGAGCGGAGCCGTTCGCCGGCGGGGTCGCGCCGCCGACCATCGACGTATTCCCACCCTGAGGCACCAGCGGCACCCGGCGCTCTACGGCCAGCTGCACGATCGCCGCGACCTCCTCGGTCGACGCCGGCGACAGGATCGCTTCCGCCTCGCCGCGATAACGGCCGCGCCAGTCGGTCAGCCACGGCTCGACGTCCGACTGGTCGGTGATCGCCGACCTCGGACCGAATCGCTCCCTTACTTCATCGATCAGGCTGGTGATTTCGCTTGGTTGCACGAGTTCAGCTTGGCATCTGAGCGTCGGCACGGCAAATCGCGTGAATGGCCCGCCGCCCCCGCATCACCCTCGTCGTCGCCCGAGCGATCAACGGCATCATCGGCCGCGACGGCGCTCTTCCGTGGCACATCCCGGCCGACCTGAAGCGATTCAAGGCGCTTACGATGGGCAGTGCGATGATCATGGGCCGCCGGACGTTCGACAGCCTGCCCGGGATCCTGCCCGGCCGCCGCCACATCGTCCTCACCCGAGACGGCGAGTGGAGCGCAAAGGGCGCGGAAGTCGCCCACAATGTCGAAGAGGCGCTCGACCGGGCCGGGGACAATCCCGTCTCCGTAATCGGCGGGGCCGACATCTTTGAGCTGTTCCTGCCCATCGCGGACCGGATCGAGCTCACTGAAGTATTGGACGAGATCGAAGGCGACACGAGCATTCCGGACCCGCGCGACAGCGGCGACTGGCGCGAAACACTGATCGAAGTGAATGCGCCGGACGGCGGCCGCCCAGGTTTCCGCTTCGTAACTCTTGAGAGAGCCTAAGCAGCGCCGTCCAGAATCGCGTCGATCGCTAAAGCGACCGCGTCGACCGGCGCCATTCCGTCGATCGGCCGAACCAGGTCGCGCTCCTGGTAGTAGGGTAGGATGGGCGCCGTCTTGGCACGATATTCGGCGAGTCGGGTCCGGACCGTCTTCTGGTTGTCGTCGGGCCGGCGCTTGAACTCATGCGCGCCGCAGACGTCGCAGGTCTCGTCGACCTTCGGCAGCTTGAACTGGTCATGGTACGGTGCGCCGCACTTGCCGCAGCTGAAGCGGCCGGTGATCCGCTCGACCAGCGCCTCTTCATCGACTTCCAGCTCGATCACATAGTCGAGCTTGCGGCCGCGCTCCGACAGCAGCAGGTCGAGCGCTTCGGCTTGTGCGCGGGTTCGGGGATAGCCGTCGAAGATGGCGCCTTTGTCACCAAGCGGATCGAGCCGCTCGCCGATGAGGGCGCTGACGATCGCGTCGCTGACCAGCTCGCCCGCTTCCATCACCGCTTTTGCCTGGAGGCCGACAGGCGTGCCCTGCGCAACCGCCTGGCGGAGCATGTCGCCGGTCGACAGTTGGACCATTCCTCGGTGCAGTTCCAGCCGGGCGGCCTGGGTGCCCTTCCCCGCTCCGGGGGGGCCCAGCAAGATGATGTTCATTGCCGGGGGCTCCACGCCGTCAGCGCATCAGCGGCGGCGGCCGCTCTTGAGCTTCGCCTTCTTGATGAGATTGCCATATTCATGGGCGATCAAATGGCTCTGGATCTGGCTCACCGTGTCCATCGTCACGTTGACGACGATCAGCAGGCTGGTTCCACCCAGATAGAAGGGAATTCCGGCCTGGGCGAACAGGAATTCGGGGATGAGGCAGATGAGCGCCAGATAGGCGGCCCCGATGACGGTGATCCTGGTCAGCAGATAATCGAAATAATGTTCGGTTGCCTTCCCCGGGCGAATGCCCGGAATGAAGCCGCCGTGGCGCTTCAGATTCTCCGACGTTTCCTCGCTGTTGAACTGAACCGCGGTGTAGAAGAAGGTGAAGAAGACGATTCCTGCGCCGTAGAGCAGCAGGTACAGCGGGCTTCCGTGCTGCAAATAGGTGCTGATCGTGATCAGCCAGTCGTTGGTCCCGCTGTCGGTGCTTGCTCCGCTGCCCGCCCACTGGATGATCGTCAGCGGCATCAGCAGCAGCGACGAGGCGAAGATCGGCGGGATCACGCCGGCGGTGTTGATCTTGATCGGAAGGTGAGAGCGCTCCTGCTGCATCATCCCGCGAGCGCTCTGCCGCTTGGGATATTGGATCAGCACCCGCCGCTGGGCGCGCTCCATGAAGCAGATGAAGCCGATCAGGCCGAGCGCCAGAACGATGATGCCGACGACCAGCAGCGGGTCCATCGTGCCCGTTCGGCCGCCTTCGAACAGCTGGGCGATCGCCTGCGGCAAATGCGCGACAATCCCGGCCATGATGATCAGCGAGATGCCATTGCCGATTCCGCGGCTGGTGATCTGCTCCCCCAGCCACATCAGGAACAAGGTCCCGCCAATCAGCGAGATGGTGCCAGCCGCCTGGAAGATGATGCCGGGCTCGACCACCGCCTCGATGCCCTGCCGGACCGACTGCGATTCAAGTCCGCGAACGACCATGAAGCCCTGGATGAGAACCAGAAGCACCGTCAAATAGCGGGTATATTGGTTGAGCTTCTTGCGGCCCGCCTCGCCTTCCTTCCGGAGGGCCTTCCACGGCTCGTACATCGACGCTCC
>JACDCV010000112.1 GCA_013817375.1 Sphingomonas sp.
GTCATGTTGGGAAGGGCCTTCGACTATTCGGCCGTTCCCGGCCTTTCCAATGAGATGGTGGAACGCCTGTCTCGCGCCCGTCCAGAAAACCTCGACCAGGCATCGCGTGTGCAAGGCGTGACGCCTGCGGCTTTGTCCGCACTCCACGTTGCCGGCGTCCGCGCCGCTGCATGATCGACCATATATCGGAATTGTGTGGGCGAACTGTTTCACGTGAAACATATCTGAGCCTGGAGAAGTACGGGGAAATTCTTGCGCGAGGCAACGATCAACAGAACCTGATCTCCCGTGCTTCGCTGGCGTCGCTGTGGGAGCGCCATATTTTAGATTCGGCGCAGCTGGCACGGCTCGAGCCCGCCCCGGGCTCCTCGTGGGCCGACGTCGGATCCGGCGCAGGGCTTCCCGGCGTCGTTATCGCCTTGCTCGTGGCCGGTCCGGTGTTGCTGATCGAACCCCGGCGCCTGCGCGCCGAGTTCCTTCTGCAGGCAGTCGTCGATCTGGGACTTTCCGACCGGGTCACAATAGCCCCATTCAAGGCCGAAAAGGTGGTCGGCCAGTTCGATGTGATCACCGCCAGAGCCGTCGCGAGCCTGGACAAGTTGATGGGAATATCCACACATCTGTCCACAGGAAAGACGCGGTGGGTGCTGCCAAGAGGCCGCGGGGCGCGATCTGAACTGGCAGAGGCGCGGCTAAGGTGGCACTGTGGTTGGGAAAGCGTGCCTAGCCGCACCGATCCCGAGTCCGAGATTCTGGTGCTGCACAACGTGGAAGCGAGGGGTAAGCGATGATTCGCGTTGCAATCGCGAACCAGAAAGGCGGCGTCGGCAAGACCACGACCGCCATCAACCTGGCGACCGCTCTTGCCGCGATCGGCTGGAAAGTGCTCCTCGTCGACCTCGACCCGCAAGGCAATGCATCCACAGGCCTGGGAGTGCCACAGGCACGGCGCGAAAAGTCGAGCTACGACGTCCTGATCGGTTCCGCGAGCGTCCAGGAGAGCGTGGTTCCGACACGAGTGCCCAGACTGGAGCTGTTGCCCGCGACGATGGACCTGACGGGCGCCGAGATCGAGCTGGTCGCGCTCGATGACCGCGCCCACCGGCTCGACAAGGCTTTGGGTTCGGCCGCGCCCGGGCGCTGGGACATCTGCCTGATCGACTGCCCGCCCTCGCTTGGCCTGTTGACCGTCAACGCCTTGGTTGCAGCGCGCCACCTTCTCGTGCCGCTGCAGTCGGAATTCTTTGCATTGGAAGGACTTAGCCAGCTTTTGCAAACCGTCGAGCGGATTCGTGTCGCCTTCAATCCGGACCTCGCGATCCTTGGTGTGGCGCTGACGATGTTCGACAGGCGCAACAGATTGTCGCAACAGGTTGCCGACGACGTACGCGCATGCCTTGGTTCGGCGGTGTTCGAGACAATGGTGCCCCGCAACGTCCGGCTTTCGGAGGCGCCCAGCCATGGCCTTCCAGCTTTGATCTACGACCTCAAGTGCCCGGGATCCCAGGCCTATGTGCGGCTGGCGCGTGAACTGATGGCGCGGCTGCCGCAGCCGGCGGAGGCCGCATGAGCGAGAAGAAGCCAGTGTCCGGGCTCGGCCGCGGCCTTGCTGCGCTTATCGACGAGGCCAAGAGACCGGCCGGCGGGCCGAATGTGCCTGCCGATGGCGCCGGAGCGCCGGGGGGTGTCCGCGAGGTAGAGATCGGCCGGATCCGGCCCAACCCAGCACAGCCGCGAATGCATTTCGACGAAGAGTCGCTTGCCGAGCTCGCCCAATCCATCGCCAAGCGCGGCGTTCTCCAGCCGATTCTGTTGCGCCCCGACGGCGACAATTTCCAGCTCGTGGCCGGTGAGCGGCGCTGGCGCGCTGCGCAGCGGGCGCAGCTTCACACGATCCCGGCGATCGTCCGCGACATCGACGACGCCGCTTCGGCCGAGATCGCTCTCATCGAGAATGTTCAGCGCGAGGACCTGAACGCGATCGAGGAGGCCGAAGGGTATCGCGCGCTTATCAGCAACTTCGGTCATACCCAGGAAGATCTTGCCAACCTCGTTCACAAGTCGCGCAGTCACATCGCTAACCTATTGAGATTGCTTGACCTTCCGGAGGGCGTCAAGCAGTCACTATTGCGCGGCGAGATCAGCATGGGCCACGCCAGAGCGGTCGCTTCGGCCGCTGATCCCGAGGCTCTCGTCCGCCAGATCGTCGAGAACGGCCTTTCGGTGCGGCAGGCCGAAGCGCTGGCCAAGCAGGAGCGGCCTCGACAGGCTTCCGACGCCAGGCCGCGCAAGGGCCCGCAGCCGATCGATGCCGACCTTGCTGCCCTGGAACGTCAACTCGGCGACATGCTCGGCCTCAAGGTGAAGGTCGCGCACGACGGACGAAGCGGGACGGTGACCCTTCACTATTCCAGCCTCGACCAGCTCGACATGGTCTGCCAGCGATTGTCCGGCGAGCCTATCTAGCTAGCGGCGGCGGGCGGTCCTCGCGATCGCCACCAGTTCTTCCTCCAGCGCCTGCGCAGGCGGCGGCGAATCGGGCCGCATCAGCCGGCGCTCGAGCTCGCCGGAGCGTTCCATAACCCGCGCCAGCGCCCGTGAATCCCACATCGTCACCATCGCGGTGACGAGGTTTTTCTCCTTCCAGAACACGGACTTGCCTGCTGACGTCACGGCGTCATGAGGGCGCTCGCCCCGATCCACCCGAGCCCGGATGGGAGCGAGCATTGCCAGCCGCCGTTGAAGGGCGCGAAGCACTGAGACCGGCTCTGCATCGACTCCACCGCAGTCGAGCTCATGGGACAAAGCAGCGACATCGCCGGAAAGCGCGAGATCCCCAAGACGCGACCAGTCCCCGTCGCTACCGGCGCCAATCTCATCGAGAATTTCGCGATCCACGGTAGCGAGATCCTCGAGTGACGCACCAACATAAAGCGCCATCTTCGCCAGCTCCTGGACGATAATCCCGCGGTCATTGCCGGCGGCAGCGGCAATCCGGGCGGCGATTCCTTCTGCCAGCCGGAGCCCCTCGGCACGGGCGAGTTGCTCAACCAGTTGCGCTGCGTCGCGCTGGTCGAGCGCATAGGAAATATGGGCGAGCGACTGCGCACTCGCCTCGGCCAGTTTCACCAGCGCCGAGCTCTTCTTCAGCGCTCCAGCAAGCACGATCACGGGGCTTTCGGAGGCCGGCACCTGGAGCAGCGCTTCCACGGCCGGAGCAATTTCGTCACTTGCCGGCTCGATCCATATCGCGCGCTTGCCGCCAAACAATCCGATCGCGCTCGCTTCGTCGGCGAGTAGAGCGCTATCCGCTTTGGCAGCGTTCGCTGGCACGACGAATTTCTCGGCCTCCAGGCCCTTGAGCAGCCGTTCTGCAAAGGCGCGCGACTGGCTCTCGTCCTGGCCGTAGAAGAGGTAAAAGCGGACAGCGGGGTCGGGGCGATCAAGCGACCGGCCGAGATTGGCCTTGACCGACTTCACCGCGGCGCCGGGGTCCGGATCGAATAGAGAGCGAGACGAGCGACGATCTGGTCGGCCACCTCGCCCGCCAGCCGCTCCTCCGCGGTCTGTTCAGCGGCGACGGTCGCATATTCGGAGCTGACCACGTCGATTCCAGCGTCGGATCCGGCGGTCGCGTCGAGGACCACCTGGCCGGTCGCCAAGGTCACCAGCCGGTAGCGAGCGCGAAGCGTCCGCCGCTCACGCGTGGTCGCCCGGTCGCCGCGGATCCCAAGGCCGATGATCTCGTCGTCGAGTTCCACTTCGAGCCGGTATTGGGCGTCGCCGCCATCGCCCAGCTTTTCCTTGAGCCTGTTGTAGACGAGCCACCCGTCACGACCGGGTATTGGGGCGACGCTCACCTGGCGAAGGGTAGAGGCGACTGGGCCGGACTCGCCGCCGCCATAAAGTGGCTGAAGAGCGCAGGATGGAAGCGCCAGGACGGCCGCTGAAAGAAGGATCGCGCGAATCACGCGACGATATTCACCAGCCGGTCGGGAACGACAATCACTTTGCGAGGAGTTGCGCCATCGAGCTGGCGCTGGACCTTGTCCGAAGCGAGCGCCAGCGCTTCTGCCTCCGCGCGCCCCAGGCCTCTTGGGACCGTCAGAGTATCGCGAAGCTTGCCGTTCACCTGGACAGCAATCGTCACCTGGTCCTCGACCAGCAGCGCCGGGTCATGCTCGGGCCAGCTGGACTCGGCCACCAGCCCTTCCTGCCCAAGCGCCTCCCAGCTTTCCTCGGCGACATGTGGCGCCATTGGAGCGACCAGCTGCACGAGGGTCCGGACGGCCTTGCTGCGGGTAGCGGAGGGCGGCGCCTTTTCGATGGCGCTGACCAGCTCGTACAGTTGCGCGACCGCCTTGTTGAACTGGAGTGCCTCGATAGCGTCGCCAACAGCGGCGATGGCACGATGGGCCTTGCGCTCGAGCGCCTCGTCGTCGCCCTCACCGGCCCCGGCGCCCGCCGCCAGCCGCCACACCCGCTGGACGAAGCGGCCGGCACCCTCGATCCCGGCTTCCGCCCATTCCAGGTCCCGCTCGGGCGGACTGTCGGAGAGCATGAACCAGCGGGCGGCGTCGGCGCCATATTTCTCGACGATCGGCTGCGGATCGACGGTATTGCGCTTTGACTTGGACATCTTCTCGACACGGCCGCTGGTGACCGGCCCCTCGTGCTTCTCCGCTTGCTCGGGCGACAGCCAGCGGCCCTCGCTGTCCTGGTGGGTCAGGTGGGTGACCATCCCTTGGGTGAACAGCCCCTTGAACGGCTCGTCCACGTCGATCCGGCCGATGCGCTTGAGGGCCCGGGTCCAGAAGCGCGCGTAGAGCAGGTGGAGGATCGCATGCTCGACCCCGCCAATATATTGGTCGACGGCAAGCCATTTGCCGGCTTCCGCCTTGTCGAACGGCTGGTCGACCGGCTGGCTGGCGAAGCGGATGAAGTACCAGCTCGAGTTTACGAACGTGTCGAACGTGTCGGTCTCGCGAAGAGCCTCCGCGCCGCATCGCGGGCAGGTGGTGCGCCGCCACTCCTCGTCGCGAGCCAGCGGGTTGCCCGGCACGTCGAAAGTGACGTCGGCGGGCAGTACCACCGGAAGCTGATCGCGCGGTACTGGAACCGGCCCGCAGCTGCCGCAGTGGACCATCGGTATCGGCGTGCCCCAATAGCGTTGGCGCGAGACTCCCCAGTCCCGGAGCCGAAAAGCGACTTCGCGGCGTCCCCAGCCTTCGTCCTCGGCGCGCCTGATGACGGCGTCCTTGGCTTCCTCGACCGATAGCCCATCGAGGAAGCGGGAGTTGACGATCACGCCTTCGCCGCCTTCCGCGCAATCGCCGATCGGAGTGTCGGCGTCCTGCGTGGCCGATGCGACGACCCGGCGAATCGGAAGGCCGTATCTGGTTGCGAACTCATGGTCGCGCTGATCGTGCGCGGGCACCCCGAACACCGCTCCGGTGCCATATTCCATCAGCACGAAATTCGCGATCCACACCGGCAACCGCCAGTCGGGATCGAGCGGATGAACTGCCTCGACGCCGGTCAGGAACCCGCGCTTCTCCGCGGTCTCGATCTCGGCAGCGCTGGTGCCGCCGGCCTTGCACTCGGCAATGAAGGCCGCGGCATCCGGGTTTTCTGCTGCCACTGCCCGGGCGAGCGGATGATCGGCGGCGACGGCCACGAAGCTTGCACCGAAGATCGTGTCCGGCCGAGTCGTGAAAACTTCGACCTGGGGCGCTTCAGCCAGGGCCGCTTTGACCCAGGGATATTCGGCGTTGGCGCCGTCGGGCGCCATCTCGAACCGGAAGCGAAGCCCGTCGGAGCGGCCGATCCAGTTCTCCTGCATCAGCTTCACCTTGTCCGGCCATTGGTCGAGCGACTTCAGCCCTTCCAGAAGCTCGTCGGCAAAGTCGGTGATCTTCAGGAACCATTGCGACAGCTTGCGCCGCTCGACCGGTGCGCCGGAACGCCAGCCCTTGCCGTCGATGACCTGCTCGTTGGCAAGGACGGTCATGTCGACGGGGTCCCAATTGACCTCGCTTTCCTTGCGATAGACCAGCCCCGCCTCGTGGAGATCGAGGAATAGCGCCTGCTCGTGCCCGTAATATTCGGGGTCGCAAGTCGCGAACTCGCGGCTCCAGTCGAGAGCGAAGCCAAGCCTTTTGAGCTGTTCGCGCATCGCCGCGATGTTCGCCCGGGTCCAGCCGTCGGGGTGGACGCCGCGCTCCATGGCGGCGTTCTCGGCCGGCATCCCGAACGCGTCCCACCCCATCGGGTGAAGCACCTCGAAGCCCTGCATCTTGCGATAGCGGGCAAGGACATCGCCCATCGTATAGTTGCGGACATGGCCCATGTGGATGCGCCCCGACGGATAGGGGAACATCTCCAGCACATAGCTCGTCGGCTTGCCGCTCGTGAGGTCGGCGATGAAGCAGCGCTCGTCGTCCCAGCGCCTTTGCCAGCGAAGGTCCGCGACCGCCGGGTCGAAGCGGCCGGTCATGATCTGGGGCCCTTAGCCAGGCAAAGTGGTGCGGCGGATATCACGCGCACGGGTGAGGATGATGTCCTCCAGCTTCTGGACCGTGGCAGCGGTGACCGGAGCTGCGACCCATGTGCCGTTCTGAAGCACCTGGCGAGCTGCGGCGACTCGGAGCGCGTCGGCACGAAGGTCCTGGTCGAGGATGGCAACCGTCAGCTTGACCCGCTCGCCCGGAGTGCGCGGATTGGCGTACCAGTCGGTGATGATCACTCCGCTGTTCGCATCTGCCTGGAGGAGCGGAGCGAAGGAGACGGTGTCCAGCGCAGCCTGCCACAGATAGCCGTTCACTCCGATCGTCGTCATTCTCGACGGAGCGACCTGAGTCGGCAAAT
>JACDCV010000113.1 GCA_013817375.1 Sphingomonas sp.
CTCTCAAGCCACCACAGCTGAAACCCCGTCACTCCATCATGACCGGGGGACAGCCACCCCTCCAGTCCAGCTGGAGGCGCGGCCCATTACCGTATCTTTCCACCCATTGCAGCCATTTGGCTGGCGGGCCCGGCTTTATCCTCCTACGCTGTATGGAAATGGCTGCGCGCAGGTACGAGTATTCCCGGTACGTTCTTGCTCCGGCGCTCCTTTTCGGAGCTGGATTGGCGATCACCACCGGTGCGGCGGCCCAGTCGCCAGTGCCTCCCGCGGTTCCGCAGCCGCCGCCTGGCGCAGACCTTCCCGAAATCGAGACCATTATCCCTGTTTCGGAGCTTGAATCGGAGGTGCCGCCGCTTCCGCCGAAGCAGGACGGGCAGATGCAGGAGCCGCTTGAGAGCATCGAGGAGTTCGAAAAGCGCCTGTCGGACCCCTTGGCGGTGGAGGGCGTCGCTCCGGCCGTGGACCCGGAGATAAGGCAGCCGCTACCGCCGCTCGAGCAGTTCGACGTTCGCCCCATTGACTATGCCGAACCCGCACCGGACTCCGGATCAGTCGAAATTCGCTATGCGGTGGAGGTGACCGGACTCGAGGCTGTGGACAGGCTCGCCGAGCCAAACCTGACCGCGCAATTCCGGGATCTCGCGGCGCTGCATGAAGGCGGTGGGACTGCCGCCAACGAAGCGATGTTGAGAGCCCGCCTTTCGGAAGACGCCGAGCTGCTCCGGACGATCATGGAATCGCAAGGCTGGTATTCGGCAACCATCGACTCGCAGCTCGACCGCCCGGCGACCGAGGGCGGGCCCGTCGTCGCGCGCCTCCGAGTCGCTCCGGGCGAGCGGTATCGAATCGGCACCATCAACGTGACGGCCGGGCCGACGGTGCCGCCGGACCTGGTCGCAAAGAACTTCCCGGTCGAGACCGGCGAGCCGATCGTCGCGGCGCGGATCCAGGCCGCCGAAGCGGCCCTGCACGTCGCACTGCCGCAATATGGCTATCCCTTTGCCGAGGTCGGCGCTCGCGACATCCTGCTGGATCCGGACACCCATCTGGGCGACTACACCCTTCCCGTTGAACTTGGCCCCCGTGCCCGGTTCAACGGCATCCAGACGACAGGCGACCTTGCCTTCGGTCCCGATCACATACGCACCATCGCCCGCTTCGAGCCCGGCGAGATCTACGACAGCCGGATGGTGGACGACCTCCGCCAGGCGCTGATAGCCACCGGCCTGTTCACAACCGTGGCCGTGGAGCCGAAGCGAACCGGTATCCCGGCGGGCGAGGGGACGGAGTATGTGACGATGGTCGTCAAGCAAAACGCGGGCCCGCCGCGAACCATCGCCGCGAGCGCCGGCTACGGGACCGGCCGGGGCTTCCTTGCGCAGGGTAGCTGGACTCACAACAACTTGTTCCCGCCGGAAGGCGCACTGATCGCCAGCGCCATCGCAGGCACCGGGGAACAAGGCGCGAGCCTGACGTCCCGACGCTCCAATGCGGGCAAGCGCGACCGGACGTTCCAGGTGATCGCCGAGGCGAGGCGGAGTGACTATGAGGCCTTCAAGGCGCTGACGGCACGCCTTGGGGCACGGCTGAGTTACGACAGCACTCCGATCTGGAGCAAACCCTTCACCTGGGCGCTGGGAGCGGAGATTCTCGGCAGCGTTGAAGAAGCCTATGACTTCGAGGCGGGCGAACGGCGCGAGCGCAAGTATTTGATCGGCGGCGTCAGCGGTGAATTCGGAATTGACCGAAGCAACAGCCTTCTGAACCCGACCAGGGGCTTTCGCGCCAACCTGCTTGCGCAGCCGGAAGCGGCGCTGAGCGATTCAGTGCGGCCCTATCTTCGCTCCCAGTTCGACGGGAGCGCTTATTATCCCGCCAGCGACCGGCTGGTCGTTGCCGGACGGACCCGACTTGGAACCACTTTGGTGATCGACCGTGCCGACCTGGCGCCGTCGCGACGTTTCTACGCGGGCGGCGGCGGCTCCGTTCGTGGCTTTGGCTATCAGCAACTTGGTCCTCGCGACCCCGAGGGCAACCCGCTTGGAGGCCTCAGTGTCTTCGAAGCGGCAGGAGAAGTTCGTTATCGTTTTGGCGACTATGGAGCGGTGGCCTTTGTCGATGCCGGGCAAGTCTACAACGATCATGTGCCGAGCTTCAGCGGCCTTCGCATCGGTGTCGGCGTGGGCGCCCGCTATTATACCAACTTCGGGCCGATCCGGGTGGACGTCGCGACGCCGATTGACCGCCGATCGGGCGAAAGCCTGATCAACGTCTATGTGTCGATCGGACAGGCCTTCTGATGAGCGGCGCGATCGCCACTGGCGAAGGCGATGTTCGACGTCACGGCAGCGACGCGGATGGCGCTGTCGTTCGCAAGGGAAACCCCTGGCGGAGGTTTGCAAAGGTTTTCGGTCTCGGCCTGCTGGGCCTGATCACGCTCGCCGCGCTGTTCCTCGCCTTCCTCGACACCGATCCGGGCCGGCGTTTCGTGGTCAACCAGATCGAGAGCCTTGAGTTCGAGAACGGGATGCGGATCGAGATCGATCGCATCGACGGGTCAATCTACGGCGAAGCGACCCTTCATGGGCTGACCCTATCCGATCCCAAGGGCCCTTTCCTTCAGGTGCCGGAAGCGCGGATCGACTGGCAACCGTTCGCCTATCTGCGCAATCACATCGACATTCGATCGCTTTATGCGCCCGAGGCGCGGCTTCTTCGGCTTCCGCAGTTCGACGTCACCGGGCCGAGCGACGCCCCGCTTCTCCCCGACATCGACATTGATGTCGGACAGTTCAAAATCGACCGGCTGATAATCGAGCGGCCGGTGACCGGCGAGCGCCGGGTCGGCTCGGTCGAGGGTGCTGCGAAGATAAGCGGCGGGCGGGCGCAGGTCCGGCTCAACGCCATGGTGATCGGCGGCGACGGGCGCGCCGGCGGCGATCGCCTGGCGCTCGAGCTCGAGGCCGTGCCGGAAAAAAACAAGCTCGACCTCAACGCCTTCGTCAGCGCTCCGGCGGGCGGAGTCCTGGCGCGCATGGCAGGGCTCGACCAGCCATTGGCGGTGCGGGTCACCGGCAAAGGAGACTGGGCAAAGTGGGACGGCCGGCTTTCCGCCGATCTTGCAGGCACACCGCTTGCCAGGCTGGCGCTCGGCGCACGCGACGGCACTTTTGCCGTTCGCGGCCAGACGCGGGCATCGCGGCTGCTTGGGCCCGGGGTCGCTTCGAACCTGCTCGGCGCAGTCACCAACGTGGAGCTTCAGTCAACCTGGGAGAACCGCAAGGCCGGCCTCAGTGGAACGCTTTCGAGCGAGTCGTTCCAGCTGGTGGCGAGCGGCGGCGTCGATCTCGGCCGCAACCGCTTCGATGCCCTGAAGGTGAACTTCGCCCTGCTCCGGCCAACCGCGATCGCACCCAACCTGGCGGGCCGCGATATCCGAGCGCTGGTGACCCTCGACGGCGCCATGAAGCGGCCTGACGTCGACTATGCTCTGACTGCATCCAGGCTCGCGTTCGGCGACACCGCGGTGACCGGCTTGCGCGCCATCGGCAGCGCCCGCTTCCGCGGCGACCATATCGCAGCGCCCGTCAATGCGCGGGCACGGACGATTACCGGGCTCGACACGGTCGCCGGCGGCACCATTACGAACATCAGCATCAACGGCGACCTTGCGATCGACTGGCCGCGGATCATGTCGGACAATCTGAAGATCCGCTCCGACCGGATCAATGCCACCGCGATCGTCGTCGCCAACGTCGATAGGGGGCTTTACACCGGGGCGTTCGACGGGCGGATCGATAATTACCGAATCGACAGCGTCGGCATCTTCAACATCCAGACCGACGCCGACCTGCGCTCGACAAGCGCCGGCCTTAGCCTCGTCGGCACCGTTCGGGCGCGCTCGACGCGGCTGTTCAACGACAGCGTCCGCAACTTCCTGGGCGGCAACATGACTGCCTCGGGGCAGGTCCGATACGCACCAGACGGCACAATCCGCTTTTCCTCACTGCGCCTGGCATCGCCCAAGATCCGGATTACAGAGGGCAGCGGCAGCTACGATTCGCAGGGGCGAATCGACATCCGCGCGCGCGGCGTGTCGCAGGATTATGGGCCGGTATCGGTTGCAGTCACCGGCACCGCGAGCCAGCCCAACATCACTCTCAACGCCAGCAATCCCGGGCTCGGCCTCGGAATCACCGGTCTCGACGCCCAGATACGAAGCACCGGCAACGGCTATGCGATCGTTGCGTCGGGAATGACCGAATATGGCCGCTTTTCGGCCGACGTGGTCGTTCGAAGCGCCGCAGGCCCGCTCACTATCGACATCCGCCGAGCGACCATCGCCGACATCGACCTGTCCGGCACCGTTCGCCAGACTCCAGCAGGGCCGTTCGCCGGCCGGCTCGACGCTCGCGGAAACGGTCTCGCAGGGGTCGTCCGGCTCGCGGCCGCGGGCCGCTATCAGGAGCTGCTGGTCAATCTGCGAGCCCGCAACGCGCTGCTTCCCGAGCCTGCCAGCATCGCGGTCGGAGCAGCGAAGATCGATGCTCGAATAATCCTCTACGACCGGCCGGAGGTGGTCGCCGACGTCCAGCTCGCGGATGCGCAGCTCGGCGGATTGGAGATCGCCGCACTCCGAGCAATCGTCGATTATCGCGACGGCCGCGGCTCGGCGAAGATGCTCGCCGAGGGTCGTTCGGGCGTTCCGTTCCGGGTCGCGGTGAACAGCGATTTGCAGCCGGACCTGTGGCGTGCGGCCATCGCCGGCCGGGTCAACGGAGTGGATTTCCGGACCGCCGCTCCGGCGCGGATCCTGCCTCGCGGAAGCACTTACGAATTGCTCCCGACCCAGGTGCAGTTCGAGAATGGAAGCATGCGGCTGGCGGGCAGCTACGGCGACGAGCTGAAGCTTCTGGCCCGGCTGGAGTCTGTCGACCTGGGGATCGTCAACACCTTCTCGCCGGGGCTCGGACTCGGCGGCAGCGCCACCGGTACCGTCGATTTCGAGCAAGCCGGCGATGCCTTCCCGACCGCCGACATCAGGCTTGCCATTCGCGACTTCACCCGCACCACAGCGGCGTCGGTCAGCCAGCCGATGGACGTCAACCTCATCGCCGCGCTGGAACCGGAGCGGGCGGCTCTTCGCGCCGTCATGCGCACTCGCGGCACGGTCGTCGGCCGGATCCAGGCGTTCGCCGACCCACTCGGGCCGGGCCGCAGCTGGAAAGAACGGATCGCAATGGCGCCGGTCAGCGGCGGCATCCGCTATCTCGGGCCCGCCGACGCTTTGTTCTCCCTGGCTGGGCTGCCCGACCAGTCGTTGAACGGGCCGCTTGCAGTCGCTGCCGATCTTCGCTGCCGCGTCTCCGACCCCTGTCTCGAGGGGATCGTCCGCGGCAAGGGCCTCGAATATCGCAACCTCACCTACGGCACGCGACTGACGGACCTGAGCCTGAGCGGACGGTTCAGCGGCGAACGGCTCGAAATCCAGCAGCTAAGCGCCCAGGCCGGAGACGGCACGGTGACTGGAAGCGGCTATGTCAGCCTCGCCGCCTCACGCGGCTACCCCGCCAATTTCGACCTTCGGCTGAACGAGGCGCGGCTCGCGTCCAGCGACGAGCTTCGGGTCACCGCCAGCGGCAATTTGCAGCTGGTGAAGGCGGCGAACGAGCAGCCGGTGCTGAAGGGAACGATCCGGCTCCCCTCGACCCGCTACCGGATCGCCCGTCAGGGCGCGGCGCAGGTTCCGACCCTAACCGGAGTCCGCTTCAAGCCCCCCCAGGGAAGGCAGAGGGTGACCGGCGAGCCGGAGCCGTCGCCCACCGCGGCGTTCGGCGACATCGCGCTTGACCTCAACGTTGTCGCGCCCAACGAACTCTACGTCAGCGGCATGGGCCTCGAGTCCGAGTGGCGCGCCGACCTCGACATCACCGGCACTGCAAGCAGTCCGCGGATCTCCGGGCAGGTGCAGATGATCCGCGGGACGCTCGGCTTCGCCGGGCGCTCGTTCGACCTTATCGCCGGCCGCATCCGCTTCCTCGGCGGCGATGGCAGCAACGCGCTGATCACCCTTTCCGCCGAAGAGACGATCGAGGACGTCGATGTCGCGATCAATGTCACCGGCCGGGTAAGCGACCCGCAGATCAGCTTCTCGAGCACTCCGGGCCTGCCCCAGGACGAAATCGTTTCGCGGATATTGTTCGGCAATTCGGTGGGAAGCCTGTCGGCTCTTCAGGCGGTCCAGCTCGCCGCCTCGCTCAACGCTCTTCGCGGTTCCGGAGGCGGTCTTAATCCGCTCGGCAAACTGCGCTCGGCGACCGGCTTCGACCGGCTCCGGATCCTTGGCGCCGACGAGGCCGAGGGCCGCGGCACCGCGCTTGCCGCCGGCAAGTACATCACCAACGACATCTATCTGGAGATCGTCACCGATGCCCGCGGCTTCACCGCGACCCAGCTGGAAGTGGCGCTGTCGCGAAGCCTTTCGATCCTGAGCCGGGCCGGTGGCACGTCGGGCACCAACTTAACTGTTCGTTACCGGAAGACTTACTGATGCGAATGGCGGTTACAGCGCTCCTACTGGCGCTTTGCGCCTGCGGGAAGGAGCAGACGTTTGACGAGCGATACGCCCACTCAGAGAACGAAATCGAGCAGCGGGCGCGAGAGCTGGATAAGAGGCTCGACGACTCGAAGGCAATTGCCACCCCCGCGAAGTCCGGCGTTTCGGCCAACCAAACTCATTAGATCGCCGTTCGGCGGAATGTCCGCTTCTGTAATGGGCCATTGTGTCAAGTCTCCCGGGTCGTCCTGCCGCTGGTTACTTGCTTCTGTCCGTGGTCAGCTAAGGAGCTGCCACATGA
>JACDCV010000114.1 GCA_013817375.1 Sphingomonas sp.
GGTTACGGCGCGGAGGGCGCGACCCAGCCTGAGATCGAACAAGCAGCAAGGGGCGCCGCGATCGACCGCTTCGTCGCGGTTCTTCCCGATGGCTATGAATCGATGGTCGGCGAGCGCGGGTTGAAGCTTTCCGGCGGCGAGAAGCAGCGCGTGGCGATTGCCCGGACCCTGCTCAAGAACCCGCCGGTCCTGATCCTCGACGAGGCCACAAGTGCGCTCGACAGCAGGACCGAGGAAGCGATCCTTGCGACTCTCGACGGGCTCTCGCGCAACCGCACCACGATCACCATCGCCCACCGGCTGTCGACGGTGGTGGACTCGGATTTCATCCTGGTGCTCGACGAAGGCCGGATCGCCGAAAGCGGAAGCCACGACCAGTTGCTGGAGCATGGCGGTTTGTATGCCGACATGTGGCAACGCCAGGCGACCGAGCAGCTCGAAGAAGCGGCGCAAGCAGCCGAATGACGGGCGGACCCAACGAGATTTTGAAGACCGTGTTCGGCTTCCACGCCTTCCGCGGCGTTCAGGAGCAGGTCGTCGATCGGGTGATGGCGGGCGAGCACACGCTTGCGGTGATGCCGACGGGCGCCGGCAAGTCGCTCTGCTACCAGCTTCCGGCGCTTGCCCGGCATGGCACAGCGCTGGTCATCTCACCGCTGATCGCGCTGATGCACGACCAGATCCGCTCCGCGGACTCGGCGGGTATCCGGGCGGCGTCGCTGACGTCTGCCGACAGCGACCGCGAGCGAACCATCGAGCGGCTTCGGTCGGGCGATCTCGATTTGCTTTATGCCGCTCCCGAGCGAGCGACGAGCGACAGTTTCCGGCGGCTGATCGAGACGATACCGCTGGCGTTGATCGCGATCGACGAAGCGCATTGCGTGAGCGAGTGGGGCCATGATTTTCGCCCCGACTACCGGCTGTTGAGACCGCTTCTGGACAGCTTCGCATCGGTGCCGCGGCTGGCGCTGACCGCAACTGCCGACGAGCGCACCCGCTCCGATATCCTCGCCCAGCTCGGAATCCCCGGCGACGGCCTCATCATCGCCGGCTTCGATCGGCCCAACATCCGCTATCACGTGCTTGCCCGCGACGGAATCGGCGGCCAGCTCAAGACGCTTCTCGGCCGCCAGCCCGGCCCCGGGATCGTCTACGTCCCAAGCCGCGACAAGGCCGAGCGGATCGCCGAGACCATAGTCGCCGGCGGCCGCAAGGCGGCTCCCTATCATGCCGGGCTGGAGCCGCAGGTACGAGCGCGCAACCAGTCGGCCTTCGTCGCTTCCGAGGAAATGGTGATGGCGGCGACGGTGGCGTTCGGAATGGGCATCGACAAGCCCGACGTGCGCTTCGTCGCTCATGCCGGAATCCCCAAGTCGATCGAAGCTTATTACCAGGAAACCGGGCGCTCCGGCCGCGACGGCGAACCCGCCGAAGCCTGGCTCTACTGGGGCGCCGAGGACTTCGCCCGAGCCCGGAGGCGAATCGAGACCGAGGTCGAGCCGGAGCGGCGCCAGGGCGAGCGCGAGCGGCTCGGCGCGCTTGCCGCTTTCGTCGAGACCGCCGGTTGCCGCCGGGCGATCCTGCTTCGCCACTTCGGAGAGGACCCGCCAGCTTCGTGCGGCAATTGCGACAATTGCCTCGACCCGCCGGCAACCATCGACGTCACCGAAATCGCTCGCAAATTGCTGTCCGCTGCCTTCCGGACGGAAATGCGGTTCGGAGTTGCGTATCTGGCCGACGTTCTTGGCGGCGACGACAATGAGAAAGTGCGCGGCTTCGGGCATCACAAGCTGTCGGTGTTCGGAATCGCTTCGGCCGAGGAGCTGGCGCTGGTTCGTCCCGTCGCCCGGGCGCTGATCGCCCGCGATGCGCTCCGCGCCGACGCTTACGGCGGACTGTCGTTCGGGCCGGGAGCGAAACCTTTGCTCAAGGGCGAAGAGCAATTGGTGATGACCGTTCCGCCGCCGCGCAAGCGCAAGTCGCGCCGGCGCTCGTCCGATGGCCCGGCCGATCCTTTGTTCGAAGCTCTCCGGGAGACCCGGCGGGAGCTTGCAGCCGCTGGCGGGGTGCCGCCCTACGTGATCTTCCACGACAGCACGCTCCACGAGATCGCTTCCGCTCGCCCGAATTCGCTTCGCGACCTCGCGCAAGTGCAAGGCGTGGGCGAAGTGAAGCTGGAACGTTATGGTGAAGCGATGCTCGAAGTGGTTCGAGCTTATGAAGAGAGATCAGATGATCCGGCAGCTTGACGAAAAGACGCTTGTGAGCGGGCAGATCAGCCCAGGTGACGTCGCTCAGCTAAAGACGTCGGGAGTGACGATGATCGTCAACAACAGGCCCGACGGCGAGGATCCCGGCCAGCCGGAGGCAGGCGAGATCGAGGCGGCGGCGGAAGCCGCGGGTGTCGCATACAGGTTCATTCCGATCCGTCGCGGGATCGGTCCGTCCGACGTCGAAGCGATGCAGGAAGCCATCGCTGCCTGCGACGGCAAGCTGCTTGCCTTCTGCCGTTCCGGCAACCGGTCGGCGCTGGCCTGGGCGGTAGCCCGGCGCGAGCAAGGCGCTAGCGTCGAGGAGCTTCAGCAGGCGGCGCAGAACGCCGGCATCGACCTGACGCCGGTCGCCCACCTGCTCTAGCGATTGTCCTCGGCAAGCAGCGCGCGGGCGGCCCCAGCGTCCTCATCCAGGACCATTAGTCGAACGGGCAGCATCGAGCCGAAACCCAGACCGCTCATCTCGGCCCCGAACAGCACCGCCTCTATGCCCCCGGCTTCAAGCGCGAGCCGGGCAAGATCGGCCTCCACCCGGGTCGAGTAGCGAGCTAGCTCGACGAGACTGCTCACCAGGGAAAGACATCGCCCGCGGCGACTTCATCGGCTCGCGGTGCGCGGCCGAGCATCGCGTTGCGGTGCGGGAAGCGGCCGAAGCGCGCGATCACATCGTGGTGCTTTTTCGCATAATTCAGCTGCTCGTCATCGCCGAGCCTGGTGAACAGCAGCAAAGAGCGCTTCTGCTCGTCGAGGTCCTCGCTGTGCTGGAACGGCATGTAGAGGAAGCCTCGCTCCTGCGGCTCGAGCTGTTCGTCAAGTTCGCCATCCACAGCCGCCTTGGCGATCGCCAGCGCCAGCGGATCGGTGGAAAACTGGTCGGCGTGACCGCGGAACATGTTGCGCGGGAACTGGTCGAACAGGACCACTGCGGCGAGCGCGGTCAGCGGGTCGTCGAGGAAGGCGCTTGCGGGCAACTGCCTCTTGTCTTGCCACAGGTCGAGAAAGCGGGTGCGGATTTCCTCGTCGAGATCGGGTCCGCCGCTCCACCACTGCTTCTTGTCGAGGCCGAACCAGAATTTGAGGACGTCGGAGCGCCAGTCGTCCATCAAGCCGCCGTGCCCCCGACGGTGAGCCCGTCGATAAGCAGGGTCGGTTGTCCAACCCCGGCCGGAACCGATTGCCCGCCCTTGCCGCACACGCCAATGCCCTGGTCGAGCGCCATGTCGTTGCCGATTCCCTTGATCCGGGTGAGCACTGTCGGTCCGTCGCCGATCAGGGTCGCGCCTTTCACCGGCTCGGCGATCTTTCCGTTCCTGATCCGATAGGCTTCCGTGCACGAGAAGACGAATTTCCCGTTGGTGATGTCGACCTGGCCGCCGCCAAAGCTCTTCGCGTAAATGCCGTCCTTGACCCGCTCGACCAGCTCGCCCGGATTGTCATTGCCGGCCAGCATGAAGGTGTTGGTCATCCGCGGCATCGGCGCGTGGGCGAAGCTTTCGCGCCGGCCGCTCCCCGTTGGCTCCACCCCCATCAGCCGGGCATTGAGCCGGTCCTGAAGATAGCCTTTGAGGATTCCATCCTCGATCAGGACGTTGCGCTGGGTCGGCGTGCCCTCGTCGTCGATGGTCAGCGAGCCGCGCCGGTTGGCGATCGCTCCATCGTCGACGACCGTCACTCCGGGCGCTGCGACCTGGCTTCCGATGCGGCCGCTGAACGCCGACGTGCCCTTGCGATTGAAGTCGCCCTCGAGCCCGTGGCCAACCGCTTCGTGGAGAAGCACTCCGCACCAGCCGGGGCCAAGCACTACCGGCATTTCGCCGGCAGGGGCAGCGACGGAGCGCAAATTGGTAAGCGCCTGCTCGAGGGCCTCGTCGATGGCGCGGTTCCAGGTCGATTGGTCCAGGATCCGTTCGTACAGGTGCCGGCCGCCGATACCGAAGTGCCCGGTTTCACGGCGGCCATTCTCGCTGGCGACGATCTGGACATCGAGCCGGACCAGCGGGCGAACGTCGGTGGCGACAAATCCGTCGGCGCGAATGATCTCGATCACCCGCCAGCTCGCTGAAAGACCCACCGCGACCTGCGCTACCCGCGGGTCGCGGGCACGGGCGGCAGCGTCGATCTGCTGGCACAAAGCGACCTTGTCCGCGAACGGCACTTCGTTAAGCGGATTGTCGGGGGCGTACATCGACTGGTTGGTGCGCTGCGGCGAAGGCGCCGGGGAGCCGCTCGCCGGGTCGAGCAGCTTCAGGGTCGCGGCGGCGCGCTCGATGGCTTCGGCGCTAATGTCGTTGGCGTGGGAAAAAGCGGTCGTTTCTCCAGTGACGCCGCGAAGGCCGAACCCCGAGGCGCTGTCGTAGCTTGCGGTCTTCAGGCGGCCGTCGTCGAAACCGAAGGCTTCGCTGACCCGATGCTCGAGGAACAGCTCGCCGTCGTCACAGGCGGAAAGGTGCCGATGGGCGAGCCGGCGGGCATCGTCGGGGTCGAGCGAGCGGTAGAGCAATTGGCGCGGATCGGGGGTCACGCGGAAGGGCTGCCCGTCTCCAGGACGAAGCGGCGGTCACAATAGCCGCAATCGACGAAGCCGACCTGCGGGTCGATGCGGAGGAACACGCGCGGATGGCCCAGCTCGGCCGACACTGAGCCCGAACCGTCGCAGGCAACCTGCGCGGTGGAAACTCGGAACACTTCGGGTGGCGGGATTTCCGTCTTCACCCAATGCACTTAGGATCGCCTGGCAGCCGCCGCAAGCGGAGGCCGCACGGGGTTCACTGATAGATGGCAGTGACCCAGAACTCGGCGTTATAATCGCCGGGCGCCTGATCGGCCGCGATTGCCAGGGTTCCGCCGAATCCGACAAAGAAGGTGCGGCTGTCAGGATCGATGCTTCGCATCGGAGCCCCGTCGAGGGTAAGGCCGGTCACCGGGATGGTGTCGCCGCCGACGCTGACAAGCTCCGTCGGCGGGCTGATCGCCACGAGCACCTGCTGGTTTGGTGAGCCCGCACCGCCGAAATAGGCGCGGTTGCCGGCTTCGCTGGCAAGACCCGAAGTCCCGCCGGTGAAGGTGCGAACCCCGGTCCCGGGGTTGATCGTCACGGTTCCAGAAGCGGACGACGCAATGACTCCGCCGAAATCGAGGTCGTCGATCTTGGTCAGCGTAAGCGGGATCAGGATTAAAGCGTGCGCTTCTGAATCATCGAGCGCCGGGACCGGCGCTGCAGCTGCCGGAGAAGCGAGGGCGATTGCGGCAAAGCCCGCCGCCCAAATAACCTGCCGAATGTCCACCAAAACTTCCTTTCGCGCTGAATGCCGTTGCGCAAAAGTATGAGGGTCGGCCGTGACCGGCAGTTGAAGACATTAGGTGCGCGGATATTTAACCATGCCCGCAAACCATGGGCGTTCGGATCAGGGATAGACGACGGTCACCTCGAAGCTTCCGACATAGTCGCCGCCGGCCTGGTTCGCGCCGACGCTGAGCCGGCCGCCGACCTTGAACTCGAACGCCTCGTTGGCGTCGATCTGACGGGTGCTGTTCCCGTCGAGGGTGAGGTTTGAAACAATCATCGTCTCGGTGCCGCCGCTGCGGGTAACGAGGAAGGGATCCTTCGGCACGCGGATGATGACTGGCGCGCGCCGGGTGCCCGCGCCGATGAACAAAGCCGGAGACGTCGCTCCGGGAGCAGCGATAACCCCGCCGGTCGTCGTCACCGCCCCGGTGATGGGATCGAGCGTTGCGGTTCCGGCAGTCGCCGAGGGCAGCAGCCCGCCGAAGTCGAGGTCGTCCTTCTTCAAGAGCGTCAGCGGCCGGAGCAGAACCACGCCTGCGTCCGAATTGCCGGTGGCCGGCACGGCAAGCAGCGGTGACGGCGCTGCGACGAGCAGGGCCGCGGCGGCAAGCCGAAGCGGGAGGAGATGGCCGTTCATCAGCGGGGATTTACGCGGTTAACGTCAAGATGACGCTGCCGGTTAGGGTTAAGAGCAGCTTTACCCTCTCCAGCTTCCTAACGCCGCGGGCGGAGGCTATGCGCCCGGCACGATGAGCAGCACGCAGCCGGCAATCCGAATCGAATCGCTGACGAAAGTCTATGCGGCCAGAGGGGGCGAGCCCAAGCGAGCGCTCGACGATGTCAGCTTCGACGTCCCGCGCGGCCAGATTTTCGGGCTGCTTGGGCCCAACGGCGCCGGCAAGTCGACCCTGATCAACATCCTCGCCGGACTGGTGGTCAAGTCGAGCGGAAGGGCCGTCGTCTGGGGCTTCGACATCGACCGGCACCCGAGGAACGCCAAGAGATCGATCGGAGTGGTCCCGCAGGAAATCATCTTCGACCCCTTCTTCACTCCGCGCGAGACCCTCGAGATGCAGGCCGGGCTGTACGGCATTCCAAAGTCCGAGCGGAACAGCGACGAACTGCTGGCGGCGATGCACCTGACCGACAAGGCGGGCGCCTATTCGCGCACTTTGTCCGGCGGGATGAAGCGGCGGCTGCTTGTTGCCAAAGCCATGGTTCACTCGCCG
>JACDCV010000115.1 GCA_013817375.1 Sphingomonas sp.
CCGAGGCCAAGGGCCACATTCGCCAGGTGGTGCGGGTTGAGGCCCAAATCGTCCAGCGGCGGACCATCCGCGCTGGCGAAAGCTGCGGCTATGGCGGGACATTCGAGGCGCAGGAGGACAGCCAAGCGGCGATCGTCAACATCGGCTATGCCGACGGTTTTCTTCGCGGCTTTTCGTCGAGCGGAAGCGCCTTTGCCGGCGAGTTCGCGCTGCCGGTCCTGGGGCGCGTGTCGATGGACCTGATTGCGCTGGGCTGCGATGCGGCGAAGGGCCTTGATGAAGGCGACTGGGTCGAGCTCGACTATGACCTTCCGAGCGCGTCCCGGGCCTCCGGGCTTAGCCAGTATGAGCTGCTGACGACCCTGGGTTCGCGGTTCGAACGGCGCTGGGTTTAGTCTTGGGCGGCGGGGTCTTGGGCCGGTAGCGGCAGAGGTCGATCACCGGGCATCGCCAGCATTCTGGCGTGCGCGCCTTGCACACATAGCGGCCGTGAAGGATCAGCCAGTGGTGCGCGTCGCGCCGGAACGGCTGCGGCACCGCCTTTTCCAGCTTGGCCTCGACCTCGTCGGGGGTTTTCCCTGGCGCCAGGCCGGTGCGGTTGCCGACGCGGAAGACGTGCGTGTCGACCGCGAACGTCTCCTCGCCGAACGCCGTGTTGAGAACCACATTGGCGGTCTTTCGGCCGACTCCGGGCAGGCTCTGAAGCTCCTCGCGGGTTCGCGGCACTTCTCCGCCGAAGTCGCGGATCAGCGCTTGCGACAAAGCGATCACATTCTTCGCCTTGGTGTTGAACAGGCCGATCGTCCGGATCGCCTGGCGAAGCTCGTCTTCGCCAAGCGCGATCATCTGGCGGGGCGTGCTTATGCGCTCGAACAAAGGCCGGCAGGCGATGTTGACGCTGACGTCGGTCGCCTGCGCGGACAACACGACCGCGACCAGCAATGTATAGGGGTTGCTATAGTCGAGCTCGGTGGTCGGCGCGGGGTCGTTTTCGGCGAGCCGCCGGAAGAATTCGAAAACTTCCGCCTTCTTCACGACCCGCCAATGACGTCGCGCATTCCATAGAGACCGGCGGGCTTGCCGACGAGGAACCGGGCGGCGGCAAGCGCGCCGCGGGCAAAGATCATCCGGTTTTCCGCGCGGTGCGACAGGATCAGCCGCTCATCATCTGCGGCGAAGATCACGTCATGCTCGCCAGCGACGCTTCCGCCGCGAAGGCTCGCAAAACCGATTGCGCCCGCCTCGCGCTTGAGCCCAGTGCCGTCGCGGCCGCGCTCGGAGTCGGGCTCCCCGCCACGCCCGAGCGCCGCTGCATGCCCAAGCGCAAGCGCGGTGCCCGAAGGGGCATCGGCCTTGTTGCGGTGATGCATTTCCAGGATTTCGATATCCCAGTCGGGCCCGAGCGCCCGCGCCGCCCGCTCGACGAGGTCGGAAAGCACTGCGACACCGAGCGACGTGTTCGCTGCGCGAAGCACCGCGACCTGCTTCGCGGCTTCGGCAATTCGGCTGTCCGCCAGATCGTCGAGACCGGTCGTTCCGACGAGGATCGGAACCCCGGCGCTGATCGCTTTATCCAGGCTCGCCTGGAGTGCGTCAGGCACCGAGAAATCGACCAGCACGTCGCCACGGTCTTGATCCAGCGCAAAGCCCGCATCCTGCTGGATCGCGGCGGCGATGGCCTTTCCCATCCGCCCGTCGGGGGCGAACAGGGCAATGCGGATCGGCTGCTGGTCGGTTCGCATCCGCGATGCTTAGCGAAGGCGCTCCTGCAGGGCCAGCGCGGCGGCGGGGGCGCGGACTTTGGCGCCGTTGATCATGAACACATAGACATCGCGGCCGTCGTCGGCCCAGCGCTTCACTTGCTCCGCAATCTCATCCAGCCGTGCTGCCGTGTAGCCGGTCTCGACCCCCTCGCGCATGCATTGGAGCCGCGCATAAGCGAAGCTCGCAGTGTCGGCCGCGATGCACGGGAAGTCGTCGGCGTCGCCGAACACGATTGCGATGTCCTGCTTTCGGCACTGGTCGAAGAAGCGTTCGTCGCGGAAGCTCTCGTGCCGCGGCTCGATTGCATGGCGGAGCGGAATTCCGTCGAGCTCGCGCGGGAGCAAAGCGAAGAAGGCGGCGATGTCGTCGGCATCATAGTGCCGCCGCGCGGCGAGCATCCACAGGATCGGACCGAGCTTTTCCCCCAGCGCCGACAGTCCCTGTGCGAGATAGGTTTCGATGCCTTGTCCCGCGTCGGCAAGCTTCGGGCGGGTCACGCAATAGCGCGAGCCCTTCATCGCGAACTGGAGTCCATCGGGGACAGTTTGTGCCCAGTTCAGCCAGGTTTTGGGGCTTTGGCGCCCGTAGAAGGTCGCGTTGATCTCGATCGCGGCGAACTGCTGCGCCGCATATTCCAGTTCACGCTTCTGCGGCAGGTCGGACGGGTAGAATGTCCCGCGCCAGGGCAGATAGGTCCAGCCACCGATGCCGATGCGAATGAGTCCGCGCGCCACGTGAAGCGATCGCGCCCGCGCGCGGCTAGAGTATGGCCGAGGCGCGGCTCGACTGGTCGTCGAGTATGATTGGCGGGCCCGGCGTGACCATGTCTTCGACCACTTTCCAGCTTCCGTCCGACTGCTTCTGCCAGACGGTCAGATAATGGCCGCCGGTGGTATTCGGCTGTTTCGTCGCGGGGTCGGTTGCGGTCATCGTGTAGCGGCCGCGCGAATAAGCAAGGTCGCCCGATTGAGCGACCTGGATCCGGTTCGGGGAGAAGGTGAGCTTGAACGCCGGATCGGAAGCCACGCCGGCGGTCGCCTTGCGAATCGCCTCCGATCCTCTGGCCAATGGCTCACCGGGCGTGGCGAGCGCTCCGTCTTCGGCATAAAAAGCGGCCAGCGCGTCGGCGTCGCGCGCCTTGTAGGCCTGGTTCCAGCGGGCTTCGTTGGCCTTGATCTGCTCCTCGATTGCAGACGTGTCGGCGGTCGTCCGGGTCGCATCGCAGCCTGCAAGTGCAAGTGCGGCAAAAGCGGTTGCAGCAATCAATCTCATATCAGCTCCAATCTGCGAGAACCTAAAGGATGAGCCGCCGCAAAGGCAAATGGGCCCAAAAATGCCGGGCAAAAAGAAGCAGGCGGCCGGTTTCCCGTCCGCCTGCCTCCTCGGTTCGCTTCTACCTTATTCCGCAGCGTTACTGACGCTGTTGGCGGAATCGTCCGCCGAGTCCCGAAGATCGCTCTGCTGGTCGGTCTGGTTGATCGCCTGATCGACGGCCGTCGGGGCCGCGTCCATGTTCAGGTCGGTGGTTGCAGGATCGTCCACCACCATCTCCTGATCCATCGACATGTCGTTGGCGGCGCTGTCGGTGTCGCCGTTCTGGCTACAGGCGGCGAGCCCGAAGGCCAGCAATGCGGCTGTTGTTGGCAACAGTCTCATCATCAACCTCCTCAAGCCCGGGCGTCTTCACGAGTAGGCTCGCTCGCATCGGCGCTCTCACCGCCGGCAGCGCGAAGGATTGCGCGGCTCGGTGCGAAAGCGGAAGGATTCTCCGATGTATCGACGGCGACGAACACTGCGCCGTCGCGAATCCTTTTCTCATAATATTCGGCATGCTCCTTGTCGAAGCCATAGTCGACGAGGGCGCCCGTCAGTCCGCCGGCAGCTGCGCCAAGAGCGCCGCTGGCAACTGCGGCCGAACCGGCAACGCCGAGGGTCGAGGCCAGCGCTCCGCCGGCAATGAACGGGCCAATGCCCGGGATCAGCAATGCTCCAAGGCCTGCGATGGCGCCGACGGTGCCGCCGGCGAGGATGCCCTTGGTCGTGCCGCTGGCCTTGTTGTCGCCAGTGTCGACAGTCTCGGTACGGCCGTCGCTGTCGCCGCGGTCACTGTCCTTGTCTTCGTCGTGAAGCTGAACGACCGAGATGGCATCGTTGGGAACGCCGGACTCGCGAAGCTCATTGATAGCCTTTTCAGCATGATCGCAATCGTCAAATATTGCTGCTGCGATATTGTTGCGCATGAATTGTTTCCTCCGTTACTGGTATTTCGAAGGCCATTCTGGCCTCCGTGGGATCGGGTGATTCGGCAAGCGCCCGAAGCGAGCGCCACCTCATCGAACCAACGGACGAGCGCTCCGATCGTTGCCGGCAGCCGCCCCGCCGGCAGCGCGTTTCATCGAAAGAGGTCGGAATGCGCGAAAGATGGAGGCTAATCTGGAAAGCGTGGCACCAAGCAACATCGTCATCCTGACCGGCGCCGGGGTTTCGGCGGAAAGCGGTCTCGCCACCTTTCGCGGCCCCGATGGCCTGTGGGAGGGGCATAGGGTCGAGGACGTGGCCACTCCGCAGGCCTTTGCGCGCGATCCGGCGCTGGTCCATGCCTTCTACGATGCCCGGCGGGCGCGGCTGGACGAGATCGAGCCAAATGCAGCCCACCGGGCCCTGGCGCAGCTGGACTTGCACTGGCCGGGCGAATTTCTGCTGGTCACCCAGAACGTCGACGATTTGCACGAGCGCGCCGGCTCGACCCGGCTTCTCCACATGCACGGCGAGCTTCAAAAAGGCTGGTGCCAAAGCTGCGGCGAGCGCTTCGCCTGGGCGGGGCTGATGGGGGAGGGCGCAAAGTGCCCGGCTTGCGACGATGCGGGGCTGGTTCGCCCCGACATCGTCTGGTTCGGCGAGATGCCCTACGGCATGGATCGGATCGACGAGGCTCTGCAGCGCTGCGACCTGTTCGTTTCGATCGGCACCTCGGGCGCGGTCTATCCGGCCGCGGGCTTCGTCCAGACGGCGCGCTATTGCGGCGCCCGGACTCTGGAGATGAACCTGGAGCCGAGCCTGGGCAGCTTCCTGTTCGACGAAAGCCGGACCGGCCCCGCCGGCGAGCTTGTGCCCCAGTGGGTCGAGGAGCTTCTAGCCGCCGTTTAGTCGCTCCACTCGAGGCCCATGTCGCGATAGATCGAGCGGTCCTCGTCCCAATTCGGATTGACCTTCACATGAAGGTACAGATGAACCCTTCGGCCAAGGTGGGCGGAGATGGCTTCGCGCGCTTTCTGGCCGATTTCCTTGAGCCGGCTCCCGCTTTTGCCGATGACGATCGCCTTCTGGCTGTCGCGCTCGACGAGGATCTGCTGGCGAATCTCGGTCGATCCGTCGGGCCGGTCTTCCCAGGTCTCGGTCTCGACGACGGATGCGTAGGGCAGTTCCTTGTAAAGTTGCTCGTAAATCTGCTCGCGTGTCAGCTCTGCTGCGATCATCCGGTCGGTGGCGTCGGAAACTTCGTCGTCGGGATAAAGCCACGGGCCTTTGGGCAAAGCATCGGCAAGCGCCGCTTTGAGGTCGAGAACGCCATCGCCCTGAGCGGCGCTGATCATGAACACCTTGTCCGGGTTCAGCCGCTCGGTCAGCTGGGCGGAAAGGCCCAGCAGCTCGCCTTTCTTTACCAGGTCGATCTTGTTGAGTGCGAGCAACAAAGGGTGCTCGCGCTTCTCGAGGCCGGCGATCGCGCGTTCGACCTCGCCCGTCAGCCCCGCCTTGGAGTCGATCACAAGCAGGATCAGGTCGGCGTCTTGCGCTCCGCTCCAGGCAGCCGCGACCATCGCCCGGTCGAGCCGGCGTCGCGGCTGAAAGATGCCCGGCGTGTCGACCAGCAGTATCTGGGAGGCTCCGGCAAGCGCAATGCCCATCAGCCGGGCGCGAGTCGTCTGCGCCTTTGCGCTGACGATCGCGACCTTTTGCCCGACCAGCGAATTGACGAGCGTCGACTTGCCGGCGTTGGGAGCGCCGATAACGGCGACAAAGCCGGCCCTTTTGCTGTCCTCGCTCATGTCAGCTTGTCCAACAGCGCAATGGCCGCGCAGGTTTCCGCTTCCTGCTTGCTCGACCCTTCCGCCTCGGCCTCGCCGAGCTGGCGGATCGACACCCGGACCGTGAACCGCGGGCTGTGGTGGGCGCCGCTGCGAGCGGTGACTTCATAGGCGGGGTTGGGGAGATTGCGTGCTGCGGCAATTTCCTGAAGCGAGGATTTGGGGTGCTTGGGCGCTCGCCGCTGCCCGGCGACCATCGGCTCCCAGATTCGCCGCACCAGCGCCTCTGCCGCCTCCAGGCCGCCATCGAGGTACATTGCGCCAATCAGCGCCTCGACGACGTCGCCGACGACATTGTCGCTCCAGTTGGCGCCGTCGTCGCGCGCCTGCTTGCCGAGGCGGATGACCGCCGGAAGCCCGAGTTCGCGCCCGATTTCGCCGCAGGTCTCGCGGGCGACCAGCGAGTTGAACCGCAGCGACAGCTTGCCCTCGGGCTCGGTCGGGAAGCGTTCGTAGAGCCAGCCTGCGATGACCAGCCCCAGGACCCGGTCGCCGAGAAACTCGAGCCGCTCATAATTGTCGCTTTTGCTGCTCGAGTGGGTGAGCGCGCTTCGGAACAGCGCCGGGTCTTTGGCGTCATAGCCGAGATGGTCGGCCACGAAGGCGGCGATTTCGGCGTTCATTGCCCCTCGCTTGCGAATGTGTTGCCGATGCGGCCGCCGCGAAGAGCGGAGAACCAGGTCCACGGCCTAACATAGCTTGCGCTTCCGTCGGTGGACCAGAACAGGATCGTCGCCCGGCCGATCACATGATCAAGCGGGACCATCCCGATCCCGCCTTCAGCGGCCAGATAGCGGCTGTCGAGGCTGTCGTCGCGGTTGTCGCCCATCAGGAACAATCGGCCGGCCGGGACCTTCGTCGCCGCCATGGTATCGGCGACGCCCCCCTCAACCTGGTCGATCAC
>JACDCV010000007.1 GCA_013817375.1 Sphingomonas sp.
AGCCGATGAACTCGGTGCTCCCGAACTCCTCGACAAGGTCGAACCACAGATCGTCGGAGGCTTTGTCGCCGGAGCCCTTCCAGGCAGCCCTTGCCGCGGCCTTCTGCCGGCCCATCGCCGCGTCGAAGCCCTCGCGGTCCACCTTCAGGCCCCGGGCACGGAGCGCGTCCTCGGTCAGGTCGTACGGGAAGCCGTAAGTGTCGTAGAGCTTGAACGCAGTGTCGCCCGCGAGCGTCCCTCCGTCGCCCAAGTCGCCAGTGGCTTCATCGAGAAGCTTGAGCCCCGTGACCAAAGTCTGCCGGAAACGAGTTTCTTCCTGGGTCAGTACCTGTTCCAGCAGGGGCTGGGCGCGCACCAGTTCTGGATAAGCGGCCCCCATCTCCGCAACCAGCGCCGGCACCAGACGGTGCATCAGCGGCTCCTTTGAGCCGAGCAAATGCGCGTGGCGCATCGCCCTGCGCATGATCCGCCTGAGCACATAGCCCCTGCCCTCGTTGGCCGGGAGAACGCCGTCCGAAACCAGGAAACCGGACGCGCGCAAATGGTCGGCGATCACCCGGTGGCTCGCCTTGTTCTCACCCTCGGCCTTGGTGTGGGTCAGTTCCTCGCTGGCCTCGATCAGTGCGCGGAAGGTGTCGGTGTCGTAATTGTCATGCACACCCTGCAAGACCGCGGCTGTCCGCTCGAGGCCCAATCCGGTGTCGATGCTCTTGCTCGGAAGCTCGGACACGATCTCGCCGGCCGACTGCTCGTATTGCATGAACACCAGGTTCCAGATCTCGACGAAGCGGTCGCCGTCCTCGTCGGCGCTGCCGGGAGGACCACCCGGAATGTGATCGCCATGGTCGAAGAATATCTCCGAGCAGGGGCCGCACGGACCGTCGTCGCCCATCGCCCAGAAATTGTCCTTGGTCGGGATGCGGATGATCCGGCTGTCCGGAAGCCCGGCGATCTTCTTCCACAGCTCGAAGGCTTCGTCATCCGTGTGATAAACTGTGACGGTCAGCCGGTCCGCGCTGATCCCCCACTCCTTGGTGACAAGGGTCCAGGCGAGCTCGATCGCGCGATCCTTGAAATAGTCGCCGAACGAGAAATTCCCCAGCATTTCGAAGAAGGTATGGTGGCGGGACGTATAACCGACATTGTCGAGATCATTGTGCTTGCCGCCCGCGCGAACACATTTCTGGGAGCTTGTTGCGGTACTGTAGGGGCGGCTTTCGAGCCCCGTGAACACATTCTTGAACGGCACCATCCCGGCGTTGACGAACATCAGGGTTGGGTCGTTATGCGGGACCAGAGACGCCGACGGCACCCGCGCGTGGCCGGCCTTCTCGAAAAACTCGAGGAAGGATCGGCGGATGTCGTTGGTCGAGCTCATCCAACGGCTGTAAATGCGCTGCTGCACTGCGGCAAGAAGAGCGCTAATCAGAAGCAATGGCAAAGCGACCCAAACAGGCGATCCCCGCCTACAAGCGCAAGCGCAAGGGCTCGGTCCTGGGCCGCATCCTCGCCTGGATCTTCAAAATTGTGCTCGCTTTCATCCTCCTCTCGATCCTGTGGGTCGTCGCTTACCGGTTCATCAATCCTCCCACGACCATGACGATGCTCGGCGACACGTTCGCGGGTCAAGGCGCGACTCGCGACTGGATGCCGATCGAGCGAATCGACCGCGACATGGTTCGAGCGGCGATCGCTGCCGAAGACGGCAAGTTCTGCCAGCACAAGGGCTTCGACCTCGATGCAATCCAGGAAGCAGCGCGGCGCAATGCCTCAGGCGGGCGGATTCGCGGTGGCTCGACCATCAGCCAGCAGACGGCGAAGAACGCCTTCCTCTGGCAGGGCGGCGGCTATGTGCGCAAAGGTTTCGAAGCGTGGTTCACGCTGCTGATGGAGCAGATGTGGCCCAAGAGCCGGATCATGGAGGTATATCTCAACCTCGCCGAGACCGGGATCGGCACCTACGGGGTCAATGCGGGAGCCCAGCGCTACTTCGGCCACGACGCCAGCGCCATGTCTGCGACCGAGGCCGCCCGAATCGCCGCGGTGCTTCCGCTTCCCAAGGAACGCGGAGCTATCGCTCCCAAAGGCTTTACTCGCCGCTACGGGGGGACGATCTCCGCCCGCATCGGGGTTGTCGCCCGCGACGGGCTCGATGCCTGTGTCTATGAAGGAACCACGGCGCCTGCCAACAGAGCCGCGCCGAGTGTCACCAGGAGCGAACGGCCGCTTCCGGGCGAGGAATATGAGTCGGAGAACCCGCCGCCGCCGCTTGAGGAGGTAGTGAACAGCTTGCCACCCGCGTCTGAAGAAGCGGTGGATCCCCCTGTTAACGACGCAATTCCGGTCGACAGCCTGGCACCGCCTCCTCCCGCGGAAACAGTCCCGCCGATCAGCGAGCAACCACCTCCGCCAAGCGCCGGCTGACACTTCTGGCCGTTCGTCGCAGCAAGTCGTTCGCAATAGGAACGCTGCCCGTACATTCCCGTTGAATCCTCAAACCAACGCAAGGAGGAATCGATGGCCACAACGACCAAGAGCCGCAGTTCGACGCGAAGCGCCAAGCGGAGCAGCCCCAAGCAGAGCAGCCGAAGCACTGGCGGCAGCACTCGCAGTAGCGCCAGCAACCCGAGCTCCAAGAGCGCCTTTTCCTGGGGCGACAACACAGGGTCGCTGATCGGTGCGGCTATCGCCGGTGTTGCGATCGGTTTCGCCGCGAACATGGGCCGCAAGCTTGTAATCCAGGGAATGTCGGGAATGGCCGGCGACTGGGATGAAGTGCTCGCCACCGAGCATGAGATGACGCTGGCGGTTTTCGACAAGATGCTGGCGACGGATTCGACCCAGACCTGGAAGCGGAGCATGCTTCTGATGAAGCTCGAGCACGCGCTCGACAAGCATGCCCACGAAGAGGAAATGATCGTTTATCCAGCGCTTCGCGAAGCGAACATGCAGGCGGACTCCGAGCACCTCAACGAGGAGCATCTGGAGATCAAGACCTTCATCTATGAGCTTCACCAGATGGGCACCGATGCCCCCAATTGGCTGGAGAAAGTCCGCCAGTTCCGCGACCTCGTCCAGCGCCACGTGCACGAGGAGGAGGAATCGGTGTTTCCGAGCTTCAAGGAAAATCTGACTGACGAGCAGAATGCCAAGATCACGAATCTCGTGAACCGGGACGGCTTCTGGCAGGCATAACCGACGTCACTGCAGAGCGTAGCGAGGCAATCCGATTCGAGACTGGGTTGCTTCGCCGCTTGCGCCGTCGGCCCAAGAAAACCTAGCCGACGAGGGCCAGCCTGGGCGGCTCCTGCACCCCCAGCTCGACTTTGTCTTCACCGGCGACCCGGGCAATTCGGGCGGCAACTTCCGCATCAAGGGCAAAGCTGCGCCCAGCCAGCACTTCGGCCTCGCCGCCATCGGCCAGGCGAAGAAGCAACCTGACCGAGCCGTTTCCGCCGCGGCTTGACGCGAGTTCGGCGGCGATCGCAGCGACCCGTGCCGGATCCTCGATCCTGACCAGCATCTGCAACCGGCTCCGCTTCGCAAGCGCATCGAGTGGCTGGAAGCGCTTGATCGCAACCCTGGGAAGCTCATCCCCTGAACGCCGGTCGAGCTCGACGGTCAGCAGTCCGCAGGCGCCCTCTTTGGCAGCGGCTTCAAGTGCCGCACAGGGTTCATCGTCGAACACCGTGGCTTCGAACTGTCCCGAACTGTCTGACAGGCTCGCGACCATGTAGCGGCGGCCCCGGGCCGACACCCGCCACCGGACTCCTTCGGCAAGCGCCGCCATGGTCGCAGAAGTCCGCTCGCCCTCGGTAATCCGGATTTCCGCTAGCTGGGCAAAGCTCCTTACCTTGTGCGCGCCAAGCAAGTGGCTGTGGGCATCGACGGGATGCGCCGAGAAGTAAAAGCCGAACGATTCCCGCTCCGCGGCCATGCGCTGCGCGAGCGTCCATTCCGCTTCGGGAAGCCGGATTGGCGGAATGCTTGAATCGCCGCTGACGAACAGGCCGTGCTGGCCGCTTTCACGCTGGTCGGCAGCGCTGGCGGCATGGGCGAGGATGATTTCTGCGGCAGCGAAGACCGCCGCTCGCTTCGGCTCAAGGGGATCGAGCGCTCCGCCGCCGGCCAGACTCTCGATCTGGCGCCGGTTGAGCAGCCGCGGCTCGATACGGGCGGCGAGATCGTCGAGGGACTTGTACGGCCCCCGCTCCTCCCGCTCGCGCACCACCGCCTCCATCGCTTTCTCGCCGACGCCCTTAAGCGCGCCGAGCGCGTAGCGAACCCTTCCCTCCTCAACCGTGAAGAAAGCGTCGCTCATATTGATGCAGGGCGGCAGGCATTCGACATCGCCGCGGCGCATGTCTTCGGCAAACAGGGCCAGCTTGTCGGTCTGGGCCACGTCGAAGCTCATCGACGCCGCGTAGAATTCGGGCCGGTGATGAGTCTTCAGCCACGCGGTCTGAAAAGCGACCAAAGCGTAAGCCGCGGCATGGCTCTTGTTGAAGCCATAGCCGGCAAATTTGTCGATCAAGTCGAACAGCTCGTTGGCTTTGCCTTCCGGGATTCCATTGTGGGTCGCGCAGCCCTCGACGAAGCTCGCGCGCTGAAGGTTCATCTCGCTCTGGATCTTCTTGCCCATCGCGCGGCGCAGAAGGTCGGCACCGCCGAGCGAGAAACCGGCCAGCACCTGCGCCGCCTGCATCACCTGCTCCTGGTAGACGAAAATGCCGTAGGTTTCCTCGAGGACCTCTTCGAGCAAAGGATGCGGATAGTGAATTTCGGCGCGGCCATTCTTGCGGTCCCCGAACATCGGAATGTTGTCCATCGGGCCGGGCCGGTAGAGCGACACGAGAGCGATGATGTCGCCAAAGGCGGTCGGCCGAACTGCCGACAGAGTGCGCCGCATGCCTTCCGATTCCAGCTGGAACACGCCGACGGTGTCGCCCCGCTGGAGAAGTTCGTAAACCGAAGGATCGTCGACCGGCAGCGCCGTAAAGTCGATATGGATCCCGCGCTCCGCAAGAAGCCTTTGCCCCTCTTTCAGGACTGACAGGGTCTTGAGGCCGAGGAAGTCGAACTTCACAAGGCCCGCACCTTCGACATATTTCATGTCGAACTGGGTGACCGGCATCTCCGATCGCGGGTCGCGATAGAGCGGCACCAGCTCGTCGAGCGGGCGGTCCCCGATCACCACTCCGGCGGCGTGGGTGGACGCGTGGCGCGGCAGCCCTTCGAGCTTCATCGCCAGGTCGAACAGCCGCTTGACGTCGGCATCGCCCTTATATTCGGCGGCCAGCTCGGAAACCCCGTTCAGAGAGCGCTCGAGGGTCCAGGGATCGGTCGGGTGGTTGGGGATAAGCTTCGCCAGCCGGTCGACCTGGCCATAGCTCATCTGAAGCACCCGCCCGGTGTCCTTGAGCACCGCACGGGACTTCAAGCGCCCGAAGGTGATGATCTGGGCGACCCTGTCGCGGCCATATTTGCCCTGGACATAGGTGATTACCTTGTCGCGATGGGTTTCGCAGAAATCGATGTCGAAGTCCGGCATCGACACGCGCTCGGGGTTGAGGAAGCGCTCGAACAGCAGGTTGAGCTCGATCGGGTCGAGGTCGGTAATCGTCAGCGACCAGGCCACCACCGAGCCCGCGCCCGATCCGCGGCCCGGACCTACCGGAATGTCATTCGCCTTCGCCCATTTGATGAAGTCGGCGACGATCAGGAAATAACCGGGAAAGCCCATCCCGATGATGACATCGAGCTCGAAGTCCAGCCGCTCGAAATAGGCCTTGCGCTCGGCTTCGCTGCGCCCCTCCAGCCGGGCTTCCAGCCCGGCCCGGGAATCGCGCCTGAGCTGCTCGTCCTCTTGGTCGCTGAGCCTCGGGAGGATCGGGTCGCGCTTCGGGGCCCCGACGGCACAGCGCTGCGCTACAACGGCGGTATTGGCGATCGCTTCCGGTATATCGGCGAACAATTGCGCCATCTCCGGGCCGTCTTTCAGCCACGCCTCGGGTGACGAGGATTTGCGCTCGGCGCTTTCAAGATACTGGCCCGCGGCGATGCACAGCATTGCGTCGTGCGCGGCATGGAAGCTTGGGTCCACATAGGCCGCCGGGTTGGTGGCGACGAGCGGCAGGCAGCGCGCATAGGCCAGGTCGATCAGCGCCTGCTCCGCTGCTTCCTCGATCGCATCCCCGCGCCGGCTCAGCTCGACATATAGGCGGTCCGGATAAAGAGCATTGAGCCGGTCGAGATAATCGGCGGCCTTGCCTTTCTGTCCGTCCGCGAGCAGCCGTGCGAGAGCGCCCTCGCCGCCGGCAGTAAGCGCGATGAGGCCGTCGCTAAGCTCGCCGAGCTTTGCGAACGGGATGTGCGGCTCTTCGCTGAGCGGACGGTCGAGATGCGCCGCCGACACCAGCTTGCACAGGTTGGAATAGCCCTGATCGTCTTTGGCGAGGAGGACCAGCCAGTCGATCGCCTCCCCAAACTCCGTCGGGCGAGCCACCGCGATCGACGTGCCGATCACCGGCTGAACGCCTTTTTCGATACAGGCATCGGTGAACGGCATCGCCGCATAGAGGCCGTTGCGGTCGGTCAGAGCGACTGCGGGAAAGCCCAGCTTCTCGGCCCGGGCCGCGATCGCCTTTGGCTCCATCGCTCCTTCGAGAATGGTGAAGCAGGAGAAGACTCGAAGCGGGACGTAGGGGCCTGTCACTCCGCGACTATGGGACGGCGGCCTGGCTCAGGAAAGCGCTGCCGATCCACTTATCCCCAAATTAGCCGCGCCAGCGCCCCGTCATGATGTCGCTGATCTCCCGCATCCGGCCCCGATAGGTCTCGGCGATGCACTGGTTGCTCCTGCAACTGTCACGGGCTCCAAGGAACCGGCCGCGGGTGCGCTGAAGAAGCGCTCGCTGCCGCGAGTCGGAGCCGCTCAACGCGCCGTTGAACTGGGACGACATCTGGCGGTCGAGCGCCGCAAGGCCGGGATCGCCGCACACCGCGATTTCACTGCGAGTGCGGGCGCTGGCGCAATTGAAGCTGGGGTTGGCGGTGGTTGGCGACGACGATGGCTGGTCGGCTTCGGGCTCGGGAGCTTGCCGCTCGTCGAACACGGGCTCCTGCTGGTCCGTTTGGGTGGTCGGCAGCTCCGGCACTTGCAGCGGAGTGCCTTGCGGCGCTCCCTGGCGCGACAGGGTTGCGAGGGGAACAACGATCGAGTCCGCATTGCCGAGCCGAATCACGTTGCCGGTTCCGTCGGCGGCTGGCTGGATCAGATATTCGATATCGCCGGCCAGTGACCGCCGGCCGCCGGCTACCGCTACCCCCGGGGGAAGGTCGAGCGTGGCCGCGCCGCTGCAGGTGACGCTTCGAAGCTCCTCGTCCGTGTCGCGCGCGAGCGGGCCGGAGATTCGGAGAAGAGCATAGTCGGCAAGGCGCGTATAAGCCTGCTCGTCGCTTCCCCGCACTTGGGCGGCACGCCGGAACAGCTCGTTGCGAATAGCATCGTAGCTGGCCTGGGCGGCGCACCAGCTCTGGAGATCAGGGCCCCTCGCTTCGGCGACCTCGTTGCCATCCGACTCGCCGCCCTTCCAGCTGCCCTGCCAAACCGAACTGGCAAGCAGGATGCCTGCGGCCACGGCGGCAACCAGCGCGACGATGAGCCAAATGTTCAGGCGCTTGCGCTCCTGCGGGGATTCTTCGGCGGGAGGGATCTCGTCTTCCATCCTATTCCAACTTGCCTTCGTGCAGTCGAACGACCCTGTCCATCCGCGTTGCCAGGCGCTCGTTGTGGGTTGCCACCAGCGCAGCGCTGCCTTCGACGCGTACCAGATTCAAGAACTCCGCAAACACCTTGTCGGCCGTCGCTTCGTCGAGATTGCCGGTCGGCTCGTCGGCAAGGATGAGCGGCGGCCGGTTGGCAAGCGCCCTCGCGACCGCGACTCGCTGCTGCTCGCCGCCCGAAAGCTTGGACGGGCGATGCTCGAGCCGCTCGCTCAAGCCCAGCGTCCCGAGCAAGGTGTCGGCACGCGACCGCGCCTGCTCCATGTCGATGCCGCGTACCAGCTGCGGCAGGATCACGTTCTCGCGAGCGTTGAATTCGGGCAGCAAATGGTGGAACTGGTAGACGAACCCCAGAAGCTCGCGTCTGACGGTCGTCCTGCCCTCGTCGTCCAGCTCTTCCGCCTGCTTGCCCTGCAGCCGAATCGACCCTTCGAAACCGCCCTCGAGCAGTCCCACGGCCTGGAGCAAGGTCGACTTTCCAGAGCCGGAAGGGCCGAGCAGAGCGACGATCTCGCCGGGAGCAATCTCCAGGTGCACTCCGCGCAGCACATGGATGGTCACATCGCCCTGGACGAAACTACGCTTCAAGTCGCGCGTCTGCAGCACTGGCTCACTCATAGCGAAGCACCTGGACCGGATCGGTGCTCGCCGCCTTCCACGCCGGGTAAAGAGTCGCGAGGAACGACAGGATGAATGCGGTCAATGCGATTGCAACGACCTCGACGGGATCGGTTTTCGAGGGCAGTTCGGACAGAAAGCGAACCGACGGGTCCCAGAGATTCTGGCCGGTCAGGAACTGGATGGCGTTGACCACCCCCTGACGGAAGAACAGGAAAACGGCGCCGAGTATCAGCCCAAGAACGATCCCGAGCGAGCCGATCGTCACTCCGACGGTAACGAACACCTTCATCAACCCGCTACGGCTGGCCCCCATCGTCCTCAGGATCGCGATGTCGCGGGTCTTTGCTCGGACCAGCATGATCAGCGACGACAATATGTTGAACACCGCGACCAGGATGATCAGCGACAGGACGACGAACATCGCCACGCGCTCGACGGCAAGCGCCTCGAACAGGGCCGAGTTCATCTGTCTCCAGTCGATTAATACGCCCTTCCCCTGCACCACCGGTTGAAGCGGCGCGAGGATCTGTTCGACATTGTCCGGATTAGTCGTCTGGAGTTCGATCGTGCTGACTTGGTCCCCTAGCAGAAGCAGCGTTTGCGCGTCTTGGATCGGCATGACGACGAAGGCATTGTCATAATCGTAGATGCCGACCTCGAAGACCGCGCCCACCGTGTAGGTGACAATCCGCGGGACGGTGCCGACGACGGTCGACCGGCCTTCGGGACTGATCAGGCTGATCTGGCTTCCCGGGTAAGCGCCCAGCATCTCGGCGAGCCTCGAGCCGATCGCCACGCGGTCGCTCCCCGGAGTGATGAGGCCAAGGCTCCCCGACTTCACATTGTCGGTAATCACCGGGTTGTTGCGGATATCCTCGAGCCGCATGCCGCGGACGAGGACTCCCTCAACGCGGCCGTTGGAGGATGCCATGAGCGGTTGCTCGATCATCGGCGTCGCCGAAGTCACGCCCGGAAGCTGGCGAGCGCGATCGGCGATCTGCTGCCAATCCTGAAGCCGCCCTTGATAGCCCTGAACGACCGCATGGCCGTTGAGCCCGGTGATCTTGTCGAACAGCTCGGCCCTGAAGCCGTTCATCACGCTCATCACGATGATCAGAGCGGCAACCCCGAGGGCGACCGCGACCAGGCTGATGGAGGCGACGAGGAAGATGAAGCCCTCGCCCTTGCCGGGCAGCAAATAGCGGCGCGCGACCATCCGCTCGTACCGGTTCAATATCATGACGTCAGTCTCGCCAGCGCGCTCTCGACGCTGAGCTCCTGCTTCTCGCCGGTGCGCCTGTTCTTGAGTTCGACCATGTTGTTGGCAATTCCGCGCGGTCCGACAATCAACTGCCACGGCAGCCCAATGAGGTCCATCGATCCAAGCTTGACCCCGCCGCGCTCGTCGCGGTCGTCGTACAGGGTTTCGACCCCGGCTGCCTCGAGCTGCCGGTAGAGTTGCTCGGCCGCTGTGACGGTCGGCTCGTCGTCGCCGCGCATGGTCACCAGCCCGACGGTCCATGGCGCCACCGATTCCGGCCACACGATCCCGGCCTCGTCGTGGCTCGCCTCGATAATCGCTCCGACCAGGCGTGACACGCCGATCCCGTAGCTGCCCATGTGCGGAACTACAGGTATACCGTCCTTGCCGGAGACCTTCAGGCCCATTTTCACGCTGTAGAGGTCCCCGAAGTAGAAGATGTGCCCGACCTCGATGCCGCGCCCGGTGCGCTTGCGCACGTCCGGAACGTCGACCCATCGCCCCTCGTCATGGGTCTCGTCCGTCGCCGCGTAGGTCGTGGTAACCTCTTCGAACAACTCTCTCAGCCCAGCTTCGTCACCATAGGAGAGACCTTCACGATTCCAGTCCATGTCCTCGAACGCAGAATCGTAGAAAACTTCGCTCTCGCCGGTTGGGGCTAGCACGATGAACTCGTGGCTGAGATCGCCGCCGATCGGACCATTGGCCGCGCGCATCGGCACAGCTTTAATGCCCATCCGCTGGAATGTGCGAAGGTAAGCGAGAAGCTGCGTGTAATAGCTCAGCCTCGCTCCCGCCTCGTCGAGATCGAAGCTGTAGGCGTCCTTCATCAGGAACTCGCGGCCGCGCATCACGCCGAATCGCGGGCGGACCTCGTCGCGGAACTTCCACTGGATGTGATAGAGGGTTCGCGGCAGGTCGCGGTAGCTTTTCGCTTCGTCACGGAAGATTGCGGTCAGCATTTCCTCGTTGGTCGGCCCGTAGAGCATCTCGCGATCGTGGCGGTCGCGGATTCGAAGCATCTCGGGCCCGTAAGCGTCGTAGCGACCACTTTCCCGCCACAGGTCGGCCGACTGGATTGTCGGCATCAGCATCTCCTGCGCCCCGGCGCGGTCCTGCTCCTCGCGGACGATCTGCTCGATCTTCTTCAATACCCTGAAGCCGATCGGGAGCCAGGCATAGATTCCGGAGGCAGTCTGGCGGACCAGCCCGGCGCGGAGCATCAGCTTGTGGCTGACGATCTGGGCGTCGGACGGGCTTTCCTTCAGGACAGGCAGGAAACAGCGGGAAACGCGCAAGCTTAAGGACGTCCTCAGATGCTGGTGGAGGCGGCAGCCCTAAAGCGGTCGCTTATTCAACGCAATGAGCGCTCTTGCGCCCGGATAATGTGTCCGGGCCGACACAGTAAGGGAGCAAACGTTACCCGATAGCCACTCTCACCGGTGACAAAGGGCAATGAGCGGTTAAGCTGCGCAGCGTTGCCGAATGCTCCGCCCTCGGGCGATATTCGGGGCCGCTCAACAGGGCGGAGACCAGTGTTCAAAGGGGGCTGACGAGCAATCGTCACGCAGGACGCCCGGACCTAACGGTTCGGGCGTTTGCTTTTGGGGGAGACGGCAGCCTTGCAACTGGGCTGGCCTGCTGTAGTCCCCTGCCCGAATGGCCGATGTTCTCCCTGTCTTTGAAACGATGGAGCACCGCTGGATGCGCGCCTGGATCGGCCGCGATGTTCCGACGCTCAAAGCTTTGACTTCGCGAAATTTCAGGATGGTGATCGGATCAAAGCCGGCAACCATCCTGGATTCAAAGAGCTGGATCGAAGCCGCGGGCACGCGCTTCCTGTGCAAGTCCTACCGGTTCGGCGACGTCTACGCCCGCAGCCACGGCAATATGGTGATCTTCGCCGGCCAGATGGAGATCGAGGCGCGCGTTGCCGGCGAGGATTGGTCAGGCCAATTGTGGGTGACCGACCTTTGGCGCAAATCCCGGGTGAGGCGCAGGTGGCAGCTGGTCGAACGGCTCTTGTCGCGCCCCGAAGCCAGTCCGGAGCTTCCGGCCGCCATCCGCTCGCTGCAGCTGTGGCGCTGATTGCCGCTCGCTGAGACGCGAACATTTAGAAGGTGGTAGCGGAGGAGGGACTCGAACCCCCGACACGCGGATTATGATTCCGCTGCTCTAACCAGCTGAGCTACTCCGCCCCAAGCCTGGCCGCCAAGAATTGCGGCACATTTTGGAAGCTCGCACCCGAGGCGGGCGCGGGCGGCGATATAAGAGGCGCGAGTCCCCCGGTCAACGCGAGGAACCGCTTCGGGCTGATGTCGTTAAGCGGCTGTATCGGAGAGTGATGGATGGACCCTGCAACCCCGCTCGAAACGCTGTGCCGGATAATCATTCGGGCCCGCGAATATGAAGCGCAGACGCCGAGCGACTATGACGCCGGCGAAGCGGCCGACAATGTCGATGACGAGGACGAAGGGGCGCTTTCCGTCCTCGACGACTCGATCAACGACAGCGTCGAGGAGGAGCTTCGCTCGATCCTCGACGACCTTGGCGAAGACCAGCTTGCGGAGGTTCTTGCCTTCTGCTGGGTTGGGGCCGGCACCTACGACGTCAGCGACTGGGACGAAGCGCTTCAGGAAGCGCAGGACATGAATGAGGGCGCGGGAACCGGCATTATCGACGAGCTTCTCGATATGCCGATGCTTCCCTCGGTGCTCGAGGCGGGGATGGCCGCCTTCGAGCTCAGCTGCGACGGGATCGGCGAGCTCACTTAACGAAAAGCATAGCTCGCAAGCGGCTCCCACTGCCCGTCCAGATATCGCACCAGCTGCAGACCGGCGATCCTGATCGTCCGCGGCTCGAAGTTCGACTGAAGTTGCTTCAGGAGCTTGCGCGCTTCGCCTGGCTCCACCTTGTTCTGGATCGTCACGTGCGCAGTCCAGCGGCCAAGGTCCTGGGCGCTCAGCAGCCCGTGAAACTGGCTCGCCAGATCGTCGTGGATGTCCTGAAGGCCAAGCGAAGCCACCTTGAGCGCCACTCCCCCGTCGAGATCCATGACCCCGCTGACAAATGCGTCGGGCGCCGGCGCGCAAGCGGCTCTCGACAGGCTTCGCCGCACCTCCGGTTCGGCCGAGGGCGGAAGCGAGCGGAACAAGGTGAGGTGTGCCGGGACCCTGTTGCGCTCCGGCGGATAATGAAGCCGCCGAAGGGCGTCGAGCCAGGCGAAGTCGGCCTTGCCGAGCCCGGCGATGATTATCAGCGCGCCGGCCAATGGTCCGGCTCGAGGCGATCGAGTGAGCAGAATTGCGACTTTGGGATAGGCGCCTTCACCTGCTCATCCTCGACGTTGCATCCGGTCCAGGGCAAGCGCCGGAGGCTTTCGCCGACCCCGGCAAGTCCGCCCTCGGCAACCACCAGATAAGCGATGCGGCCGTTTGAGCAGCCGGCCATCGCATCGACGCAGCGCCCGACGTCCTGCCCGTCCGTGGACAGCACCTTGCCGCGGGTCATGAGCGACACCGGGAACAGGGATTCGGTCGGCTCTTTGCGGCTGTCGTCCGAAGCCGCGTGGCCGCCCTCCTCGATTCGTGCCTGCCAGCCGAGCCAGCGCCAGATGCCGAACAGGTTGAGGCCGGTCAGGCCCACATTCTGCCACAACAGATTGGGCTGGTCGGTTGCATATCCCAGGATCGTCCAGGCGACCGAACCGATGGTGAAGATGATAAACCCAATGCCGGTGATCCGGGCGCCGAGGTTCGACGCGACGATAAATGCGGCGATCGTCGTCGCGACGGGTGCGACATAAGAAGCAATCTGTTCCATTGCGCCGCAACCCGCGAGCGCGGCGACAGGTTCAAATCTCGACCTGGCTCCCAAGCTCGATCACCCGGTTGGGCGGAAGCTTGAAGAATTCCATCGCGCTCTCGGCATTGCGAAGCATCCAGGCGAACAATTTCTCCCGCCACAGCGGCATTGCCGGCCGTTCCGCCGGAAGCAAGGTTTGCCTCGCCAGGAAGAAGCTCGTGTCCATCGTCTTGCAGGCTGGGCCGCAGCCCTCCACGGCAGCCAGCGCGGCGGGCACGTCGATGTCCTCCATGAAGCCGTAACGGAAGATGAGCCGGTAGAAGCCGGAGCCATAATCCTTCATCGACGCCCGTTCCTCGGCAGGGATGTACGGCACATCCTCAATTCGAATCGTCACCAGGAAGACGCGCTCGTGAAGCACCTTGTTGTGCTTGAGGTTATGGAGCAGCGAGTGAGGAACACCCTCCGCGCTCGTCGTCATGAAGACGGCCGTCCCTGAGACTCGTGCAGCGCTCGGCACCGCCGACTTGATGAATATCTCCATCGGCAGCGCCGCTTCGTCCATCCGGTCGAGCATGAGCTTTCGCCCGCGCGCCCAAGTGGTGAGCAAGGTGAAGCCGATGAGGCCGATCAGCAACGGATACCAGCCCCCGTTCGGCACCTTCATCAGGTTCGCCGCGAAATAGGTCGTATCCACGATGAAGAAGACCGCGAGCAACGGCCAAGACGCCCATCGCGGCCACTTCCACAGGCTCGACAGCACGACCGCGAGCAGGAATGTGTCGATCAGCATCGCCCCGGTCACCGCCACCCCATAAGCCGCGGCAAGGTTGCTGCTATTCTGGAAGAACAGAACCAGCAGGATAACCAGGATCATCAGCGCATTGTTGACCGCGGGAATGTAGATCTGCCCCGCCGCCTTCGCGCTCGTATGAGTGATCCGAAGCCGCGGAATGAAGCCCAGCTGCATCGCCTGCTGGGTGACCGAGAAGGCTCCGGAGATCACCGCCTGGCTAGCGACAATAGTCGCCAGCGTTGCGATCAGGACCAGCGGCAGCCGGAACCACTCCGGCGCCAGCAGGAAGAACGGGCTGCTGACATTCGCGGGATCCTCGATCAGCAATGCGCCCTGGCCCATATAGTTGAGCATCAAGGCCGGCATCACGAACATCCACCAGGCGTTGCGGATGGGCCGGCGGCCGAAATGCCCCATGTCGGTGTAGAGCGCCTCGGTCCCGGTGACGGCAAGGACGACCGAGCCGAGCGCGAGGAACCCCAGCCATTTGTCGACGATGAAGAAGTTGACCGCATAATAAGGGTTGAGCGCCCACAGGATCTCGGGGTGCTGAAATACGCTGTTGGCGCCCAGTACGGCGATGGTGGTGAAATAGACGATGACCACCGGAGTGAACATCGCGCCGACCCTTGCCGTCCCGGTCCGCTGGATCATGAACAGCGCGATCAGGATTGCGATCGCGATCGGGATCACCAGCGGCTGAAGGTTCGACTGGACAATTGTCAGCCCCTCGACCGCCGACAGTACCGAAATCGCCGGGGTAATCATCGAATCGCCATAAAAAAGCGCGCAGGCGAAAACGCCCAGAAGCACGATCCCGGTCGATCTTTTGGCGTTCGCCTTGCGGGATATGAGCGCCAGCAGAGCCAGGCTTCCGCCCTCGCCCTTGTTGTCGGCGCGCGTGAGGATGGTGATATATTTGATGCTCACCACGAGCATCATCGACCAGAAGATCAGCGAAACGACACCATAGACCTGGATCCGGTCGATCGGAAGCGGGTGAGCGCCAGCGAACGTCTCGCGCATCGCGTAGAGCGGGCTGGTGCCGATGTCGCCGAACACCACCCCAAGCGCGAGCGCCGTCAGACCGGCAACGCTCGCCTTTTTCGGCGCGTGGCCAGCGGGACGCTCGTCGGGGAGCCCAGGCCCAGCCCCGGCGTCGCTACTCGATTGTGCGGTCACGGATGCAAAGTCAGCTCAGGGTCCTGGCGAAAGCGCACTCTTACTGCCCCCGTGCCACTGGTCGTGGCGGCGGCGCGCGGCCTAGCACCGGCCCGACGTGCCCGCAATGATTGCGGACAAGCTTGAAAAGCCCGTCTATAGGCCCCGGCGCTAGCCTGATTGGAGCGAGACGCAATGCGTATTGGCGTGCCCAAAGAGATCAAGAACAACGAGTTTCGGGTCGGACTTACTCCCGCATCGGTCGCGGACCTGGTCGCGGCGGGCCACGAGCTGTTCGTGGAGACCGGCGCCGGCATGGGCATCGACTGCCCCGACGGGGCTTTCCGCAAGGCGGGCGCCGAGATCCTTCCCACCGCCGCCGAGGTGTTTGCGGCGAGCGACATGATCGTGAAGGTGAAGGAGCCTCAGCCGGTCGAGATCGAGCTTCTCGAGCCGCGCCACATCCTTTTCACTTATCTACATCTGGCCGCCGAAAAGCCGCAGACGGTCGGACTTATGAAGTCGGGCGCGACCTGCATTGCCTATGAGACGGTGACGTCGAATTCGGGCGCTTTGCCGCTTTTGAAGCCGATGAGCGAAGTCGCGGGCCGGATGTCCATCCAGGTTGGTGCCCATTATCTCGAAAAGGAACAGGGCGGACGCGGAGTCCTGCTCGGAGGAGTTCCAGGAGTCGCGCCGGCAAAGGTCGCGATCCTCGGCGGCGGGGTCGCCGGAGTGAACGCCGCGCAGATGGCGGTGGGCATGCGGGCCGACGTCACCATCTACGACATTTCCAACGAGCGCCTCGCCGAGCTCGACATGTTCTTCGGGAGCCAGATCAAGACGGCCTATGCGTCGCATGCCGCCATCGTGAACGCGGTCCAGAAAGCGGAACTGGTCATAGGCGCGGTGCTCGTCCCGGGCGCGGCTGCACCCAAGCTCGTCACTCGCGAGATGCTCAAGACGATGAAGCGCGGCTCGGTTCTGGTCGACATTGCAATCGACCAGGGCGGCTGCTTCGAGACAAGCCGTGCGACCACCCACGCCGATCCGGTCTACAAGGTCGAAGGTGTCATCCATTATTGCGTCGCCAACATGCCCGGTGCGGTCGCCCGCACCTCGGCCTTTGCGCTCAACAACGTCACCCTCCCCTTCGTTCTGAAGATCGCTCAGCTTGGCGCCGAGGAAGCGATGCGCCGCGACCCGCACCTTGCGAACGGCCTCAATGTCTCGGACGGCAAGGTGCGCCACGAAGCCGTCGCTGAAGCGCTCGAGCTTGCATATGAGCCGGCGCTCGGACGCGCCGACTAGCGGCTGACCGGCACCGGCGTTCGAAGCACCGCCAGCGCATCCTCGACGAGCGGCCGCCAGGTCGCGTCGGCAGGCGCGTTCGCAAGCACGTTCTGCCAAAGCAGGATTGCGCCCTCGCGATCGCCCGATCGTGCAAGCGCCAGCCCCATGAAAAAGGCCGGCGCCGGGTGCCCGGGCGCGAGCTCGGCGGCGCGGCGATAGGCAAACTCGCTCGCCGGGCTCATTCCCTTCGAATGATCGACCAATGCGTTGCCGAGCCCGATCCACAGCGCTGGGTTGCCGGGATTCTCCCGCACGGCTGAGCGGAGCACGGTCACCGCGCTCTCGCTATTGCCGCGGCTGGCCAGCGCCTCGGAAATCCGCATCCACGATTCTGAACTGGTGAACTGGCCGAAGAATGCGTGGCGCATCTTCGTCAGCGGAACCGGCGGCTCCCCGGAATGCGCCGCCCGCGGCGATCCGGCAACTTGGGGGCTGCCCTGAAGCCCATAGCCAGCGCAACCCAGCAGCAAAGCTGCACCGCCAAGCTGAAGCAGCGATCCGCGAAGTCCCAGCCACCACATTACCGCGACCGCCAAGGCAACAAGCAGGATGAGCATCATCCAGCCGCTCACTTGCGCGCCCTCCGCTTCAGCCGCCCGCGGGCGATCAAAGCTCCTGCGGCGAGCAGCACCAAAGGCGCGAGCCAAAGCGGCCAGGTGACCGGCTCCGAAGGCGGGCGATAGCTGACCCAGGCGCCGTAGCGCTCGATCAGCCAGCCGCGGATCGCGGCCGCGCCTTCACCCGCCGCAATCCTTCGCCGCACCAGGTCGCGCATGTCGCCGGCGATCTCGGCGTCGGAATCGGCGATCGACTGGCCTTGGCAGACGAGGCAACGAAGCTCCTCCATCAGCGCCTGCGCCTGCGCTTCCTGCCTCGCGTCCGGAAGCTGCCGGTTTGCCCAATAGGCTGGCGGAAGCGAGGAATCGGCCAGTGCCGGGGCAGCTGCGAACATTGCGAGGATGATCAGCAGCCGTTTCACCGCGCCGACTCCACCGCCCGGATGATATCGGGGACATCGCTCGAAACGATCGGCCCGACATGCTCCATCCGGACAATCCCGCGCCCGTCGACGAGGAAGGTCTCGGGAACGCCCGCCGAGCCGAACGCAAACTGCAGCTGGCTTTGCGGGTCGGGAGCGATCCTTTCGAACGGGTCGCCGTGCTGTCCAAGGAATTGCGCCAAATCCTCGGGCCGGTCGCGCACGGCAATGCCGACGATCCTGATGCCCCGCTTCTGCAACTCCATCAGAACCGGCGCCTCGGCGATGCATGGAACGCACCAGCTGGCGAAAAAATTGACCAGCTTTGGCTCGCCATCGGCAAGGTCAGCCGATGCCAACGCCGGTTTTCCGGGCAAGGCCTGGCGAGCTTCGAAGTTCGGAACGGGCTTTCCGATCAGCTGCGACTGAACCGTTGAATCCGGCGGATTTGCCAGCCGCCACACCATCGCGCCGACGACAAGCGCGACTAGCACCACGGGCAGGAAGCGGAGCCATTTGCTCACCATCCGCGCACCTTCCTCCACCCTCGCCATGCCCGCCCGCCGAGCGCCAGCGCCCCGCCAAGCGCGATCAGGCCGCCACCGAGCCAGATGAGGGTGACAAGGGGTTTCCACCACAAGCGAAGCTGCCAGCGCCCGTCATCGGCCGGTTTCCCAAGCACCGCGTAAAGCTGCCCGGTGAGAACGGTTTGGATGGCAGCCTCGTTGGTCTCCGTCGGCGGATCGCTGTAGAATCGGCTCTGCGGCCTGAGCACCTTCACCCCGCTTCCGCGCGAGGCGCGAAGCTCCGCCTCCAGCGCAGTCCAGTTCGCGCCTGCTGCCGGAGTCACCGACCGGAACTCGATCACCCAGGGGCCGACGCTCACCTGGTCCCCGGGCCGGGCAGCGATCAGCACTTCCTTCGTTTGAAGTTCGCTTGCCGCCATTCCGGCAAGAGCGACGGCAATTCCGAAATGGGACGTGACCATCCCCCAGGTCGATAAGGGAGTCCGTCCAAGCTTGCGGCCGAGCAGCGGGAGGAAGCTTGCCAATGCCAGCGCAGCGGCGACTCCAAGCCCGAACTTGGCGAGGATCCCCCCGCCCGGAATCACGAACAATGCGACCGCCAGCACCGTCGCTCCGATGAGCGCGGGAATTGCGAGCCGCTTCAGCCGCTCGCCATTGTCGCGCCGCCAATTGAGCAAAGGCCCAATCCCGATGAGAAGCGCCAGGATCAATGCCAGCGGGCCCGCGACAATGTTGAAATAGGGGGCGCCGACCGAAAGCTTGTCCCCCGTCACGGCTTCGACGAACAATGGATAGAGTGTGCCGACAAACACGATCCCGAGGATCACCGTCAGAAGCAGATTGTTGCCAACCAGCGCCGCCTCGCGGCTGACCAGCTCGAACCGGGCGCCCTCGTCCAGCTTGCCCGAGCGAAGCGCGAACAGGAGGAAAGCGGCGCCAATGTAGAATGCGAGCAGGGCGAGGATGAAGCTCCCGCGCTGTGGATCGACCGCAAAAGCGTGGACCGACGTCAAAATGCCCGATCGCACTAGGAACGTGCCGATCATCGACATCGAGAAAGCGACCATCGCCAGCATCACCGTCCAGGCGCGCAGCGACTCCCGGGCGGCGAGAACGTTGACCGAATGGAGCAGCGCAGTCGCCGCGAGCCAGGGCATCAGCGACGCATTCTCGACCGGATCCCAGAACCACCAGCCACCCCAGCCAAGCTCGTAATAGGCCCAATAGCTGCCGGCAGTGATCCCGACGGTCAGCAGGACCCACGCGCCCAGCACCCACGGCCGCATCGCCTTGGCAAGCGCGGAATCGACGCGGCCGGTGATCAAGGCTCCGACGGCCAGGCTGAACGCCACCGACAGGCCGACATAGCCGAGGTAGAGGGTCGGCGGGTGGAAGATGAGGCCCGGGTCCTGGAGAAGCGGGTTGAGCCCCCTGCCCTCGGCAGCCGGCGGATCGAGCCGGGCGAACGGGTTCGAGGCGATCAGGAGGAATGCATAAAAGCCCAGCGCGAGCGCGCCCTGCGCACCGAGCGCTGCGGTGAACGTCCGCTCGTCGAGACGCCTCGAGAAGATCGCGAGAACCGCGCCCGCCGCCCCGAGCACCGTCACCCACAGAAGCATCGACCCTTCGTGGTTCCCCCAGGCTCCGGCGAGCTTGTAGAGCCACGGCTTGGCGCTGTGGCTGTTCTGCGCGACCAGAAGCACCGACATATCCGAGCGCGTGAAAAGCATCGCCAGCATCGCCATCGCGAACAGGGTCAGTGCGCCCTGGACGATGGCAACCGACCGCACCGCTGCCGGACCTCCGGACGCCGGTGCCGGGCCGAACGCCAGGAACAGCTGAAGCAATGACAGTGCCGCCGCCAGCCACAGAGCGGCGAGGCCGGCTTCGGCGATCATCGCTCCACCGTCTGGGCCGCCTGCTGCTCCGATGACTGGTTGCCGAGCTCGGGCGGCATGTAGCGCTCGTCGTGCTTGGCGAGGATGTTGTCGGCGACGAACGTGCCGTCCTCGCTCAGCCGCCCTTCGGCGACAGCGCCGCTGCCCTCCTTGAACAAATCGGGCACGATTCCGCGATAGAGGACCGGCACCTCGGATGGCCCGTCGCCCACACGGAAGCGGATCGTCACTCCGTCCGGCAATCGCTCGATCGAGCCTTTGCTGACCATTCCGCCAAGCCTGATCGGCTGCCCGACCGCGGCCTTGCCAGCCGCTACTTCGGATGCAGTATAGAAATAAGCGGCGCGATCCTTGAGGCCCCACATCGCCAGCAACACCGCCGCGAGGACCGCGGCAGCAGCAAGCACAACCAGCACCAGCCGCTGATGTTTGGGCTTTGCAAGCATTTGCCTAACGCTCTTTGGAGCGAAGCCTGTCGGCATCGCGCTCGGCGCGGCGCATCGAGGCGAACGACAGCAGCAGCAAGGCGGCGACGGCGGCAAGCGCGATCACATAGGCCGCCGTGACGAAGGCCCAATGGTTCATTCCGATGAGCTCCGGCGGATTCGCCCCTCAACCCTGGCCCGGGCGATCTCGGCGCGCATCAGCATTAGGCTTGCCGCGGCGAACAGGCAGGCAAAACCCGCGAACGCGATCGGAAGCGGCCACAGGATCGATGGATCGATGCTCGAACCGGTAACGCCGATGCTCGGTCCCTGGTGAAGGGTCCGCCACCACAGCACCGAATAATGGATGATCGGCAGGTTGATCGCCCCGACCAGGCCGAACAGAGCGGCGATCCGGCCTTCCCCGCCACGCTCGCGATCCGCCGCGGCGAGCGCGATATAGCCAAGGTAGAGGAAGAACAGGACCAGCATCGAGGTCAGCCGCCCGTCCCATTCCCACCAGGTGCCCCACGTCGGCCGTCCCCAGATCGAACCGGTGGCGAGGCAGACGGCAGTAAAGGTCGCGCCCGCAGGAGCGATTGCCCGAGCGGCGACAGCAGCCAGCGGGTGGCGCCAAACCAGCTGGCTAACCGATGCTGCAGCGATCCCTGCCCAGCCGCCCATGCCGAGCCACGCCGCGGGCACGTGAATGTACAGGATCCGAACGGTCTCGCCTTGGAGATAGTCGGGCGGAGTGAGCGTGAGCCCGCCCAGCAGGCCGGCTGCGGTGAGCACCAGTCCGAGCGCCAGGAACCAGCCGGTTGCCGGCCGCGCAATGCGCATGAAACGCGCCGGATTGGCAAGCGCGTGCATGACGGGTGCGATCAGCCCCTTCCGATCAGTCGCTGCGCCATTGCGTCGGCGACTGCTGCCGGGTCCTTGCCGCTCGCGGCACTCTCCGCCCAGATCTGCTCGAGCCGCTGCGGGATGCCCTCGATCCGTTCGCGAACTAGGCTTGCGTCGCCGTCGCCGAGATATTCGGTGCAGACATTGATGATCCCGCCGGCGTTGATCACATAATCGGGCGCGTAGAGAATTCCCCGCTCGTTGAGGAACGCACCGTCGGCGGAGGTAGCGAGCTGGTTGTTGGCGCCGCCCGCGACGATCGGCGCCCTGAGCTTCGAGATGCTCTCCTCGTCCAGGACTGCCCCAAGCGCATTGGGACTGACCACGTCCGCGTCCAGGAACAGGATTTCGTCGGTGCCTACCACCTGGCCGCCGGTGGCATCGGCAAGCGCCTTGGCCTTGCCGGCATCGACATCGGCGATCGACAGCGTCGCGCCTTCCTTCGACGCATGCATCGCCACCCCGGTGGCAACGCTCCCAGCGCCCTGAAGCGCGATGTGAAGTCCTTCAACGCTTTCCTTGCCAAGCGCCCGGCGGACTGCGGCCTTTAGGCCGAGGAACACGCCCAGCGAGGTGTGCGGACCTGGGTCACCGCCGACGTCACTGCCCTCGGCGGGCAGCCCGGCGACGAACTTGGTCTGCCGGTTGACCTCGACCATGTCGGTCACGTTCATGCCGACGTCCTCGGCAGTGATGTAGCGGCCGCACAATTGATCCACGGCCTTGCCGAAGGCAGCCAGAAGCTCGGGCGACTTGCGCTTATCGGCAGGCGCCAGGATGACGGACTTGCCGCCCCCCAGCGGAAGCCCGGCCATCGCATTCTTGTAGCTCATTCCGCGCGACAGCCTCAGCGCATCGGTCAGCGCTTCGGCGGGATCCTCATAATGCCAGAAACGGGCACCGCCCGCCGCCGGGCCGAGATGGGTCGAGTGGATGGCGATGATCGCGCGCAGCCCATGCTCCGGCTGATCGACCAGATGGAGAACCTCGTGTGAGTCGAAATCGGGGAAACCCCAGGGCGTTTTCATATCTTTTGGATCGGTCCGATTAACAAGGGAAGTGGGGCGACCGAGGGGACTTGAACCCCCGACCCCTGGTACCACAAACCAGTGCTCTAACCAGCTGAGCTACGATCGCCACGGCGCGAAGGGACGGTTCCCCAAAGCGCGCGCGCTCCTTAGGATTGGCAGCCCGTGAACGCAACCCGAACGGAGGTGAGATTGGCTAATCAGACAGCGGTCAAATTTGGCTATCCGGATACCGTCATTGAAGAACTGGATCATTGGTTGGTGCTGCTTCGCCCGGCCCAGGTGACGCTTGGGTCGCTGGTGCTGGTAGCGAAGTCGGAGGCGACGGCATATTCGGGTCTTCCCGACAAAGCCTTCGCCGAGCAGGCACTCGCCGTCCGCCATATCGAAACCGCCCTCGCCCGCTTTTGCAGCTACGAGCGCCTCAATTATCTGATGCTGATGATGGTCGATCCGCACGTCCATTTCCATGTGATTCCCCGCTATTGCGGAAGTCGCGAATGGGACGGAGCAAGTTTTGACGACCGCGGCTGGCCAGGACCACCTGAACTCAAGTCGGCAGTTGAACTGAAGCAAGTGCAAGTGAAGAAACTTTGCAACGCGCTACAGAGGCATTTTTAGCCTCCCTTTTCGACTGCCCACGGGCGTTCCGGCCGGCTTGCTGTCGACCAAAGCCTCAAAAGCGAAGGCCAAGCGCCAGTCCGCCAAGCAAATAGGCAAAGCCGGTGATGAGGACGATCCCGACGAGATTGAGCACGAACCCGCCGCGAGCCATCTGGCCGATGGTGACCGCGCCGGAGCTGAACACGATCGCATTTGGCGGAGTCCCGACCGGCAGCATGAACGCGCAAGTCGCCGCGAAGGCCGCCGGAATGAGCAGGGTCATCGGATCGGCTCCGATGCCGATCGCCACGCCGCCAAGGACCGGGATGAAGGTCGCCGCGGTCGCCGTATTGCTGGTCACTTCGGTGAGGAACAGGACGATTGTCACGATTGCCGCGACCAATAGCACCACCGGCAGCGTGCCGAGGCCGCTCACCTGTTGACCGAACCAGCTGTCGAGACCCGTCGCGGCGACCGCGGCGGCCAGGCTCAGGCCGCCACCGAACAGAAGCAGGACTCCCCATGGCAGTCCGTCCTCCGCGTCCTTCCAGTTGAGCACCATCTCCCTTCGCCCCCGGCCGGGGAGTATGAACATCGCTATCCCCGCGGCAATCGCGATCGCCGTGTCGTTGAGCCCGCCGAGCCAGCTGAAATTTTCCGCGACGCCGGGTATCGCGTCGAGCAATCCGGGAACGATCCACAGGAAGGCCGCCGATCCGAATACGGCCACGACCATCTTCTCGCCCTGGCTCATCGGGCCAAGCTTGCGGATCTCGCTGTCGATCATCGCTCTGCCTCCGGGCACCTCGTCCAGCGTGAACCGGTAAAGAAGGCGGGTCATCAGCACCCAGGCGACGATGATGAACGTGAACGCGATCGGCACTCCAAGAAGCATCCAGTCGAGGAAGCCGATCTCCTGCCCAAGCTCCTTTGCGGCATAGCCGGCAATGATCGCGTTGGGCGGGCTTCCCAGAAGCGTTCCAAGGCCGCCCATGCTCGCCGACCAGGCAATCGCGAGCATCAGGCAGATTGCGAAGCGGCGGATATTCTCGTCCGCGACAAAGTCGACCTGGCCGGGCCGGTGCGTATCGCTCGAAGCGCCCGAGCCCTCGGTCACCAAGGCGATCACCGACAAACCAATGGGAAGCATCATCAGCGTCGTTGCGGTGTTCGAAACCCACATCGACAGGAAGCCTGTCGCAAGCATCATGCCCAGCACGATCCGCTTCGGCTCGGCGCCCACCCGCCGCAGCGTCAGAAGCGCGATCCGCCGGTGAAGCTCCCATTTTTCCATCGCGATCGCGATCAGGAACCCGCCCAGGAACAGGAACACGATCGGGCTTGCATAAGGCGCCGTCGCCTCGCCGACTGTCCCGCCCGTCAGCATCGGCACCAGGACGATCGGCAGGAGCGACGTCACCGCAAGCGGGATCGCCTCGGTCATCCACCAGATCGCCATCAGAGTCGCGATTGCGGCGACCCAGCGCGCATCTTCCGAAATGCCGGTGGCGGTGCCCATCGCGATCCAGACCAGGAGCGCCGCGCCCACGCCAAGCGCCCTGAGGCCCCACATCAGCCGGCTCGACCGCCTGCCGGGGGCCGCCTGTTGGGCATATTCGTCGAATTCGCCCTGATGCGGAATGGGGTTGGGCACCTATCGGCCCCGCCGATCATTGCCGGCGTTCGGCGCGGCAGAGCTGTTTGCACTGATTCGCGGGAAGGGAATGGTGGGCGCGGCAAGGATTGAACTTGCGACCCCTGCGGTGTGAACACAGTGCTCTACCACTGAGCTACGCGCCCGTAATTTTTTCGGGAAGCAGCGCATATAGGCGCCGCCGCCAAACTGTCCAGCGCTTCAAACCGGGCTACTGGACCGCGTCCTTGAGCACCTTTCCCGGACGGAATTTCGGCTGCGACGTCGCCTTGATCTGCATCGGCTCGCCAGTGCGCGGGTTGCGCCCGGTGGAAGCCTTTCGGCGAGTGACCGTAAAGTTGCCGAAACCGACCAGCCGGACCTCGTCACCGCGTTTCAGCGCCGAGGTGATCACGTCGAGCATCGTTTCGACCGCGCGCGCCGAATCGTTGCGGCTAAGCCCTGCGCGGTCGGCAATATGGCCGATCAGTTCCTGCTTGTTCATCAGTTCGCTGCTCCCCGGTCAGTCGCGCGGGACTCGCGCAGTTCCAGCGGAAGACTAAAGGCGAGGTTCGATGCCGGAGTCAAAGGCGAAGGTCTCAGTGCCGGACCGCCGGCGCGCCTCCAGGCCCGGCCGCCGCCGGTGGCGGCTCGACCGCATGCTCGTCCGCATCGGTCCATTCGATCGGGCTGATGGGCTCGGTCAGCGCCCGAGCCAGAACCTCGTCGACATGGCTGACCGGGACGATTTCCAGGCCCTGCTTCACCGACTCCTTGATCTCGACCAAATCCTTTTCATTCTCCGTCGGGATCAGAACGGTCGTTATCCCGCCGCGAAGGGCAGCGAGCAGCTTCTCCTTCAGGCCGCCGATCGGAAGCACCCGGCCGCGAAGAGTAACCTCGCCCGTCATCGCCACGTCGCGGCGGACCGAAATTCCGGTGAGGGTCGAGATTATGGCGACGACCATGCCGACGCCGGCGGACGGGCCGTCCTTGGGAACCGCGCCCTCGGGCAAATGGACGTGAATGTCCTTGCGGGCGAAGATCGACGGCTTGATCCCATAAGCCGGGGCTCGCGCCTTGACGAAGCTCATCGCCGCCTGGATCGACTCCTGCATCACTTCGCCAAGCTTGCCGGTGGTCTTGATCTGACCCTTGCCGGGGACGGTGACCGCCTCAATGGTCAGAAGCTCGCCACCAACCTCGGTCCAGGCCAGGCCGGTCACTGCGCCGATCTGATCCTCTTCCTCGCCAATTCCAAAGCGGTAACGGCGTACTCCCAGGAAGTCGGAAACGTTCTCCGGCGTCAGCTCGACCTTGTCGGTCTTCCGCTCGAGAATTTGGCGGAGCGACTTTCGAGCGACCTTCGCAAGCTCGCGCTCGAGTGTTCGGACTCCGGCCTCGCGCGTGTAGTGACGGATCATCGTCCGAAGTCCGTCATCGGTGAAGCTGAGCTCCTCCGGCTTCACCCCGTGGGCCTCGATCTGCTTGGCGATCAGGTGGCGCTTTGCGATCTCGACCTTCTCGTCCTCGGTATAGCCCTCGAGGCGAATGATCTCCATCCGGTCGAGCAGCGGCTGCGCCATATCGAGCGAGTTGGCCGTCGTGACGAACATCACGTCCGAAAGGTCGTAGTCGATCTCCAGATAATGGTCTTGGAACCGGCTATTCTGCTCCGGATCGAGAACTTCGAGAAGCGCCGAAGCCGGGTCGCCGCGGAAGTCCTGGCCGAGCTTGTCGATCTCGTCGAGCAGGAACAGCGGATTGCTTGTGCCCGCTTTGCGAAGGTTCGAAATGATCTTGCCGGGAAGCGAGCCGATATAGGTGCGCCGATGTCCGCGGATCTCCGCTTCGTCGCGGACTCCGCCGAGTGACTGGCGAGCGAATTCGCGCCCCGTCGCCCGGGCGATTGATCGGCCAAGCGACGTCTTGCCGACGCCGGGCGGGCCGACCAGGCACAAGATTGGCCCTTTCAACTTGTTCGTCCTCGCTTGGACGGCGAGATATTCGACGATCCGCTCCTTGACCTTCTCCAGTCCGTAATGGTCCTCGTCGAGGATCGCTTGAGCCTCCGCGATATCCTTCTTGACCTTGGACTTCTTGCCCCAGGGCAAGCCGAGCAGAACGTCGAGATAATTGCGCGCCACGGTCGATTCGGCAGACATCGGCGCCATCGCCTTGAGCTTCTTGAGCTCGGCATTGGCCCGGGTCCGCGCCTCCTTCGACAGCTTGGCCTTGCGGATCTTGGCGGCCAGCTCCTGAAGCTCGTCGCCTCCCTCTTCGCTCTCGTTGCCAAGCTCGCGCTGGATCGCCTTCAACTGCTCGTTGAGATAATATTCGCGCTGGGTCTTCTCCATCTGCCGCTTGACGCGGCTGCGGATCTTCTTCTCGACCTGAAGAACTCCAAGCTCGCCTTCCATGAAGGCAAACACCATCTCCAGCCGCCGCGCCGGATTAAGCTCGGTCAGCAGCGCCTGCTTGTCGGCCACCTTGATCGACAGGCTCGATGCGACTGCGTCGGCGAGCACGGAGGGGCTTTCGATCTCGGCTAGCTGAATTCCGGTTTCGGCGGGAAGCCTTTTGTTGAGCTTGGCGTAATTTTCAAACTGCTCGACGACCGAACGCATCAGCGCCTGGGCCTCGGGGCCGTCGGCGGCTTCTTCAGCGACTTCCTCGACTTCGGCTTCGACAAAACCATCGCGCTCGACGAGATCGGTCAGCCGGGCCCGCCGCGCGCCCTCGACGAGCACCCGAACGGTGCCGTCGGGCAGCTTCAGGAGCTGCATCGCCGTTGCGATTACGCCAAGGTCATAGAGGTCGTCACGGCCAGGATCGTCCTCGGCAGGGTCGAGCTGGGCGACCAGGAACAACTCCTTGTCGGCCTCCATCGCGGCCTCGAGGGCAGCGACCGATTTCTCACGGCCGACGAACAAGGGAACGATCCGCTCCGGGAAAACGACGATGTCACGGAGCGGGAGAAGCGGGAGAGAGCGAGTCATGCGGCCTATATGGGCGGCAGGCGGGCCGCGCGCAACGCGCTGGAACTGTCGACGCCGCCGGCGCTGTTACAGCGAGGAGGAAGCCATGGCTGAAGACAAAGAAAAGATCAGCACCGAGCCCAACGCGCGCCCGGTCAACGAAACGATCGCCGGAACCGGGCCGGGAATCCCCGATGATTCCATGGCGCCCGGTGAGGAGGAGCTTCCGCCTCCACCGACGGACGAGCAGGTCGAGAAGGCAGCGCAGGCGCTTGGAGCACCGCAGGCGGAGGTCGATTCGCTTCCGCTCGATGGCGAATAGTCAGGCCGCCGCGCCGTAGGCGAGCAACAGCGCCGGTATCAGGTTCTGGAGAGCATGAGCGCTGGCGGGGATGAGGAATGCCAGCGCCAGCGAGCGGCTTCGCCAGGCGACGAACAAGGTCGAAAAGATCAGGAATGGCCACCAGATCACCAGCCCCCACACCGGCGCGACCAGCGAATGGGCGATTCCCCAACCGATAGCGCTGATAAAGATCGCCGCGGCGGGCCGCAGGAACTGCAGCAACACCAGCAGAACGACGCCCATGATCAGCGTTTCAACAACAGGCGCGAAGACGACGAGCGCCATAATCGCCGATGCACCATCAATCCGGAATTCCGGGCGCTCGGCGCTTGGCAGGAGCCAGGCGCTCACCAGAGCTAAAAGCATGCTGATTGGAAAGGCAGCGAGCCAGCCGACTGCGATCGCCCTCAACGGGCGCCGAGGCACCCGGATCGCGCTTGGCAAATATTGAAGCGGTGTTCCCTTGCCCACCGCCAGTCTGGCGGCGGAGGCGTCAGAACTCACGCGGCGTCGCCGGCCTTACCTTTTTTGGCATAGACTCGAACCGGGTCCTTGCGGCCCTCGACCACGTCCTTGTCGACATGCACCTCGTCGACCCCGTCCATCGACGGCAGGTCGAACATGGTGTCGAGCAAGATGCCCTCGAGGATAGAACGAAGCCCGCGGGCGCCTGTCTTGCGGTCGATTGCCTTCCGGGCGACGGCGCCCAGAGCGTCATCGCTGAACGCAAGCTCGACATCCTCCATGTCGAACAGCTTGTGATATTGCTTCACCAGCGCGTTCTTCGGCTCGACCAGGATCTTGATCAGCGCCACTTCGTCGAGGTCCTCAAGAGTGGCGATCACCGGCAGCCGGCCGATGAACTCGGGGATCAGCCCGAACTTCAGAAGGTCCTCGGGCTCGCAATGCTTGAGCACTTCGCCGGTCTTGCGCTCGTCGGGGGCAGCGACATGGGCGCCAAAGCCCATCGATTTGCCTTCCATCCGGTCGGAAATGATCTTCTCGAGGCCAGAGAAAGCGCCGCCGCAGATGAACAATATATTGGTCGTGTCGACCTGAAGGAACTCCTGCTGCGGGTGCTTCCTGCCGCCCTGGGGCGGAACCGACGCGGTCGTGCCTTCCATCAGCTTCAGGAGCGCCTGCTGGACGCCCTCGCCCGACACGTCGCGGGTGATCGATGGATTGTCCGACTTGCGGCTGATCTTGTCGATTTCGTCGATGTAGACGATCCCGCGCTGGGCTTTCTCGACATTATAGTCGGACGCCTGGAGAAGCTTGAGGATGATGTTCTCGACATCTTCGCCGACATAGCCGGCCTCGGTCAGAGTGGTTGCATCCGCCATTGTGAAGGGAACATCAAGAATGCGTGCAAGCGTCTGGGCAAGCAGTGTTTTTCCGCAACCGGTAGGACCGATCAGGAGGATGTTCGATTTGGCCAGCTCGACCTCATTGCCGGTTTTGGTGCTGTGGTTCAGCCGCTTGTAATGGTTATGGACAGCGACCGAGAGGACTCGCTTGGCGCGCGCTTGCCCGATCACATAATCGTCCAGGACCTTGCAGATGTCCGCCGGCGTCGGGACGCCGTCGCGAGTCTTGACGAGAGCCGACTTGCTCTCCTCGCGGATGATGTCGTTGCACAGCTCGACGCATTCATCGCAGACGAACACCGTGGGTCCGGCAATGAGCTTGCGGACCTCATGCTGCGACTTTCCGCAGAACGAGCAATAAAGGGTGCTCTTGCCGTCGCTACCCGATAATTTTGTCATCTTGTCCCTTACGCTGGCGGCGAACAAAGGCTCCCGCACCGGCCACGCTAACCGGATTTATAGAACGCGCAAGCTTGGGCTTGGGTTAACGGCCCGGGCCCAGCCGTCTGTGATCTGTCCCAAATATGGATGGTCACGCCCGTCCGGACAAGGGATCGCAGGGTCTCCATCCCATTGAAATGTGCCGAAACTTGAACGCGGCAGCTTGCCTCGCTCCGACGCGCTCAGGTGGGCGTAACTTCGTCCGCCTGGGTGCCGGCGTCCTCGCCAGCGTCCGGCCGCTTCTCAAACACCTCGTCGATGATTCCGAAGTCCTTGGCTTCGACTGCCTCCATGAACTTGTCGCGGTCCATCGCTTTCTCGATCGCCTCGATTTCCTGGCCGGTGTATTTGGCATAGAGCGAATTGAGGCGCGCCCGAATGCGAAGGATTTCGCGCGCCTGGATTTCGATGTCCGACGCCATCCCCTGCGCGCCGCCCGAAGGCTGGTGAACCATGATCCGGCTGTTGGACAGAGCTACCCGCATCCCGGGCTCGCCGGCTGCCAGCAGGAAGCTGCCCATCGACGCGGCCTGGCCGATGCAGACGGTGCCGATCTTGGGCCGGATATATTGCATCGTGTCGTGGATCGCCATTCCGGCGGTGACCACTCCGCCCGGCGAGTTGATGTACATGAAGACGTCCTTCTTCGGGTTCTCGGACTCGAGGAAGAGCAGCTGGGCGGTGATCAGCGAGGCCATATGGTCCTCGATCGCGCCGGTGATGAAGACGATCCGCTCCCGCAGCAGCCGCGAATAAATGTCGAAGCTGCGCTCGCCCCGGTTCGATTGCTCGATGACGATCGGAACGAGCTGCGAGACGATGTCCTGGTGATCCATGGTGAGTGAAAATCCTTGGGTTGGGATAAGGTGCGCTGTCTACATCGGGCGGAAGCGCCGAAGGTTCAAGTTCGCTCCGGCGGCCCGTCCAGCGCCAGATAGGCGAGCCGCCGCATTTCCCGGCGGCCGCGGGTGACAGTGTCCAGGATCAGGCCGGCGAAAAAGCACAGCACTGCAACGATGGTCATTCCGGTGACCAGGATTGCGGTTGGAAAGCGCGGCACCAGTCCGGTCTCGAGATAGGTGAGCACCAGCGGGATCGACAATATGATCGCCGCGATCAGGAGCAGCGCGCCGATGCCGCCATAGAACAAAACCGGGCGCTCGATCCGGTAGAGAGTCGCGATCGTCGACAGGATTCGCCACCCGTCGCCATAAGTGGAGAGCTTCGATTCGGAGCCTTCAGGCCTTGCGAGATACCGGGTCTCGAGCTCGCCGACCGGCATCCTGAGCTCGAGCGCGTGGACGCTCATCTCGGTTTCGATCTCGAAGCCCGAGGAAAGCACTGGGAAACTTTTCACGAACCGCCGCGAAAATATCCTATAGCCCGAGAATATGTCGTTGAAGCTTCGGCCGAACAGGCGGGCAAGCAGGCCGGTGAAGATCCGGTTCCCGAGCATGTGGCCCCCGCGGTAGGCATCCGCCGCCTCGTGCTTGCGAGTTCCGACGACCATGTCGAACCGCTCGGCCAATAGCAGCTCGACCATGGCTTGCGCCGACTGCGGGTCGTAGGTGAGGTCGCCGTCGGCCATGATGTACACATCGGCGTCGATATCGGCGAACATGCGCCTGACCACGTGGCCCTTGCCCTGCTGACGTTCGGAGCGGACGACGGCGCCCGCCTCCGCAGCGATTTCGCATGTGCGGTCGCGGCTGTTGTTGTCGTAGACGTAGACAATGGCATTCGGGAGCGCCGAGCGGAAACCCTCGACCGTCGCCCCGATGGTCGCTTCTTCATTGTAGCAGGGCAGCAGAACGGCAATTCGCGCTTGGCCTTGAGCCGGCATTGATCCCCCCACAGCCGTTCGGGCTGAGCCTGTCGAAGCCCCACGGTCCATCTTTGCAGGCTTAAGAGGAACGACCAGCCTTCGACAAGCTCAGGCGGACAGGTTTCCCTACTTCGATTTCGCCTTCTTGGCCGGAGCCTTCTTAGCGGGAGCGCTTTTCGAAGC
>JACDCV010000116.1 GCA_013817375.1 Sphingomonas sp.
GTTAAGTAACGGCCAACCTACGACCGATACGTATTCGCAGAGGATTACCTGGCGTCTCCAATAGACGGCAGTTCCAGCAGTTCATCAGAGGAAAGTAGACGAATATGGCATTTCTCCAACTCACAGCAGCAGCTGCTGCGGCTCCAGCCGGAGAGAATCCCTACGGTCTGTGGCCAGCTCTCCAGCAGGGCGGAATCATCGCCTGGACGGTGTTCATCATCCTGGTGGGCATGTCGATCATCTCCTTCTACATCCTCTTCACAAAGCTGATGCAGCAGCAGAAGATCATCGCGCAGGGCCGCAAGGTCCGCTCGAGCTTCTGGAACTCGCGCGATCTTCGCGAAGCTGCAACCAAGCTCGATGACAAGAGCGCCTACCGGGCGATCGTCGACGACGCGCTCGTCGCTCAGGAGCAGCATGGCAAGCTGACTGATCCGGTCGACCAGCACGACTGGATGGCCAACAGCCTCCAGCGAAGCCAGGGCGCCATCGGAAACCGTCTTTCCGAAGGCCTTGCCTTCCTCGCGACGGTCGGCTCGACCGCTCCGTTCATCGGTCTGTTCGGAACCGTCATCGGCATCTACCGGGCGCTCATCAAGATCGGCGCGGCAGGCCAGGCATCGATCGACGCCGTTGCCGGCCCGGTCGGAGAGGCTCTGATCATGACCGCTCTTGGTCTGGTCGTCGCGGTTCCGGCGGTGCTTGCCTACAACTGGCTGATCCGCCGCAACAAATCGATCATGGAGGACCTCGCGGCCTTCACGAACGACCTTCACGGCTATCTGATGTCCAACGGTGCGGTGAAGCCGCGCTTCGGCGACGGTGCCGCTGCGAACAAGTCGGGAACTGCTCGCACAACCACTGCCGGAAACCCGGGTGGCAATCAGCCGCTCCGCACCGGTGCGACCCAGACGAGCGCGAATACTCCGACCACCTAAGACGGAACGGCCGGGCCGCTTCGACGCGGCCCGGTATTCACGGCCCCCTGGAATGAAGGCTTAGTATCGATGGGAATGAGTGTAGGCCCCCCCGGTGAAGGCGATGAAGAAGACGCCATCTCCGACATCAATGTGATCCCGCTTGCGGACACGATGCTGGTGATGCTGATCATTTTCCTGGTCACCGTCCCGATCATCATCCAGACGGTGCCGATCGAGTTGCCGAACGTTCGCTACGAGCCGACAACGACGAAGCCGGAAAACGTCTCGCTGACGGTTCGTGGCGGGCCCGGAAGCAGTTGCGAAGTTTATTGGAACCTGACGAAGGTCGATAGCGAGGAGCTGCTCAATCGCGCTGTCGGCAAGCTTGAAGAGGAAATCACCAAAGTCGGCGGTGTCGAGAACCTGACCGAAGAAACGATGCCCGAGGCGCATATCCGCGGCGACGTGGACACTCCGTACAGGTGCATCGGCGGCGCCATCTTCACAATGCAGCGCGCAGGCTTCGCGCGGATCGGCTTCATTTCGGAGCCGCCCCCGCAGGCAGGCTACCGAGCAAACTAGGAGTTTTTCGCAATGGCGATGCAGATGACCAGCGATAATCGGCAAGGCGAGCCGATGATGGACATGAATGTTGTCCCGCTGATCGACGTTCTGCTGGTGCTGCTGATTATGTTCATCATCACCATCCCGGTGCAGTCGCACGCGGTGAAGCTGGATCTTCCGCAGAACCAGGACCAGTTGAACCCGCCGCCGATCGATCCTGTGAAGAACAAGGTGGTCGTCACCGCGGCCAACCAGATTCTGTGGAACGGCTCGCCAGTGTCGGCGCAGCAGCTTCGCCTGTACCTCGACGCGACCCAGCAGATGGACCCGGTTCCGGAGCTTCACCTCCAGCCAGAGCCCAACGCTCGCTACGCGCTGGTCGATGAAGTGCTCGCGGTCACCAAGCGCGCGCAGGTCGAAAAGATGGGCTTTGTCGGGAACGAGGCTTACGGGTCCTTCTGATCGGACTCTTGCGACTTTCCTCTTCAAGGGCGGCCATTTGGCCGCCCTTTTTGATTGGCTCTGACCTGTCGGCCGTGCCATTCCCCTGCGAAGGATGAGCCGAGTGCCGGATTTTGCCGTTGTGATCCTCGCTGCCGGGCAAGGCACCCGAATGCGATCCGACACGCACAAGGTGCTCCACCCGATCGCGTCGAGGCCGTTGCTCCTCCATTTGCTGGACGCCGTCGATGGCCTTGGCGCGGCAAGGCGCGTGGTCGTAGTCGGCAAGGGCCGCGACCAGGTCGAAAAGGCGCTTAGCGGCCGCGACGTCAGCGTCGCTCACCAGTCGGAGCAGAAGGGAACGGGTCACGCCGTCCTTCAGGCAAAGCAGTCGCTGGAAAGTTATGCCGGCGCGGTTCTCATCCTCTACGGCGACACGCCCTTCGTCGATGCGGCGACTCTTAACCGGATGCTTGAGCGGCTTGGCGGCGACGATAGCCCGGGAGTGGTGGTTCTTGCCTCGAAGCCCGAGGACCCGGGCGCCTACGGCCGGATCATCCTTGGGCAAGGCGACCGGATCGCCAAGATGGTCGAATATCGCGACGCCACCCAGGAAGAGCGCGAAGTGCGCATGTGCAACTCGGGGATGATGGCGGTCGGGGCCAAAGACCTGTTCCGCTGGCTGGCCGAGGTGAAGAACGACAATGCCGCCGGCGAATATTATCTGCCCGACGTGGTCAACATTGCCGCCGCCGAAGGGCGGGGGGCGGTGGTGATCGAAGGCGACCCTTATGAGACCGCAGGCGTCAACAGCCGCGCCGAGCTTGCCCATCTCGAGCTGGAATGGCAGCGCCGCCGCCGCGAGCAGGTGCTTCATGAAGGTGCGACCCTGATTGACCCGGAAAGCGTCTGGTTCGCGTTCGACACCAGGCTTGCCCGCGACGTCACCGTCGAGCCTCACGTCGTGTTCGGACCCGGCGTCAAGGTCGCCGAAGGCGCGACGATCAAGGCGTTCAGCCATATCGAGGGGGCGGTGATCGGCGCCCGGGCGATCATCGGACCGTTCGCCCGCATCCGGCCCGGGACAAGTCTGGCCGAGGGCTCGAAGGTCGGCAATTTCGTCGAGCTGAAGAAAGCCAGTGTCGGCGCCGGAGCGAAGGTCAACCATCTGTCCTATGTCGGCGACGCCGAGATCGGCAGCGGCGCGAACATCGGCGCCGGTACGATCACCTGCAATTATGACGGGTTCGGCAAGTATCGGACAATCATCGGCGAGGGTGCGTTTATCGGCTCCAACACCGCTCTTGTCGCTCCGGTCACGATCGGTGACGGGGCAATCGTCGGCGCCGGATCGGTGATTACCAGCGACGTCGAGGCGGACAGCCTTGCTGTCGAGCGAAGCGAGCAGAAAGGGCTGGCCGGCTGGGCCCGGCGGTTTCGCGAGCGAATGACCAGGAAGGCCGCCGAATAATGTGTGGAATCGTCGCCATCGTCGGCAAGCAGGAGGTCGCGGGGCGGCTGTTCGAGGGCCTCAAGCGCCTGGAATATCGCGGCTATGATTCAGCCGGGGTCTGCACGATCGAGGGCGGGGAGTTGGTCCGCCGTCGCGCCGAGGGCAAGCTTGGCAATCTGGGCCAGGAGCTCGAGGCCAATCCGCTGGCCGGGACCGTCGGCATCGCACACACGCGTTGGGCCACCCACGGCGCCCCCACCGTCGATAATGCGCACCCGCACATCGTCGGCCCCGTGGCCCTGGTTCACAACGGAATTATCGAGAATTTCAAGCCGCTCCGCGACGCGCTGATCGCCCAGGGGCGCAAGTTCGAGAGCGAAACCGACACCGAGGTCGTCGGACACCTCGTCGCTCGTGCAATCGAGGAGGGGATGTCGCCGCAGGATGCCGTCGCCGCGGTTCTCCCGCAGCTTCAGGGCGCTTTCGCAATCGCCTTCCTGTTCCGCGACCATCCGGACCTGGTGATCGGCGCCAGGATGGGTGCGCCGCTGACGGTCGGTTATGGCGACGGGGAAAATTATCTCGGCTCCGATGCGATTGCGGTCGCGCCCTGGACGCAGCGGATCGCTTATCTGGACGAAGGCGATTGGGCGGTCGTCAAGCGCGACCGGATCGAGATTTTCGATCGCGACAATGAGCCGGTCGAGCGCGAGATCGTCCAGTCGGGAGCCTCGTCCGCACCGGTCGAGAAGGGCAATTACCGCCATTATATGCAAAAGGAGATTTTCGAGCAGCCGATCGTGGTTGCCCAGACTCTCCAGAGCTATATCCGGCCATTCGAGGGCGAGGTCGCGCTTCCCGACGCGGGTTTCGACCTGGCGGCGGTCGATCGGCTGACCATCGTCGCCTGCGGGACAAGCTTTTATGCCGGGCTGGTCGCCAAATATTGGATCGAGCAGTTCGCCCGGGTCCCGGTCGATATCGATGTCGCGTCCGAGTTTCGCTACCGCGACCCGGTCCTGGAGCCGGGCGCTCTGGCGCTGTTCGTCAGCCAGTCCGGAGAGACCGCCGACACCCTCGCCGCGCTTCGCCATGCCAAGGCGCAGGACCAGCGCATCGCCGTCGTCGTCAATGTCCCGACCAGCTCAATGGCTCGCGAAGCCGATCTGCTTCTTCCAACGCACGCAGGCCCGGAGATCGGAGTCGCCTCGACCAAGGCGTTCACCTGCCAGCTTGCGGTGCTTGCGGCACTTGCGGCGAACCTCGCCATAGCCCGCGGACGGATGGACCGGGACGAGGAAAGGATTGTGGTCGACAGCCTTCAGCAGGCGCCGGCGGCGCTCAACGCGGCGCTTGGCCACGACGACGACATAGCGGCGATGGCGCATTTGATAGCGCCTGCTCGCGACGTTCTCTATCTCGGTCGGGGCCCTTATTATCCAATGGCCCTGGAAGGCGCGCTGAAGCTCAAGGAAATCAGCTACATCCACGCCGAGGGCTATGCGGCGGGGGAGATGAAGCACGGGCCGATCGCGCTCATCGACGACAACGTTCCGGTGATCGTTCTCGCGCCGTCGGGGCCATTGTTCGAGAAAACCGTCAGCAATATGCAGGAAGTGCGGGCGCGGGGCGGGAAGATCGTGCTGATCAGCGATTCAAAGGGGCTCGAGCAGGCGGGCGAGGGTTGCATCGCGACGATCGAAATGCCGCAGGTCCACCCGCTGATCGCTCCCATCGTCTATGCGGCGCCGGTGCAGCTGCTGGCCTATCATACGGCCGTCCTCAAGGGCACCGACGTCGACCAGCCGCGCAATCTCGCCAAGAGCGTCACCGTCGAATAAAAAATGAGAGCGAGCGGCGGCTGTCATTGCGGGGCGGTCCGGTTCGAGGCCGAGCTGCCCGAGCCGCCGGTGCCGGCGATCGACTGCAATTGCTCGATCTGCCGGATGACGGGCTATCTTCACCTCGACGTTCCGCACGAGAAGTTCGAGCTCGTCGCCGGGCGCGACTCGCTGTCGAGCTATCGCTTCGGCACAGGCGCCGCCGAGCATCTGTTCTGCCGCAGTTGCGGAGTGAAGAGCTTCTACCAGCCGCGCTCGCACCCCGGTTCGTGGAGCGTCAACTGTCATTGCCTCGACGAGCCTGTCGAGCTGGAGGTGGTGCCGTTCGACGGCCGCGACTGGGAGCAGGCGAAGGCCAATCTCGACGCGCAGGAACAGCGCGGCTAGGCCCCCGGGATGCACCGCCCGCTCCGACTGACGCTCGACCGAGCTGCGCTGCAGCACAATTGGCGATGGCTTCAGGATCGCGCGGGCGTGCCCGCCGGGGCCGCGATCAAGGCCGACGGTTACGGGCTTGGCGCAATCGACGTGATGGCGGCGCTTCACGAGGCGGGCTGCCGGACCTTCTTCGTTTCCACCTATGCCGAAGCGGCGGAAGCCGGCGAGGTCCCGGGAGACTCGTCGCTCGTGGTGCTTCACGGGCCGGCGAGCGAGGATGTCGAGGCGGCCTTGGTTTCGAGCGCTCGGCCGGTGCTCAACAGCGTCGCGCAGGTGGAGCGGTGGAAGCAGGTCGCACCGGGCCGACCATGCGACGTGATGATCGACACCGGGATCAACCGGCTGGGGCTCAGGGCGGAGGAAACGGCGGCGCTCGACGGACTGTCGATCGACACTCTGCACAGCCATCTCGCCTGTGCCGACGAGGACAGGAGCAGCAACGCCCGGCAGCTGGAGCAGTTTTCAGATGTCGCGACCGTGATCGCGGCAAAGCGATACAGCCTCGCCAATTCCGCAGGCATCTGTCTGGGGCCGGATTATAGCTTCGATCTCGTCCGGCCCGGGCTGTCACTCTATGGCGGAATCCCGCGCGCCGAGGCGCAGGGCCACATCCGCCAGGTGGTTCGGGTCGAGGCCCAAATCGTCCAGCGGCGGACCATCCGGGCGGGCGAACGCTGCGGCTATGGCGGCGCCTTCGAGGCCGAGGCGGACCTGGAGGCGGCGATCGTCAACCTCGGCTATGCCGACGGTTTTCTTCGCGGCTTTTCGTCGAGCGGAAGCGCCTTTGCCGGCGAGTTCGCGCTGCCGGTGCTGGGGCGCGTGTCGATGGACCTGATTGCGCTGGGCTGCGACGCCGCGCAGGACCTCAGGGAAGGCGACTGGGTCGAGCTCGACTATGACCTTCCGAGCGCGTCCCGGGCCTCCGGGCTTAGCCAGTATGAGCTGC
>JACDCV010000117.1 GCA_013817375.1 Sphingomonas sp.
TCTGTCGCTGAGACTTAGCCGCGCCGGCAGATCGAAGCCTCGAACCGTCAAAGCATTCCCTTGAAGCACCTTCGACAGATCCTGGCGGGCTGCGGCGAAAAGCCGTTCGGCGACCGGCCTAGAGATTGCCGCATTGAGACCGAGCCGGCTCGCTTGGCTCGAGGTCCGTCCGGCCGGGTCGACCCAATCGACGACCGGCCGGTCCATGCGCGTCAGTCGGCTGGGGCCGTCGGCGGTGCCCGATATCTGCACCAGCCCGGCCGCGCCTTTACCGCTGGCGGTCAGCCCCTTGACCGACTTCAGATGCGCCGAGATCTCGCTTGGAAGTCCGGACGGCGTACCCTGGACCACTACGACTATTTTCCCGCGGACATCGAGGCCCGCATAATTGTCGATCCCCACCCGCGCGTCGCTGATTCCGTGACCGGCGAAAACCAGCGGCGCACTCACGCTTCGAACCTGCCGGGTCACGCTCGGCGCCACCGAAAAGTCGGTTCCGTTGGCGAGTCGCAGCGCTCGCCCGCCGATCGTCAGCATCGCCTTGGGCTCGCCGTCGAGGACTGCGCGGCGGAACGGAACCTGCAAATACCAGCTGCCGCCGGTGCCGCCCGGCTTCAGTCCGATCGAGCGGAATTGCGATGCGACGAAAGCGGCAGCAATGTCATAGCCGCGCGAGCCGGTATCGCGGCCTTCGAGGAGATCGCTTGCAAGGAACTCGACGTCCGCGCGCACCCGCTGCGCGGCGGTCTCGCCGGACGACGCTGTCGGAGCAGCGCCTCCAAGAAGCGCGGCGGCAAGAGGGGCAAGGAGGAAGCGGCCGATGGTCATTGCGGTGCGCAGGCTCGCGATGGGGGAGGCTTGGTGCTAGCCGATTTCGACCAGCAGCGGGTAAAAAGCGCCCGCTGGCCAATCAATCGGCCGAACGCGGCGCCGCTTACTGCAGGACCATCCTGTCGCCGCGAATCTCGACCGATCCGAACTTGCTCAGGAAACTCTGGCCGAGCAGTGATTGTGCGCCCGAATCGAGCACCAGTGCCGGCATGTCGGCAACCTGCGCGCCGCCGAGCGTCACTCGTTCCAGGATCACGATCTCGCCATGAACGGCGCCGCTCGCCCCCTGGCCGACAATGTTCGGCATGGAGATGGACGCCGCCAGCCCGGCCCGCCGCGCGTCCTCGCGCGAAAGCGCGACCGTTGACGCTCCGGTATCGACGAGGAAGCGGATCGGCTGCCCGTTGACCTCGACGTCCGCGTAGAAATGGCCGTCGCTGCTGCGTTCGAGTTCGACCGGCGCATGGCCGACGGAGCTGGCAAAAACCGGAGGCTCGGGCACGGTGACGAGGTCGTCGGGCGCCTTCTCCGCAAGGGCGGCGGATGCGTTGGTGGGCAGCGCAGCACTGTCCGGCAGAAGCGAAGCGAAGAGCCCGAGCAGAAGCACCGCGACAAGATAGGTTCGCGCCATCCCCACCCTATAGGCGCGGCGCGGTAAACAAAGGCTAAGCGCGCGAAGGGGGGATCGCCCGCCCTTCCGCCAGCTTGCGCTCCCACTGGAGCGCATGACGAATGATCGTGTCGATGCCGTTGAAGCGCGGGCTCCACTCCAGAGTCTCGACAAGCCGGCGATTGGAGGCAATTAGCTCCGGCGGGTCGCCTGCGCGCCGCGGTTTCATCTCGCGCCGGATTTCCTGATTGACCTCGCGGTCGAGCGCATCGAGCACCTCGAGCACGGACAGCCCGCGACCGTAGCCGCAGTTGAGAAGGAGATTCTCTTGCGGCTCGGCGATCAGCCGCTCGAGCGCAAGCACGTGAGCATCGGCAAGATCGCTGACGTGAATATAATCGCGAACGCAGGTGCCGTCTGGCGTATCGTAATCGCTCCCGAACACATCGACATGATCGCGCTTGCCGGTGGCGGCTTCGACCGCGACCTTGATCAAATGGGTGGATCCTTTGCCGATCTGCCCGGAGCGGCCGTCGGGGTCGGCGCCGGACACGTTGAAATAGCGAAGAGCGCCATAATTGAACGGATAGGCCGCCGCGCAGTCGGCCAGCATTCGCTCGGTCATCAGCTTCGATGCGCCGTAGGGATTGATCGGCTGCGTCGGCTCCTGTTCATCGACCGGCACATGTTCGGGAGCGCCATAGACAGCGGCGGTGGAGGAAAAGAGGATGTGCTTCACGCCGCATGCCACCGCGGCCGAGATCAGCGAGTGGGTCGCGATCGTATTGTTACGATAATAATCGAGCGGCTTCTCAATACTTTCGGGAACGACGATCGAGCCGGCGAAATGCATGATCGCCTGGATCTTCTGCTCGGCAAAAATCCGCCTGAGCAGATCGGCGTCGGCGATGCCGCCTTCATAGAAAGGGACGCCCTCGGGCACGATCTCGCGGGTGCCGGTGGACAGATCGTCAATGACGGCGACGGGCCAGCCGCGGTCCCTCAGCGCCAGCAAAGCGTGACTTCCGATGTAGCCGGCGCCGCCGGTGACCAGGACTGGAATCTTGCTCATTGGACGAAGCCGCTAGCCGAGGTCGAATGGCGAGGCCAGCCCGCGGCCACCACCAGCTCCCCCCGTGGTTGCGGGCGCGGCGATTTCAGCTATCAGTCCCGCAGCTTTTTTCCGACGATATTTCGAGCGAGGTCCATGCCAATCACGATTTCGAGCGCGTTCGACGCGGGCAACATCCGAGTCGTCAGCCAAAACAGCGACAGCGCCGAGCTGGAGATCGTCAAGGACCATCTGTCGGACTTCTACCAATGGTTCCACTTCCGCCTCGCCGGCAGCAACGGCCGAGAGGTGATTCTGAAGATCACCAATTGCGGGGGCTCTGCCTATCCAAAAGGCTGGCCCGACTATCGCGCCTGTGTTTCAGCGGACCGCCAGGAATGGCTCCGTATCGAGGGCACCAGCTACGATGAGGGCGTCCTGACGATCCGCTTCACCCCGGACGAAGACATTGTCTGGATCGCCTATTTCGCGCCTTATTCGATGGAGCGGCACCACGATCTGATCTCGTCCGTCGCCTCGCTTCCCGGAGTATCCTACTCGTCGCTCGGAAAGTCGCTCGACGGTCAGGACATCGACTGCCTGACGTTCGGTGAGGGCGCTATCAACGTCTGGCTCTACGGTCGCCAGCATCCAGGCGAATCGATGGCTGAATGGTGGATGGAAGGCGCGCTCGAAAAGCTCACCGACCCGGACGACCCGGTCAGCCGTGTGCTTCTGACCGAGTGCACGCTCCGAGTCGTTCCCAACATGAACCCCGACGGCTCGCGCCGGGGCCATCTTCGCACCAATGCCGCCGGAGTGAACCTCAACCGCGAATGGCACGCGCCGTCGGCCGAAAAGAGCCCCGAAGTCCTGTGCGTCCGCAACGCGATGGACGAGACCGGTGTCGACTTTGCGATGGACATTCACGGCGACGAGGCAATTCCGGCGAACTTCCTCGCCGGCTTCGAGGGCATTCCGTCGCTCACGGAGCGCCAGACTCGATTGTTCAAGACTTTCAGCGAAACTCTCGAGCGCCTCTCGCCCGACTTCCAGACCCGGCAGGGCTACGAGATTGCCAGGCCCGGCGAAGCCAACATGTCGATGTCCACTACCCAGCTCGCCGAGCGCTATGGCTGTGTGTCGATGACCCTCGAAATGCCATTCAAGGACAATATCGACCTTCCCGACCCGCTCTACGGCTGGTCGCCGGAGCGTTCGAAGCATCTCGCCCGCGGCTGCCTGGATGCTCTTCACGCCATCTTGCCCGAGCTGAAGACCGCCACTGCGGAGAAGTCGAAGGGCGAGAAGGTCGACGCCTGATGCCTCAGCTGGTCCTCATTCGCCACGGCCAGTCGCAATGGAATCTCGAGAACCGCTTCACTGGCTGGTGGGACGTCAACCTGTCCGAAAAAGGCGTCACCGAGGCCAATGAAGCCGGCGAGCTGATGCGCGACCGCGGCCTCGACTTCGACGTCTGCTTCACCAGCTTTCTCACCCGCGCCATTCGAACGCTCAATATTGCGCTCGAGCAGATGGACCGGCTGTGGCTCCCGGTTCACAAGCATTGGCGCTTGAACGAGCGCAATTATGGCGGGCTGACCGGCTTCAACAAGCAGGAGATGCGCGACAAGGTCGGCGACGAGCAGGTCAAGATCTGGCGCCGCTCCTTCGACATTCCGCCGCCGCCGCTCGACGCGGACAGCCGCTATGATGTCAGCGCCGACCGCCGCTACGACGGCGTCCAGGTGCCGGCCAGCGAGAGCCTAAAGGACACGATCGAGCGAGTTCTTCCTTATTGGGAGGAAGCTATTGCCCCGTCGCTACGGTCGAACCAGCGGGTGCTGATCTCGGCCCACGGCAATTCGATCCGGGCGCTGGTCAAGCATCTGTCGAATATCAGCGACGATGACATCGTCGGGGTCGAGATCCCGACCGGACAGCCGCTCGTCTACGAGCTTGCCGACGACCTCAGCACCATCGACAGTTACTATCTGAACGAGCGCTAGGCCGCCGACTTTTCGCGGTACATCGCGGTGTCGGCGCGGGCGATCACCGCGTCGGGCGTGTCGTCCTTGCCGATCATGGTCAGGCCGATTGCAACCCCGAGCGGGAGCGAATTGCCGTCGCAGCTGCTTTCGCTGCGGCCGATCAGATCCGCGAGCCGGCCGGCGGTCTCGTGGGCACTCTCGCTATCTGCGTGGGCGAGCAGGATCCCGAATTCGTCACCACCCAGGCGAGCGACGCAATCGCTCTGGCGTATTCCGCCGCTAAGCAAGGTCGCGACGTGGACCAAAGCGTCGTCTCCTGCCTTGTGGCCGTAGCTGTCGTTGATTCGCTTGAGCCCATCGATGTCGACGAACAGCATTGCCGCGCTCTCGCCATATCGGGTGACCCGGGCAATCAGCGACTTGAGCTCGCGAAGGAAGCCGCGGCGGTTGGGCAAGTGAAGAAGCGGGTCCTGATGAGCGAGCTGGTCCAGCGATCGAACGCGCTCCTCGAGCCGCGCGATTTTCTCGCGCAGCATGTCGACCTCTTCGGTCGCGCCCGCCTCCGGCGACTCGGTTGCCCCCTCCGTCATGGGCGTCGGCATAACCCGAATCGCGTTGGCGTAAAATCTGGCCGAATCGGCTGTCCTGATTGCGAACAGTGCGACGGCTTCCTAAACGCTTGGCTTCGGCGATTGATTGGAAGGCGCGAATGCCCGGACCTGAGGTTGGCATAATCATGGGCAGCAGGTCCGACTGGGAGACGATGCGGCACGCTGCCGATCTGCTCGACCAGCTTGGAATCGCTCACGAGACGAAGGTCGTTTCGGCGCATCGCACCCCCAAGCGGCTTTACGATTACGCGCAGAGTGCGCGGGACCGGGGCCTGAAGGTGATCATCGCCGGTGCTGGCGGAGCGGCTCACTTGCCCGGAATGGCGGCGTCGATGACGGCACTGCCGGTCCTGGGAGTGCCGGTCGAAAGCCAGTCGCTCAAGGGCATGGATAGCCTGCTGTCGATCGTTCAGATGCCTGCCGGGGTTCCGGTCGGCACTCTTGCCATCGGAAAAGCGGGCGCAATCAACGCCGCGCTTCTCGCCGCCTCGATACTTGCGCTCGGCGACGAACAGCTCGCGACGCGTCTCGACGAGCACCGCGCCACCCAGACAGCTTCGGTCGCCGAATCGCCCGAATGACGCTCGCGCCGGGCTCAATCATCGGGATCATCGGCGGTGGCCAGCTTGGGAAGATGCTTGCCGTCGCAGCTGCGCAGCTCGGCTATCGCTGTCATATATTCGAACCCGGCGAGGGTCCGTGCGCCGCCGACGTTGCAGCCGAATTCACCCGCGCCGAATATGACGATGTCGAAGCCCTTCGCCGCTTTTCCGACTCGGTCGATGTCGCCACCTACGAGTTCGAGAATGTGCCGGCTGCCTCGCTGGAGGCAATCGCCCACAAGCTTCGTCCAGGCGTTGCCTCGCTCCAGGTCGGGCAGGACCGGGGCAAAGAGAAAGAGTTCATCCATGGCACTGGCGCCCGGGTCGGAGCCTGGGCCAGGGTCGATAGCGAGGAAGACGCGCTCGCCGCCGAACGGCAGCTCGGGGCTCCTTTGGTGCTCAAGACTCGCCGCCTGGGCTATGACGGCAAGGGGCAGGCGTGGGCGGACCGGACCGGCTCCGTCGTCCACGCCTGGGAATCGATCGGCCGAGCACCTGCGGTCGCCGAGGCAAAGGTGAAGTTCGACTGCGAATTTTCGGTCGTGCTCGCGCGGGGCGTCGACGGGACGATCGCCACCTGGGACCTTCCGCTAAACATTCATGAAAACGGCATTTTGCGAAGCTCGACTGTGCCGGCGGGCGAGATGGTGGAGTGGCACCGGGACGAAGCGATCCGGGCCGCAAGCCGGATTGCGCAAGACCTGGGCCATGTCGGGGTTCTCACCGTCGAATTCTTTGCGACCGCCGACGGAGCGATCGTCAACGAGATCGCGCCGCGGGTGCACAATAGCGGCCACTGGACGATCGAAGGGGCGGTCACCTCGCAAT
>JACDCV010000008.1 GCA_013817375.1 Sphingomonas sp.
GCAGCGGGGTGACCGACGATCCGGTGGCGATGACAATGTCCTTCGCCGTGACAGTGCGATCGCCAACCTTCACCTTGTGCGCGTCCTCGAAGCTCGCCTGGCCCTTCAGCCATTCGATCTTGTTCTTCTTGAACAGGAACTCGATTCCGCCGGTCAGGCCCTTGATCGCCTCTAGCCTGCTCGAATGCATGGCGTCGAGATCAAGCTCCACATTGCCGGCTTTGATCCCCCATTTGGCAAGGGTGCCGTGCGCCGCTTCATCGAACAGTTCGGACGCGTGGAGCAGCGCCTTGGACGGAATGCAGCCGACGTTGAGGCAGGTGCCGCCAAGCGTCTCGCGGCTTTCGGCGCAGGCGGTTTTCAGCCCCAGCTGAGCGGCGCGGATAGCCGCGACGTAGCCGCCGGGGCCGGCGCCAATCACCAGGACGTCGAAGTCGTAATCAGCCATCATCTATTCCTAAAGATCGATCAGCAGCCGGGTCGGGTCCTCGATCGCTTCCTTCAATCGCACCAGGAAGGTCACCGCCTCGCGGCCGTCGACCAGCCGATGGTCGTAGGACAAAGCGAGATACATCATCGGCCGGATCACGACTTGGCCGTCCACAGCGACCGGGCGCTCCTCGATACGGTGCATTCCAAGAACCGCCGACTGCGGCGGGTTGATGATCGGGGTCGACAGAAGCGACCCGAACACGCCGCCGTTGGAAATCGTGAAGGTGCCGCCCTGCATCTCGTCGACCGTAAGCGAGCCGTCCTTGGCCCTCTTGCCGAAGTCGGCGATCGTCTTTTCGATTTCGGCAAAGCTCATTGCCTGCGCGTTGCGGACCACCGGGACCACCAGACCCTTGGGCGCGGAAACCGCGATCGAGACGTCGAGATAGTCGTGATAGACGATCTCTTCGCCCTCGATATAGGCGTTGACCGACGGCACATCCCGGATCGCCAGCGCCACCGCTTTGACGAAGAAGCCCATGAAGCCGAGCCGGATCCCGTGCTTCTTTTCGAACAGCTCCTTGTAGCGGCTTCGAGCCTCGATCACCGCCGACATGTCGACGTCGTTGAAGGTCGTCAGAATCGCGGCGCTGTTCTGGGCATCCTTGAGCCGCTTGGCCACGGTCTGGCGGAGGCGCGACATTCGCACCCGCTCTTCGCGCCTTTCACCGGTGGAATCAGCCTTCGGTGCCGGTGCCGGTGCAGGCGCGGCCGCCGGGGCAGGGGCTGCCGGCTCCGAGGCCTTCGCCTCCGGTTGGGCACCGCCCTTCTGCGCCTGGACGGCGGCCAGCACGTCGTCCTTGGTCAGCCGCCCGTCCTTGCCCGTGCCCTTGATCCTGGTCGGGTCGACATGGTGCTCGAGCACTGCACGGCGGACTGCGGGGGACATGGTCATGATGTGATCGTCGCTCGGCGACGGTTCTTCGCCCGACGGCTTTTCGTCGTCCGGACCAGGCTCGGGCGCCTGATCCTTTTCCCTGAGCTCGGGGTTCTCGCCTGCGCCCGCGGGATTGACCGGGGCCGTCTCCGTGCCCTTGTCGGCCGGAGCTGCCGCTTCGCCATTCTCGTCGATACGGGCGATGATCGCGCCGACCTCGACCGTCGCGCCTTCCTCGACAAGAGTCTCCGACAGAACTCCAGCGGCTGGTGCCGGGACCTCGACGGTCACCTTGTCGGTCTCAAGGCTGGCGATCGGCTCGTCGGCGGCGACGGTTTCGCCGGCCTTCTTCAGCCACTGAGCGAGCGTACCCTCGGTGATCGACTCCCCAAGAGTCGGGACTTTCACGTCAGTGGGCATATCACTCCCCTGGTTCCTATGAGGCGCGCCGGGCGGGCTTCGACTGTGCCGGGCTGCTATGCCCCAGAGCGCCGGCGATCAAGGCCGCCTGCTCCGCGGCGTGCCGCTTGGCAAGGCCGGTTGCCGGCGAAGCCGACGCATCGCGGCCCGCATATCGGGGCCGCATTCCGGCAAAGCCAGCTTCGGCCAGGCACTCTTCCACAAGCGGATTTACGAAGAACCAGGCGCCGTTGTTTTGAGGCTCTTCCTGCGACCAGACCAGCTCTTCGAGCTTCGTCATCGCTTTGAGCCGAGCGACCAGAGGCTCGGACGGGAACGGGTAAAGCTGCTCGATCCTCACGATCTCTGTGCCGCGGTCCCCGGACTTGTCGCGGGCCTCCATCAATTCGTAGGCGAGCTTTCCCGAGCACAGCACGAGCCGGCGCGTTTCCCCGGCTGCCGGCGCGCTCAGGTCGCTGAGGATGCGCATGAAATGGCTGTCGGCGGTGAACTCGCTTACCGCGGAGACCGCAAGCTTGTGGCGGAGCAGCGACTTGGGGGTCATCAGGATCAGTGGCTTTCGGAACGGCCGAAGCATTTGCCGCCGCAGGATGTGAAAATAATTGGCCGGGGTGGTGCAGTTGGCGACCTGCATATTGTCCTGGGCGCAAAGCTGCAGGTAGCGCTCGAGCCGGGCCGAGCTATGCTCCGGCCCCTGGCCTTCGAACCCGTGCGGAAGAAGCATCACCAGGCCGCTTGCGCGAAGCCATTTGGCTTCGCCGGAAGCGATGAACTGGTCGATGATGGTCTGGGCGCCGTTGGCGAAGTCGCCGAACTGGGCTTCCCAGCACACCAAGGTCGTCGGGTCGGCGAGCGAATAGCCATATTCGAAGCCAAGCACGCCAAACTCCGACAAAGGACTGTCGCGAACCTCGAAGCGGCCGCCCTCGATCGAATTGAGCGGGATGTATTTCTCGCCGCTTTCCTGATCGACCCACACCGCGTGGCGCTGGCTGAACGTGCCGCGGCCGCTATCCTGCCCGGACAGACGGACGTTATGACCCTCCGCCAGCAAAGTGCCGAAAGCGAGCGCTTCGGCCGTCGACCAGTCGAAGCCCTCGCCGCTATCGAACATCGCCTTCTTGGCATCGAGCACCCGCTGAAGGGTCTTGTGGATTCGGACACCGTCCGGGACGATCGTCAGTGCCTGGCCGACGTCGCGAAGCTCCTCGCGGGAGACCGCGGTGTTGGTGTTGCGCCGGGAAAGAACCGACTCGCTGGGCTTGCCGAGGCCGCTCCACCGGCCTTCGAACCAGTCGGCCTTGTTGGGGAGATAGTTCGCAGCCCCTTCGAATTCGTCGCTCAGATGCTCGACGTAAGAGTCGCGGTGATCGTCGATCCACTTCTGGTCGACGACCCCTTCCTCAATCAGCCGCTGGCCGTAAATCTCGCTGATCGGCGGCTGCTTGCGGATCGCGGCATACATTTGCGGCTGGGTGAAGCTGGGCTCATCGCCCTCATTGTGGCCGAACCGGCGGTAGCACCACATGTCGATGACGATGTCGCGCCCGAACGTCTGCCGGAACTCGATCGCCAGCTTGCAGCAAAATGTGACTGCTTCCGGGTCGTCGCCGTTGACGTGGAGAATCGGCGCCTGGATCGATTTGGCGATGTCGGACGGATAGGGCGACGAGCGTGCGAACTGGGGGCTCGTAGTAAAGCCGACCTGGTTGTTGATGATGAAGTGAATCGTCCCGCCGGTACCGTAGCCCGGCAACCCCGAGAACATCAGGCATTCGGCGACTACGCCCTGTCCGGCGAAGGCCGCGTCGCCGTGGAGCAGAAGCGGAAGCACCTTCTTGCCATGCTTGTCGCCATTGTACGTCATCGTCGCTCGCGCCTTGCCGAGCACGACCGGGTCGACCGCTTCCAGATGCGACGGGTTGGGAAGCAGCGAAATATGAACCTTCACGCCGTCGAAGACGCGGTCCGACGAGGTGCCGAGGTGGTATTTGACGTCACCCGAGCCGCCGACGTCTGCGGGGTTGGTCGCTCCGCCAGCGAATTCGCTGAAGATCGCCCGGTACGGCTTGCCCATGACGTTGGAGAGCACATTGAGCCGCCCGCGGTGGGCCATTCCGACGGCGATCTCCTCGACACCGAGCATTCCGCCATATTTGATCACCGCTTCGAGGGCCGGGATCGCGCTTTCACCGCCGTCGAGGCCGAACCTTTTGGTGCCGACATATTTGCGGGCGAGGAATTTCTCCCACTGCTCACCCTCGATGACCTTGGCGAGGATCGCCTGCTTGCCTTCGGGCGTGAACTGGACGGTATCGGCCTTGCCTTCGATCCGCTCCTGGATGAAGCGCCGCTCCTCCAGGTCGTTGATGTGCATATATTCGACGCCGATCGTGCCGCAATAGTTCGACTGCAGGCAGTCGACGATCTCGCGTATCGAGGCGCGCTCGAACCCCAGCACCCCCCCGATCCAGATTTGCCGGTTGAGGTCGGCTTCGGAAAATCCGTGGTAAGCGGGCGTCAGGTCCGCCGGAAGTTCACTATGGTGGAGCCCGAGCGGGTCGAGCCTGGCGCCGAGATGCCCGCGCACCCGATAGGTGCGGATCAGCATCATCGCCCGGATCGAATCTTCGGCCGCTCGACGGACGGTCGGGGGGTCGGCGAACGTTGCGGCGGCCTCATCGCGAGCAGCCTTCTTGAATACCTCGATCGTCGCCTCGGTGGGGTCGAGGCCAAGATTGATCGAGTCCAGCTCGGCAATGGGCCAATTGGCCCGGGCCCAGCTCGGCCCCTCCTTGGGTTCGATGAAGATCGGTTGGTCGTCGGCCATTGCGCTAAGCGGCGAGCAGCTCCTTGAGCGTCGTTCCAAGCTCAGATGGGCTTGGTGACACCGTAATTCCAGCCGCTTCCATGGCCGCGATCTTGCTTGCCGCATCGCCCTTGCCGCCGGCGACGATCGCACCTGCATGGCCCATTCGCCGCCCTGGCGGAGCGGTCCGCCCGGCGATGAAGCCGACGACCGGCTTCTTTCGGCCGCGCTTGGCCTCGTCGGCGATAAACTGGGCCGCATCCTCCTCCGCACTTCCGCCGATCTCGCCGATCATGATGATCGATTCGGTCTCGCCGTCGGCCAGGAACAATTCCAGCACGTCGATGAAGTTGGTGCCGTTCACAGGGTCGCCGCCGATCCCGATCGCGGTCGACTGGCCAAGGCCCTCGTTGGTGGTCTGGAACACCGCTTCATAGGTAAGCGTGCCGGAGCGGCTGACGACACCGACGCTGCCCTTCTTGAATATGGTGCCGGGCATGATCCCGATCTTGCACTCGCCGGGGGTAAGGACGCCGGGGCAATTGGGCCCGATCAGCCGCGACCGAGAGCCGGAAAGCGCGCGCTTGACCATCACCATGTCGAGGACGGGAATGCCTTCGGTAATGCAGACGATGAGAGGCACTTGCGCCTCGATCGCCTCGAGGATGGAATCGGCGGCGAACGGCGGCGGCACGTAGATGACGCTGGCGCTCGCCCCGGTCTTCTCGACCGCCTCTGCGACGGTATCGAACACAGGTAGCCCCAGATGCTCGGTCCCGCCTTTGCCGGGGGTCACGCCGGCGACCATCTTGGTGCCATAGTCGAGCGCCTGGCGCGTGTGGAACGTGCCGGTGTCGCCGGTCATCCCCTGGGTGATGACCTTGGTGCTGCTGTCGACAAGGATGCTCATTCGATCTCTCTTACGAAAGCGAGCTGTCGATGTTCCGGCAGGCTTCGAGAAGCTCCTTCACCGAATCGACGCTGGTCTTGAAATTGTCCTTCGCTTCGCCCTGAAGGTCGATCTCGACCACGCGCTCGACTCCGCCGGCGCCGATCACCACCGGAACGCCGACGTACAAATCGTCGACTCCATATTGGCCGGTCAGGTGAGCCGCGGCCGGAAGGACCCTTTTCTTGTCCTTGAGATAGCTCTCCGCCATCGCGATCGCGCTGGTGGCAGGGGCGTAGAAAGCGCTTCCCGTCTTCAGAAGCCCGACGATCTCGCCGCCGCCGCCGCGAGTGCGCTTGACGATTTCGTCGATCCGCTCCTTGGTCGACCATCCCATCTTGATCAAATCCGGGATCGGCACGCCGGCGACGGTGGAATATTCGATGACCGGAACCATGGTGTCGCCGTGGCCGCCAAGAACGAAGGCGGTGACGTCCTCGACGCTGACCTGGAACTCCTGCGACAGGAAATGGCGGAAGCGCGCGCTATCGAGCACTCCGGCCATTCCGACCACCATGTTGTGCGGCTGTCCCGAAAATTCGCGAAGCGCCCACACCATCGCATCGAGCGGATTGGTGATGCAGATGACGAAGCTGTCGGGGGCGTTCGCCTTGATGCCCTCGCCGACGGCCTTCATCACCTTGAGGTTGATTTCCAACAAATCGTCACGGCTCATTCCCGGCTTGCGCGGAATTCCGGCGGTGACGATGCAGACGTCGGCGCCGGCGATGTCGGCATAATCCGACGTGCCCTTGATGCCGGCGTCGAAGCCGTCGACCGGCCCCGCCTGAGCAATATCCAGCGCTTTGCCTTGCGGGATTCCCTCGGCGATGTCGAACAGGACAATGTCGCCGAGCTCACGCATCGCGGCGAGGTGGGCAAGCGTGCCCCCGATCATTCCGGAACCGATCAAGGCGATCTTTTTGCGAGCCATTCGGGCTGCTTTCCTCTCGTTGGTGGCGAGCCGGTGACCGGCGCAGGGAATTTGGCGGCGCTCTAGACCGGTCGTGGGAGTGGAGCAACCGCAGCGTCGGCGATGCGGAAGCGCTCTTCAGCGGGGAGGATCGGTGGAATTGCTCTTGCTCTGGGCAAGGGCATTTTCGTCGATGCCGGAAAGCGCGTTGGGCGCCTCGTCGAGCATCTCGGCCGCATTGTCGAGCTGATCGTTTTCCTGCGCGGAAGGCGCGGAGCCCTCGCTGCAGCTACAAAGTATCAGGACCAATAAAAAAGGGCCGCACACCAGTGAAGGCATGCGGCCCTTGATCATTAGCGAAACTCGGACCTTACTCGGTCGCGTTGTCGACTGCTTCGGCGGCATTGCCGACGGCTTCGTCGGCGTTCTCGATGGCGTTGCTCGCCATGTCCAGCGCGTTGCCGGCCGCATTTTCCGTCTCGTCCATCGAGAGGTTCATGTCGGTGTCGACCTCGTTCTCGACGAGCGTATCATTACCCATGGTGTTGTTGGCGTCCTCGTTCTGCGCGCAGGCGGCAAGGCCGAGCGCGAGGACCGCAACGGTCACTGCAACTTTCTTCATGATCGTTTTCACTCCCTCAATCGTGCCCCTCTACGGAGGCTCTAGGCTCGGCCTGGCGCACGAATCACGCAGGCCAGCGCGCGGCATTACAGGCGAGGGTTCGGTCGCGCAATCGCTTCGAAGCAATTGCGCGCGTCCCCCCGGCCGCTGGCGCTAATAGCAGGCCAGAGTCGTTTGACCATATAAAGTTTTCTTTATATGTGCCGGGGCCTAGATGACCATGCTCCCACTCGCCGATCTGTTCCAGGCCGTGTCGGACCCGACGCGCCTGAGGATACTCGCACTGCTGGCGCGGATGGAGCTGTCCGTCGGCGAGGTCGCGCAACTGCTCGACCAGAGCCAGCCACGGGTCTCCCGCCATGTCCGGATTCTCGCCGACGCTGGCATCGTCGAGCGCCGCAAGGAGGGGAGCTGGGTTTTCCTGGCGATTGCGTATTCGTCCAGGACCGGGCCGCTTCTTCAACTTCTCGACGCCTGGACTGACGAGCGCACGCGCGCAGTCTTCGAAGAAGATTCGGTACGCCTTGATGCAGTTCGCGCAGACCGGGCCGAAGCCGCCGGGCGCTATTTCGCCGCCCAGGCCGATATCTGGGACTCGATCCGCTCGCTCCACGTCTCGGAAGCCGAGGTCGAGGCAGCGATCGAGCGCGCTCTCGGCCGCCCCAGCCTCGGGACCCTTGTCGACATCGGCACTGGCACCGGCCGGATGATCGAGCTGTTCGGCCCCCGGGCAAGCGAAGCGATCGGGATCGACCGGTCGTCGGACATGCTTCGGCTGGCGCGGGTGAAGCTCGAAACGGCTGGAGTGCGCTCGAGCCTGCGGCAGGGCGATATGTATGCCCTCCCGCTGGCCGACAGCGTTGCCGACTGCGCGATCATCCACCAGGTCCTTCACTATGCGCATGCGCCGGCCGACGCGATCGCCGAGGCTGCACGCGTGCTCGCTCCCGGCGGCACGTTGCTGGTCATCGATTTCGCCGCTCATGACCGGGAGGAGCTTCGCGCTCGCGACGCCCATTTGCGTCTCGGCTTCGCCGACGAAGTGATGGCGGGCTGGTTCGCTGCCGCCGGGCTTGAGGTCCACGGTGTCGAGCACCTCAAAGGCGGCGAGCTCACAGTCACCCTCTGGCGCGGCGTCAAATCTGCCGAGCGGAAGCGCAAAGCGGCATGAACCGCGAGCCGCTCCAAGGCCTTGGGCAGCACGAGCCTTTGTTCGCTCAGACTCGCGGCGACATCGAGGTGAGCTTCGAATTCTTCCCGCCCAAGACGGATACGATGGCGCAGACTTTGTGGCAGTCGATCCAGACACTCGAGCCGCTTAAGCCGAGGTTCGTTTCGGTAACTTACGGCGCCGGCGGATCCACCCGCGAGCGAACCCACGCGACCGTGAAGCGGATCCTTGAGGAAACGGGGCTCACGCCGGCCGCGCATTTGACCTGCGTCGGCGCCAGCCGCGACCAAGTGAACGAGGTCGCTCGCGATTATTGGGAGATGGGGGTCAGGCATTTGGTCGCTCTTCGCGGCGACCCGCCGGAGCCCGGTGCCAGATACGAGCCGCACCCCGACGGCTACCGCGATGCGGGAGAGCTGGTCGAAGGGCTGAAGGCCGTCGCTCCGTTCGACATTTCGGTCGCTGCCTACCCGGAGATCCACCCGGACTCGGTGTCGCGGCAGTTCGACCTCGATAATCTGAGGCGAAAGGTCGATTGCGGCGCCGACCGCGCGATCACCCAATTCTTCTTTTCGGTCGAGAGCTTCCTTCGCTTCCGCGACGAGGCTGCGGCGGCGGGCATCGACGCCGAAATCGTGCCGGGGATCCTGCCGGTGTCCAATGTCGCTACGACCCGGCGGTTCGCCCGCGCCTGCGGTGCGGCGATCCCGGAGTGGCTGGACCAATTGTTCGAAGGGCTCGACGACTTGCCGGCAGCGAGGCAGCTGATTTCCGCTACCGTCGCCGCCGAGCTGTGCGGACAGCTTTACGCCAGCGGAGTGCGCCACTTCCACTTCTACACGCTCAACCGTGCCGAGCTCAGTTACGCGATCTGTCACTTGCTCGGAGTACGCGCGAAATGAGCGCGGCCGACCGGTTTCGAAGCGAGGCGGCGAAGCGGATCCTGATCAAGGATGGCGCCTACGGCACCCTGATTCAGGCGGAGAGACTCGCGAGCGAGGATTATTGCTCCGGGCTCGACCTGATGAAGGACCAGCGCGGCAATAACGATCTTCTCAATCTCACCCAGCCGCCGGTGATTCGCAAGATCTGCGAGAGCTTCGCAAAGGCCGGGGCCGACGTGCTCGCCACGAACACCTTCAACGCCAACCGGATCAGCCAGGCGGATTATTCGGCCGAGGAGCTGGCGCGGCCGATCAACGTCGAGGCGGCCCGAATTACGCGGGAAGTGGCGGACAGGCATTCGGCGAAGGATGGACGGCAGCGCTGGGTGGCAGGTGCGCTCGGCCCGACCAACAAGACCCTGTCGCTGTCGCCTGACGTCGACGACCCCGCCTTCCGCGAGATCGACTTCGACACGATGAAGGCGGTGTATCGCGAGCAGGTCGACGCTCTGGTCGAGGGCGGCGTCGATTTTATCCTGGTCGAGACGGTGTTCGACACGCTCAACGCCAAGGCGGCGATCATGGCGGCTCTCGAGGCAGGAACGGCGATCGGGCGCGAGCTGCCGCTGATGATCTCGATGACCCTCACCGATCTGTCTGGCCGCAACCTGTCCGGCCACACGGTCGAGGCCTTCTGGGCGAGCGTCCGCCACGCCCGGCCGCTGACGATCGGCCTCAATTGCTCGTTCGGGGCGGCTCAGCTCCGGCCGCATTTGGCCGCGCTTTCAGCCCAGGCCGACACTTTGGTGATGGCCTATCCCAACGCCGGCCTTCCCAACGAGCTTGGCGAGTATGACGAAGCCGCCGCAGAGACCGCCGCCCAGGTCGGCGAATGGATCCGCGACGGGCTCGTCAACGTCGTCGGCGGCTGTTGCGGGACAACGCCCGCGCATATCGCCGCGATCGGGGGAGTCGCCGCCGGAAAGCCGCCGCGCCAGGTGCCCGCCGCCCGGCAGCGGACTCTACTTGCCGGTCTGGAGCCGATGGTGATCGCGGCCTGATGCACGTTTCCGACGTAGAGCAAGCGGGCGCGGGAGCGCGCTTCGTCAACATCGGCGAGCGGACCAACGTCACCGGCTCGGCCCGGTTCAAGACGCTGATCCTGAACGGCGATTATGACGCCGCCGTCGAGGTCGCCCGGAGCCAGGTCGAAAACGGCGCCCAGATCATCGACGTCAACATGGACGAGGCGCTTCTCGACAGCGAGCAGGCGATGACCGTGTTCCTCAAGCGAATTGCCGCCGAGCCCGACATTGCGAGGGTGCCGGTGATGATCGACAGCTCCAAGTGGAGCGTGATCGAGGCCGGCCTGAAGTGCGTGTCCGGCAAGCCGATCGTCAATTCGATCAGCCTCAAGGAAGGCGAGGAAGCGTTCCTCGAGCTGGCCGCCAAGTGCCGATCCTACGGCGCTGCAATGGTGGTGATGGCGTTCGACGAGACGGGGCAGGCCGACACCGCCCAGCGCAAGGTCGAGATCTGCGAGCGCGCCTACCGGCTGCTCGTCGCCGCGGGCATCGAGCCTTTCGACATCATCTTCGACCCGAACATTTTCGCGGTCGCCACCGGCATCGACGAGCATCGCCGCTACGCCCTCGACTTCATCGAGGCGGCGGGCGAAATCCGCCGCCGCTGTCCCGGCGTTCACATCTCCGGAGGCCTTTCGAACCTCAGCTTCTCGTTCCGCGGCAACGAGCCGGTGCGACGGGCGATGCACAGCGTCTTCCTATACCACGCGATCCCCGCCGGCCTCGACATGGCGATCGTCAACGCCGGCCAGCTCGACGTCTATGACACGATCGACGCCGAGCTTCGCGAGGCCTGCGAAGACGTGATCCTCGATCGGCAGCCAAAAAACGGTGGCGATCCGACCGAGCGGCTGGTCGACCTTGCCGAACGCTTCAAGGGCACCGACGCCGCGACCGAAAAGGCCGCCGCCGAATGGCGCTCGCTGCCAGTCGGCGAACGGCTGTCCTACGCTTTGGTCAAGGGGATCGACGCGCATATCGTCGACGATACCGAGGAAGCTCGGCAGCAGTTCGAACGGCCGATCCAGGTGATCGAAGGGCCGCTGATGGACGGGATGAATGTCGTCGGCGACCTGTTCGGCTCCGGCAAGATGTTCTTGCCCCAGGTGGTGAAGTCGGCGCGGGTGATGAAGAAGGGAGTCGCTCATCTGATCCCGTTCATCGAGGCGGAAAAGGAACGGACCGGCGCCACCCAGGGCAAGGGCAGGATCGTCATGGCCACGGTCAAGGGCGATGTTCACGACATCGGCAAGAACATCGTCGGCGTAGTCCTTCAGTGCAACGGCTTCGAGGTCATCGACCTTGGCGTGATGGTGCCCTGGCAGGACATCCTCAAGGCCGCCAACGACAACAATGCCGACATGATCGGTCTTTCCGGCCTGATCACGCCTTCGCTCGATGAAATGGTGACCGTAGCCGGCGAGATGCAGAGGCTCGGCCTCAAGACGCCCCTGCTCATCGGCGGGGCGACGACCAGCAAGGCGCATACCGCGCTCCGGATCGACCCTGCATACGAGGGGCCGGTGATCCACGTCCTCGACGCCAGCCGCGCGGTAGGCGTTGCGTCGTCGCTGATGTCCGACACCCGGTGCGAGCCGCTGATCGCAACCACCGCGCAGGATTACGACAAGCTCCGCAAGGCGCGCGAGCGAAGCGGGCACAGCGAGCTTGCCACTCTCGACGAGGCGAGGGCCAACGCCTTCCCTTTCGATCCATCGGGCCAGGCGCCGCCGCCGGCGCGGCCGGGGCTCCACCAGTTCGGCGAATGGCCGCTCCGCGATCTCAAGGCGTCGATCGACTGGACGCCATTCTTCCGCGCCTGGGAGCTTGCCGGAAATTATCCGGCGATCCTCGAAGATGCGGTGGTCGGGGAAAGCGCGCGCAACCTGTTCGAGGATGCGCAAGCGATGCTCGACCAGATCATTGCCGAACGCTGGGTGACGCCCAAGGCCACGGTCGGCCTTTGGCGAGCCAAGCGCGAAGGCGACGACGTGCTGGTTCTTGCCGGGCCATCCACCGGCCCCGCCGGTGGGCCCCTCCACCATCCTTCGGATGGTCCCCCTCCCCGTTCCGGGGAGGATCACTGGACGCGGCTGCCATTCCTCCGCCAGCAGGTGAAGAAGCGCGAAGGACGCGCCAACATGTGCCTCGCCGACTTCATCAACCCTGAGGGTGAGGACTGGATCGGCGGCTTTGCAGTCGGGATTCACGGGCTGGAGCCGCATCTGGAACGCTTCAAGGCAGCCTATGACGATTATTCGGACATCCTGCTCAAGGCGCTTTCCGATCGCCTTGCCGAAAGCCTCGCCGAGGTGCTCCACGCCGAAGTCCGCAACCGGATCTGGGGCTATGCGGAAGAGCATTATTCCACCGCCGACCTGATCCGCGAAAAATTTCAGGGCATCCGGCCGGCGCCCGGCTATCCCGCCTGCCCCGACCACAGCCTCAAGCCGCAGCTGTTCGAGATGCTTGGCGGCGACCCCGGCGAAGTCACCCTTACTGAGCATTTCGCAATGCTTCCGACTTCCGCGGTGTCGGGCTTCTATTTCGGCCATCGCGACAGCCAGTATTTCGGAGTCGCCCGGATCGGCCGCGACCAGCTCAGGGACTATGCCGGGCGGCGGGGAGTCGAGCTGGACCAAGCCGAGCGCTGGCTTCGGCCAAACCTCGACTAGCTTCTTCGCACGCACTAGCGCGCAATGATGCTTCGGCGCCTTATCCTTCTGCTAGCACTGCTTCTCGCTGCAACGCCCGCGTCCGCGCAGCCACGGCAGAACGCGATCCAGCCGGAGCTGGTCGCGGAAGGCCCGGCGGTGCCCGGCGGCGAAGTCGAGCTCGCGATCCTGATGCGGACAAAGCCGGGCTGGCACGGCTATTGGCAGAACCCCGGCGATGCCGGCCTTCCGATGAAGGTGAACTGGCAGCTTCCGCCCGGTTTTTCGGTCGGAGAGCTTCGCTATCCGGTGCCGACCCGGCTGACCGTCGCCGGCCTGATGAATTATGTCTACGAGCGCGATTATGCGGTTCTGACCCGGCTCAAGGTGCCCGCAGGTGCGTCGGGGATGGTGCCGATCCGAGCCAGCGCTACCTGGCTCGCCTGCACTGACAAGGTCTGCGTTCCCGAAAGCGGCGAGTTTTCGCTCGACCTTCCGACCGGCGGCCTCGCCTCGATGGACACGCGCTTCAACGATTGGCGTCGAGCGCTTGCCCAGCCGCTGGGCAGCCGCGCCCGTTTCGAGATTGCAGGAGACGTCCTGCGCGTCGGAATCCCGCTCCCGGCCGACGTCCGGGTCGACCAACCCTATCTCTTTCCCGCCACGGACGGCGTCATCGACTATGCGGGCAAGCAGAGCTTCCGCCGCAACGGCGACCTTCTAATCGCCGAGCTTCCACGCAAGCGAGGTGAGCCCAATTCTTTCTCCGGAGTGCTTTCGCTTGGCGATGAGCGCGGCCTTGCGATCGATGCCGTGCCCGGAGACGTCCCCGACGGCGGCAATCTCATCGGCGCGCTCGCCTCCGACGCGCTTTTATGGGCGCTGCTCGGGGCGATAGCCGGGGGCATTCTTCTCAACCTGATGCCGTGCGTCTTCCCTATCCTTGCGCTCAAGGCGCTCCATCTGGCGCGAAGCGGCGGCGAAGCTCGGCACGCCCGGCGCGACGCGCTCGCTTATGCGGCGGGGGCGATGGTCGGCACCGGTGCGCTCGGGCTGGCGCTGGTCGCGATCCGCGCTGGGGGAAGCGCTGCAGGCTGGGCGTTCCAGCTTCAGGACCCGCGCACGATCATGCTCCTGCTTCTGCTTGCCACCGCGATCACCGCCAATCTCGTCGGCCTGTTCGCGGTTCCGACCGTCGCCGGCGAACAGCGCCCGACGGGAAGCTTCGGCACCGGCGCTCTCGCCGCCTTCGTCGCGACGCCATGCGCGGGGCCATTCCTCGGAGCAGCGCTCGGCACGGCTCTACTCCTGCCGCTCTACGGCTCGGTGCTGGTGTTTGCGGCGCTGGGCCTCGGCCTTGCGATCCCGTTCATCGCCGTCGCCTTCATTCCCGCGTTAAGAAAGCGATTGCCGGCCCCGGGTCCGTGGATGAAGCGGCTTCAGCGGTTCCTCGCCATTCCGATGGGCGCGAGCGCGGTTGCGGCCTTGTGGCTTTTGTACCGCGCGGCAGGTGAGCAGGGACTGTGGATCGGGCTAGCCGCAGCCGCTTTGCTTCTGATTGGGCTGGCCGTCGTCGGTGTCACCCAGCGGCGCGGACATTCGCTGCCCTGGTTCGGACTAGCGCTCGCTGCGGCCTCCCTGATTGCAGCGATCTCGCTTGCCCCGGACAAGGCGGCAACAGGAGTCGCCAGGATCAAAGGCGCCGAAACGTGGAGCAATGACCTTGTTCGCGAGGAGCTTGCCGCAGGTAATCCGGTGTTCGTCTATTTTACCGCCGACTGGTGCCTCACCTGCAAGGTCAACGAGGCAGCGGCTATCGATCGAAAGTCGGTGCGTGACTCGTTCGAGGCGGCTGGCGTGAAGGTGGTCGCGGGCGACTGGACCGGCGGCGATCCGGCAATCACGCGCTTCCTCGAAAGCCGCGGCCGGGCGGGAGTGCCACTCTATCTTTGGTACGAGCCGGGAAGCGCCGAGCCTGAGGAGCTTGCCCAGGTTCTTACTCCGGATATGCTTATTTCCCGCGCTCGCCGCCAGCGCCAGCGCTAGAGGCTCTCTCCCATACCTTCTTGCCGGCAACCCAGGTTTCGAGAACCTGGGTCCGAGCGAGGCCCTGCGCATCGACCTGGGCCGGGTCGCGATCGACGATGATGAAATCGGCCCAGCTTCCGGCGTCCAGCGCGCCGATCTTCCCTTCGGCAAACCCTGCATAAGCCGCATCGCGAGTGAAGGCGCGCAAGGCCTCGCCAAGCGTCAGCCGTTCCGCGGGCATCCAGCCTCCGGACGGCTGGCTTTGCATGTCCTGGCGGCTGATCGCGGCCGCGAGCCCCGGGAAGGGATTGGGCGATTCCACCGGGAAATCGGAGCCGAACGCAAGCCGTCCGCCGCTTTTGAGGATCGACTGCCACGCATAGGCACCGGCCAGGCGAGCAGGGTCAAGGCGCCTTTCGGCCATTAGCCGGTCGCTGGTCTGGTGAACGGGTTGCATCGACGCGATGATCCCGGCGCGGCCGATGCGCGGGATGTCGGCGGGGTCGACCACCTGCACATGCTCGATCCGCCAGCGGCGGTCGCCGGGGTAGCGCTGGTTCAGCCATTCGTAGATGGCGATCGCCTGCGCGTTGGCGGCATCGCCGATCGCGTGGATCGCCGGCTGGATTCCCAGCTTCGCAGCCTCGTCCGCCTTGGCGCGAAGCTCCTCGTCGCTGAGGAACCTGAGACCGCTGGTGTCCGGCTGGTCGGCATAAGGCCGCTTGAGCCATGCTCCGCGCGAGCCGAGCGCGCCGTCGCCATAGATCTTGACCCCGCCCATCCGAAGCCGATCGCCGTACAGCCAATCGGTCGGGCCGTTGGGAACGAGCTTTCGCATCGGCTCGACGTCGGCGGCATAGCTCATGATCCGCAGCTGTAGCCGGCCCGCTTCGCCGGCGCGGCGGTACGTCTCCCAGGCTTCGACATTGGTGCCCATGTCGGCAGTCGCGGTGATTCCGTAGGAGAGCAGGGCCCGCTGGGCCGCGGCGAGTGCGGCGTCGAGCTGCGCCGGTGTCAGCGGCGGCACCCTCGACGTCACGACATCGCCGGCGCTGTCGATCAACAGCCCTGTCGCCCGGCCGCTGGAGTCGCGCTCGATCCTGCCACCCGAAGGGTCCTTTGTTACCGCCGTAATTCCCGCCGCCTTCAGTGCCGCCGAGTTCACCACCACCGCATGGCCATCGACTCGTTCGAGAATCACCGGCCGCCCCGGCACGATGGAATCGAGGTCGGCGGCGGTCGGGAAACTCTTGTCCGGCCAAAGCTCCTGGTTCCAGCCGCGCCCGACGATCCAGGGATTGTTCGGATGAGCGGCGGCATAGTCGCGAAGCCGTTGCTGCAGGTCCTGGAGCGAGTTGGTGCCGACCAGGTCGAGCTGCGCCGCGGCTTCACCGAGCCCCATCACATGGCCGTGAGCGTCAATTATGCCGGGCAGTAAAGTGCGACCCCCGCCGTCGATTGTGCCGGTGATGTTGGCGAGCCGGACAAGCTCCGGATTCTCGATCACCTGCCGGACCTTGCCGTCCGGCGCGATGGTGAGCGCCCGGAAGCGTTGAAGCTTGCCGTCTGCGCCGACTTGAAGGCCGTTGACGTTGTGGACGAGCATGTCCGCCAGGGCGGGCGAAGCGAGCAGCGCTGCGGCGAGCGCGAGGAGGGGGAGTTTCATGGCCATGGCGCTTAGCATTGTTCGCACGCGAGTGAAGCGCTAGTCGAAGCGCCGATGATTCAGCCCCCGACGATCGATGACATCCGGGCCGCAGCCAAGCGGATCGAGGGCTCGATTGTCCGCACTCCGATGCTCAAGAGCCGGACCCTGTCCGAGCTCATCGGCGCGGAAGTATGGCTGAAGTACGAGAACCTCCAATTCACGTCCGCCTACAAGGAGCGCGGAGCACTCAACAAGCTTCTGCAATTGTCGGACGAGGAGCGCTCCCGCGGAGTGATCACTGCGTCAGCTGGAAACCATGCGCAGGCGGTCGCTTATCACGCCAGGCGGCTGGGCATTCCCGCCACCATCGTGATGCCCGAGCCGACCCCGACGGTGAAGGTCAGCCAGACCAAGGGCCATGGCGCCAAGGTCATCCTGTTCGGAGCGATGTTCGACGACGCTTATGCAAAGGCGCGCGAGCTGGAGCAGGAGCAGGACATGGTCTTCGTCCACCCGTTCGACGACCCGGACGTGATCGCGGGGCAGGGCACGCTCGCGCTCGAAATGCTCGAAGTCGCGCCCGATCTCGACACCTTCTGTATCCCCATCGGCGGCGGCGGGCTGATGTCCGGAATCGCCATCGCCGCCCGGGCGCTCAAGCCGGACGTGACTCTCTTCGGAGCCGAGGCCGAGCTCTATCCGTCGATGAAATGCGCGATCGAGGGGTGCAAGCTTCCGCTCGGCGGCGACACTCTTGCCGAAGGGATCGCCGTCAAGGAGCCGGGCGAGCTGACGTCGCAAATTCTTCGCGAGCTGATCGACGAGGTCCTTCTGGTCCCCGAGCGCGACCTCGAACATGCGGTCGCGCTTCTCGTCGGTATCGAGAAGAGCGTCGTCGAGGGCGCCGGAGCCGCCGGCCTTGCGGCAATGCTCGCCGATCCTGCCCGCTTTGCCGGGCGCAAGGTCGCGACCGTCCTTTGCGGCGGCAACATCGACACGCATTTGCTCGCCAACGTGCTGGTTCGGGAGCTCGTCAGGACCGGCCGGATCGCCCGGCTTCGAGTGGCCGCGCAGGACCAGCCGGGAGCGCTCGCGGCGATCACCGCCAAATTCCACGAGGCCGGCGTCAACATCATCGAGATCCGCCATAGCCGGATCTTCACCGCGCTCCCGGCCAAGGACACGGTAATCGAGGTCGAATGCGAAGCCCGCGACTCGGCGGCGGTCGACCAGGTCGTCGAGATGCTCGAATCGGCCGGATTCCACGTTGACCGGGTGTCTCTCGATTAGCTTTGCGTCCCTTTTCGGGACGGCGTTTCGACGAACTGCGGGACTTCACGCGTCCAGGTCTTTCAAAGCGCGTTTACCAGTCCCATAAGGACAGGCGTAACCATGAGCGCACCCTTCCGTTTCCCCAAGTTCTTCGTCACCAACCCTTCGCCGTGCCCGTATCTTCCGGGAAAGGTCGAGCGGAAGGTGTTCACCGAACTTACCGGCCGTAGTTCGAGCGACTTGAACGAGGCGCTGGGCCGGATCGGATTCCGGCGCAGCCAGTCGGTCGCTTATCGTCCCAGCTGCATCGACTGCAGCGCTTGCGTATCGGTGCGCGTCCTCGCCTCCGAATTCCAGGCAAGCGCCACACAGCGTAAGATCCTCCGCCGCCATTCGGACCTGGAGGTCGCCGCCTGCAAGGCGTGGACGACCGAAGAGCAATATGCGCTTCTTCGCCGCTACCTCGCGGTTCGGCACCCCGGCGGGGGCATGGCCGAGATGGACGAGAGCGACTTTGCCGACATGGTCGAGCAGAGCCCGGTGCGAAGCTACATGATCGAATATCGCGAGCCGTCGGTCGACGGCCGCCCGGGAAAGCTCGTCGGCTGCTGCCTGTCGGACCATCAGAACGACGGCCTGTCGATGATCTACAGCTTCTTCGACGCCGGGCCCGATGCAAGGAAGGGGCTTGGGACTTTCATCATCCTCGACCATATTTTCCGCGCGGCCCGCGCCGGGCTCCCCTACGTCTACCTTGGCTATTGGGTCGAAGGATCGCGGAGGATGGATTACAAGACCCGCTTCAAGCCGCTCGAGCGCCTGGGCCGCGACGGCTGGCGGCGAGTGGACGAGCCTGAGGCCGCAAGCCCCGGCGAACAGATTCAGCTTCCGTTGCGGCGCGAGCGCAGCCGGCTACTGCCCGGCATTTAGCACGTTCGCGGCCGCTGGGAGCGGCTTGACGAGCAGCTATCGCTCCATTCCGGCCGTGAATTTCTGAACGCGCTGGCCCCAGGCATCGACGACGAAAAGCGATCCGTCGAGGCCGCATGCGCCATCATGGGCCAGATAGAATTGCCCGTCATAAAATCCGAATCGTCCGAAGCGCGCCAATTGTCGCCCTTCCAGGTCGGTGAGCGATGCACCCGACCGGTCCGGGCCATCCTGCGGCTGGTCGCCCCCGTCTACCACCAGCGCCCGATCGCCGCAGATCGTCACGGAGTAAGGACGTCCCAGCGCCGGGCTCTTCCAGGTCGCGAGATGCCCGCCGTCCGGCGTAAACACCTGCACCCGGCTATTTTCGCGGTCGGCCACAAAGACGCGCCCGCTGGTGTCGACCGATATCCCGTGCGGAGTGTCGAACTCCCCCGGACCGCTTCCCTTCCGGCCCCACTGGCGCTCCAGCTTCCCGTCTGCAGAAAACTTCAGCACCCGCGCGTTGCCGTAGCCGTCGCTGACGTAGAAGGAGCCGTCGGGAAGCACCGCGACATCTGTCGGCATGTTGAAATGCCTATCGTCCGACCCGGCGACCCCCGCCTCGCCCAATGTCAGCAGCAGCCGTCCGTCCGGGCTGAACTTGAATATCTGGTGGAGTCCGACGTCCGTCACCCAGACATTGTCCGCTGCATCGATCGTCAGGCCGTGGGGCATGATGAAACGCCCTTCTCCCCAGACTTTGACGCGGTCGCCTGTGTCGGGATCGAAAATCGCGAGTGTCGGCTTGGCAATCGTCTCCTTCGGGAACGGCTCCGACCACATCCGGCCGGCACGATGGAACACATGAACGCGCCCGCTCGAATCGACGTCGACGCCGGTCGCCTGGCCAAGCATCTCCCCATCCGGGAAGATCGGCCAGCCATGAACGACCCGGTAAGGTGGTTCAGGGGTCGCGGAAGGAAGCTGGGCGACTGACGCCGTCGCAGCGAAGAGAGCGCCGAACGCGATCTTCACGCCTGCCATTTCGCTTACCCCCCTTGCCTCCAAGCGGCTTAGCACGGCTTCGGCACTCCGTCCCGAGGGGTCAAGCCAGGCAAGAAAAAGGCGGAGTCTTTCGGCCCCGCCTGATCCCCCAGTTTCTGTAAAAAGCTTAGGCGACCGCGACTTCCGGCACCGGCTCGGAGACTTCTTCCGGGTCGCGTAGCACATAGCCACGGCCCCAGACGGTCTCGATATAATTGGCGCCGCCGCAGGCGAGGCTCAGCTTCTTGCGAAGCTTGCAGATGAAGACGTCGATGATCTTGAGCTCGGGTTCGTCCATCCCGCCGTAAAGGTGGTTGAGGAACATTTCCTTGGTCAAAGTCGTGCCCTTGCGGAGCGAAAGCAGCTCCAGCATCGCATATTCCTTGCCGGTCAAATGCACTCGAGCGCTGTCCACTTCGACCGTCTTCGCGTCGAGGTTGACCGCCAGCTTTCCGGTGCGGATGACCGACTGCGAATGGCCCTTCGAGCGGCGGACGATCGCGTGGATACGGGCGACCAGCTCGTCGCGGTGGAAAGGCTTGGTGACATAGTCGTCGGCGCCGAAGCCGAGCGCTCGGACCTTGCTGTCCATTTCACCAATGCCGGAAAGGATGAGTACTGGAGTGCCGACCTTCGCGGTGCGGAGCTTCTTGAGCACGTCATAGCCGTGCATGTCCGGCAGGTTCAGGTCGAGAAGGATGATGTCGTAGTCGTACAGCTTCCCGAGATCGAGGCCTTCCTCGCCAAGGTCGGTTGTGTAGACATTCAGGCCTTCGGTACCGAGCATCAGCTCGATGCTCTTGGCAGTCGTCGGCTCGTCTTCGATCAGCAGCACGCGCATCGCTGTTCCCCTGTTCGCGGCTCCCAAAGCGTAACCCCCGCTTAAGAGCCTTGAAGCATCCATTAACCATTCGAGGGATGAAGGCAAAAGGTTAATAAACTGTAACGGACTGAAATTGTTTGATTCGTTGCCGCTAGGTAACAGAAGCGCCAACCACCGCGTTTGCGCCGCTGATTAGCGCATGCCACGTATCGGTGATGATGCTCGCCGACCGGATCCTGTTCGTAGATGCCGAAGCGATGGTGATCGACAAGCCCATCGGCCTTCCGGTGGACACGCCCCGGCGCGGCGGCGAGAGCCTGACGGGCCGCGCCGGAGAGCTTCGCTGCGGGTTCCGGTCGTCACCTGTGCCGATGCATCGGCTCGACCAGGATACCTCCGGCTGCTTGCTGCTCGCGCGCAACGCAAAGGCCCGCGCCTCGCTTCAGCAGGCGTTCGAGCAAAGGCTCGTCAGCAAATATTATCTGGCAGTGCTCGCGTGCGACATCGCCGATGAAGCCGGCACGATCGACTTGCCCCTCGCCAAGCGATCGAGTGAAGAGGCCGGCTGGCGAATGGTCGGCGATCCTTCGGGGCAGCAGGCGATTACCAACTGGCGCCGCCTTGCGCGCAGGGACGGGCTCACCCTCGTCGAGTTCCAGCCGGTCACCGGGCGAACGCACCAGATCCGCGTCCATGCGCGCGAGGCGTTCGGAAGCGGCATATCGGGTGACCGGGTCTACGGGGTTCCGGGCGGCCCGATGCTTCTCCATGCGTCGCGGCTCGTCGTTGCCCGCGAAGGGCGGACGACAATCGATGTCACCGCTGCGCTCCCCGAGCATTTCGGCGACTGGCGCGATGCGGGCTGACGACGTCGACATTCCCGAGGCCGCGCTGAGCGAGACCTTCCTCGCCGCAAGCGGCCCGGGTGGACAGAATGTCAACAAGGTCGCGACTGCGGTCCAGCTTCGAGTCGATCTGTTCAGGCTCGGCCTCAGCCCGCAGGTCTATGAACGGTTGAAGCAGATCGCCGGAAGCCGGATGACGGGCTCCGGCGAGATTCTCGTTACCGCGCGGCGCTTTCGTTCTCAGGATGCCAACCGCGAGGATGCACGGCGGCGGCTGGCCGAAATGATCGCTCGTGCCCATATCGTGAAGCCGAAGCGAAAGCCGACTCGGCCGACCAGGTCAGCCAAGGCAAAGCGGATGGACTCGAAGAAGCAGCGCGGCGTGGTGAAGCAGGCGCGCGGGAAGGTGGAACTCTAGCAATGTATGATTTCAAGATTGCAGCGAACGACAAGCAGTCGCTCTATCGCGACCTTGCGTCGGCGCTTGAGGGCCTGGTCGCGGGCGAGCCCGATGGCATCGCCAACATGGCGAACGCGGCAGCGCTGATTTGGGAATCGCTTCCCGACCTCAACTGGGTAGGCTTTTACCGCAATGTCGAAGGCGAGCTGGTGCTCGGGCCCTTCCAGGGCCGCCCCGCCTGCATCCGGATTCCGTTCGGCAAGGGTGTGTGCGGTACCGCGGCGCAAAGCCGACAGGTTCAGCGGATCGACGACGTCGACGCTTTTCCCGGCCACATCGCCTGCGATTCGCAGTCCCGGTCGGAGCTGGTCGTTCCGATCGTTCGTGACGGCGAGCTGATTGCGGTTCTCGACCTCGACAGCCCCGGCACGGCGCGGTTCACTGCGGAGGACGAGGCAGGCTGTGTCGCGATTGCGGAGATTCTCGCTCGAGTGATCTAGCCGGGCGCTGTGCTGCTTGGATCTAGCGCCCGGTAATCCGGGAGATCTCGCGCTTCACATGCTCGTTGACGATGTTCGGCAAATTCTCGTCCAGCCATTCCTTGAGGATCGGCCGAAGCATTTCCCGGATCACCTCTTCGAGAGGATTGACCTGCGGCGGCGGCGGAACGGTCGCTGCGACATTGCTTAGCTCGTCTAGGGAGTGGCGGCTTGTCTGGGCGGCGCTCTCGTCCAGCAGCGGCGGTCCCAGGTCGATCGCCGCGGCAAGGGGCTCGTCGAGCTCGAGCACGTCTTCTTCAACCTGCTCTTCATCGGCATCGGAGTCGTTGGTCTCACCCGCCTCCTCGACCGCCGTTCGAAGCTCCTTTTCCTCGGCGATCACTTTCTTGATCGACGCCAGAATGTCTTCCATAGAGGGTTCACGGCCGGGAGACTGCATGATCCGGTAATCCACTATTGAGCCGGTGAAGTCACCCCTGCAGGTGCGGCCGTCTATTGCGCCGGCTGCACCGGCAGCGGTTGGGGAAGCTCGGCGGGAGTGACGGTGCGGGTCGAGATCGGCACGTGGCGAGCATCCATCGACCAGTCGTTCCAGTCGCCCGCGACCAGGCGGTAATTGCCGAGCGGATCGTACAGCGGGCCGCCGTCGAGCCCGAGATCCTCGGCCTGGGTCTGCCCCATAGCGTTCAGGAGCTGGAAGCCGGCGACGTAATGATCGCGCCGGGCGGTCACCAGGGTCACTTGCGCGTTCAGAAGCTCCTGCTCGGCATTGAGGATGTCGAGTACGTTGCGGGTGCCGACGCTTTGTTCGGCGCGAGTGCCTTCGAGCGCCAGTTCGTTGGCGCTAACCGCAAGCTGGCTTGACTGGATTGCCCGCTCCGCCGCCTGGTAGGCGGCAAAGGCGGAACGCGTGTTGGCGACGACTGTTCGCTCGCTTCCGACCACCTGCTCCAGAAGCTGCCCTTCTATGGCCTGGGCCTGGCGGATACGCGCTGCCGGCCCGCCTCCTTGATAGAGAGGGATCTGGGCCGAAATTCCGACCGAAGTCGCCGTTCCCGACCGGTCGAGGCCATTGGTGTCGCCGGTAACCTGGTTCAGATAATCGCCGGATGCCACGCCCGACAGTGTCGGCAGCCGGGCCGCGCGGGCAACCCGAACATCGAGCCCCGCGGCCACCGCCTGCCGGGCTGCGGCGACGAGGTCGGGGTTGCTTGCGAGCGCTATCCGGACCGCTTGCTCGGCCGTGGTCGGAAGCGGCGGTAGCGGCGGTGGCGGTGAAAGCACCTCCGGCGGCTCCCCAATCACTCGCCGGTAATTTTCGACGCTCGATGCGAGCCGCGATTCCGCGTTGGCGAGGGTCGACCGGGCGAGCTCGAGCCGCGCTTCCGACTGGGCGATATCGGTCCGGGTGAGGTCGCCGATCTCGAAGCGGTCGCGGGTCGCTTGCAGGTTCGTGTCGAGGACGCGGACGTTATTCTGGTTGAGCTCGACGATCGCCCGGTCGCGGATCACGTCCATGTAAGCCGCGACTGCCTCGGTGAAGATGTCGCCCTCGACCGCATCGAGGAGCGCCCGGCCCGCTTCCACGCGGGTCTGCGCGGCGCGAATCGAATTCTTGACCCTGCCGCCGCTGAACAGTGGCAGGCTGACATCAACACCGCCGCTAAGGCTGACATTATGATCATTGCCCTGGGTCTGGGCGATGACCCCGCTTCTGGTGAGGTTCCGATTCACTCCGACGACGCCGGTGACCTGCGGCCGTCCGGCGGCGCGGGCGATGGCCACGGAAGAGTCTGTGGCTCGGAGCGATTCGCGCTGGGCCATTAGCGTCGGGTTGTTTTGATAGGTGGACGCCAGCGCCTCGCGCAGCGTGTCGGCCGAGGCCGGCCCCGCCGCGAGCATCGCGGTCAGGCCTCCGATCAGCAACAAGCGGGAAGAGGACACGGCTGCTCCGAATCTTTAAAAGGTGAATGTCCGCGGCCTGGCGAACCCGGGCAAAGCGGCCGCGCCGGCGTCCGCGATTGTCTGGACTGCGAAACCCTTGCCCGCTTTGCGCCCGACAGCAAGGCGGCTGATCCCGCGATCCATCAGCGCCGCGCCGAGCCGCCCCTGGTCGGCCAGCTGAGCGATGATTGCATCGGGAATATAGCCGACCGCTCCGTCGATCAGGATCAGCTCGTAGGGCGATCCCTTCTTAAGTCCCTGCTCCAGCGGCCCCTCGACGACATGGATGCCGTAATCGCGGGCGCGGCTGGCGAGCTGCGGTGAACATTCGAGGCCGGTGACCTCAAGCCCGATCTGCGCGAGCAACGCGGCTGAATAACCGGTGCCGCAGCCGATCACGAGCGCGCTCTCCCCGCGGACCGGAGCAAGTTCGGTCAGAAGCAGGCCGGTTACGACGGGTCCGGACATGGACCGGCCATCGCCGATTGGGACGGTTCGGTCGATGTAGGCGAGCGGACGCGCCTCATCGCTTACGAACAGCTCGCGAGGAATGCTTGCCATCGCCTCGACGACGGGCGGGTAGCTGACGCCCTGCGGCCGCAGCTGCGTGTCGACCATCGACTCGCGGGCGGCTGCATAATCGGGAACTGGAGAGTATATGGTCATCTTGGTGTTATATGCAGCTAATACAGCGATGTTGCAAGACCGGTTTATCCGGCGGTCGAACGATCGCCAAGGGCGCCGCCACCCCCGTTGGTCGAAATTTCCGCCGTTGGTGAGGAGCAGGCGCTATTCGGGCGATGCACCTTGACCCGAGAGGCAAAGGCCCCGAAATGCGCGGCTGCGGCCCGATGGCGGAGTGGTTACGCAGAGGACTGCAAATCCTCGCACGCCGGTTCGATTCCGGCTCGGGCCTCCATCCGCGCCTAAGCTTCGATCTCGAAGTCGATCGGCTTGAAGCTCCCGCCATTGGACGCATAAGCCGAGCAGGCGGTCAGCCCTATGATCAGGTCCAGCTCCGCGCGCAGCCGGATATAGTCTCCGGGCCGGCTGACCGGTGGATCGACGCGAAGCTTGCCATCGGCAGCTACGGGCACGTTCATGAACAGGTTGAACGCGCACGGAATCCAGTCCGGCTCCACTCCATAGGGCGCCAGCGCCTCGGCCAGATTGCCAAAGCAGCCGCGATGAACCGGTTGGTCGGGATAGAAGTGCCGGAAGGTCGCTTCGCTGCACGGCGTTAGCAGGAAATCGTGCCGTCCGACCTTGTCCTCGACGATCGCGAGCATCGGGTTCGAGCGGTTTGACCACAAAAGGTTGCCGGCGGTCAGCGCGATGGTCTCCTCATAATCGAATGTCCGCCCATTGGAGATCGTCTCGCGCACGTCGGCGGCATTGAAAGCGAGCAGATCCGAGACCTGCAGTCCTTCGGGGTCGATCACCCTGAGCGTCTGCCCGCAGCGCAACTCGAAAGCGACGCCGCTGCGCGGCTCGATCCGGGTGACGGTCACTCGGCTCGCGGGTCGCGAAACGGGCAGCGCCAGTCGTCGTCGACCACCCGCCCACTATATTGCGCCGCAGCGCTTGTTTCACCGAAGCGCGCGAGCATCGGATTGACGCTTCCGCTAAGCGCGACGTCGCGCCTGATGATGGTGTCGCGGACGCGCTCGTACCGGCCTTCCGCACGAAGACGTTCGAACTGGTCGTGCAGGTTGAAGACCAAAGTCGGCCTCGGCACTCGCCGCGCGGTTCGCGAGGCATTAGGGTGAAGCCCGATCACGAAGAACGCCGCCCCGCCGAAGCTTAGCGAGAAGTGCGGGTCATCGGGATCGGGGCTGACGCCGCGATCCAACGGCTGGCCTCGCCACTCGTCCTTGTCGGCAAGCGATTGAAGCCGCTTCCACATCGCCGCTTCGAATTGGTCCTCGGGGAGATCCGTCGGCCCCTCGAACACCACCGCCAGGCTTCGCAACCCGTCCGGGTTGTCGCGATAGGACCTGACCCATTCGAGCAACTCCGAATGTATGCGGATATCATCCCAGCCGCTTTGGAGCGAGTGGCAGACGAGCGTCCTCAGCATTCCGCGGGCCATCGCCGATTTGGCCCCGACGCAGGGAAAGTGCTCGTCGGCAATCGCCGCAAGCAGCTCTTCGCGCTTTTCCGGGACAGTATTTTCATCGACGAGCATAAGCGGCCACCAGTTTCATTCCGCAACAGGAACGGGAAGGCTGCGCCTATGTTCCGGCTCCGGACCGATGTTGGCCCGCTCGCCGAGGTTGGTGCGCCCAAGGAAACTTGCGGTCCGGTCGAAGCTTTGTGCCGTATGGGAAACGCAATCGATCCCCGCGCACCGGCCCAACCGACCCGGTTGGCCGCAACTTATGTCCTGCCAATCGCTTCGAACGCTTCGCAGGCGCGGGTTTTGGGGGGGTATCTCCGGCGGCTCGGCCGGGCGATCGCGGAAGTGATCGTCGTGGACGGCTCGCCTCCCGCAACGTTCGACGCCCATTCGCGCTCATGGTCGCCTCACGTCCGTCATATGCGCCCGGACATGCAGAGCAGGAACGGCAAGGTCGCAGGCGTGATGACGGGCGTGCGCGCGGCCCGTCACGACTTCGTGATCGTCGCGGATGATGATGTCCGCTACCGGCGGGCGGAACTCGTCAGGATGCGTGCCTTGCTCCAGCATCATGAAGTGGTGCGGCCACAGAATTTCTTCCGCCCTCTGCCGTGGCACGCGCGGTGGGACACGGCACGCATCCTGCTCAACCGGCTGGGAGATGGCGATTGGCCCGGCACGCTCGGCGTTCGCCGCTCGGCGCTGCTTGAAGCCGGTGGCTATTCGGGAGAGGTGCTGTTCGAGAATCTTGAACTGGTTCGAACGATCCTCGCGGCCGGAGGGCGCGAGGCCGTGCCGCTCGATCTCTTCGTCGAGCGCCGCCCGCCCGAAAGCGCTGACTTCGCGTCGCAGCGGGTTCGCCAGGCTTATGACGAATGGGCACGGCCGGCGCGCTTTGCCGCGCAACTGGCTTTGCTCCCTGCCGCGACCCTCCTCTATCGGCGCGATCCGCGCTTGCTCCTGGCCACCGCGGCAGCCGCTGTGGCGGCTGCGGAGCTGGGACGCCGCAAGGGGAGGGGTGAGACAGTGTTTCCACCCAGCAGCGCATTGTGGGCCCCGGCTTGGCTCGCCGAGCGAGCAGCGACCTCCTGGCTGGCCCTGGGCACGCGGCTTCTCTTCGGAGGGGTTCGCTATCGCACCACGCGTTTGAAGACTGCCGCTACTCCGCCAAAGATACTCGAGCAGAATTTGCGCAGCCGCTAGTCCGGCGTTCTCGATCGGTAGTGGCGGACGTAAAGCGTAGGGCTGTTTGCAGTGTCCGGGTGCCGGTCTATGGCCGGCCCCGGATCGGAGTAGAGCATGCATTTCCACCGCCGCATATTTGCTGCCCTCGCCGCCGGCGCAGCGCTAGTCCAGGGCGGTTGCGCGGGCCGCGCCAGCGAGCCCGTCGAGGTGGCGGTGGCTCCTGCAGCGCCGGAGCTGATGAAGTGGCCGGACCTGCTGACCCGCCCGCGGCCAGCGGCGACTGCGACCATCGCCTACGGGGCCGACCCGCTTCAGGTTGTGGACTTGTGGCTGCCGCGGGGCCGTGGCCCGCATCCGACCGTGCTGATGGTCCATGGCGGCTGCTGGCAGACGAAGATCGCCGACCGGACGATCATGAACTGGATCGCCGACGATCTGCGAGGTCGCGGCATTGCCGTGTGGAACATCGACTATAATGGCGTCGATTTGCCAGGCGGCGGCTATCCCGGCACCTACCTTGACTCGGCCGCTGCAACGGATGCCCTTCGCACGCACGCGGCGCGCTACAATCTTGATTTGTCGCGGCTTGCGGCAGTCGGTCATTCGGCTGGTGGTCATCTCGCCTTGTGGCTCGCCGGCCGGGGGCGATTGCCCAGGTCCAGCCCGCTGTGGAGTGCGACGCCGCTTCCAATTCGTACGGTGGTCAGCCTCGGCGGACTGCCCGATCTGGAGCAAGCCGCGCGGCCGCCAGGAAGCGGCTGCGGAACGGAAGTGATCGGGGAAATCTCGGGCGGGCGTTACGCGGAGACCTCCGTCCCGCGCCTCGCGCCGCTCGGGGTGCGGCAGGTGCTTATCATTGGCGCTCAGGACAAGATCATTCCGCTGGCCTATGCGACCGATTATGCAAAGGCCATGCGCGCCAGCGGCGACAAGGTCGTGGTGCGGACGGTCGAGCGCACCGGCCATGTCGAACTGATCGCACCCGACAGCGCCGCGTGGGGCGTCGCGGTCAAGGAAATCGACAAGGCGCTTCGCCGCTGATCAGCGCCAGCGCATCCGCAAAAGAACCTTCCACGTAGCTGTATGCAGCAAGGAGGTTCATCACCATGATTCGCCAAACGAACTTTGTGTCCCCGCCAACACCATTGGGGTATCTGAAGCAAAGGGTGCACGAGGAGGCTGTTGCTGCCGTACAAGCGTCCTCCGTCGAGGCGACGTTAATCCATGTTGCCTTGGCAACCGCTTACGCGAAGCGCTTCGGCGAGGGGTCGGCGACGGCACGGCAGGAAGCGCACGATTGGGTCGATGATCACAGGGCCTGGTAAGCCCGGCAATAGCGGGAGAGAGTCGTGGTTGAGTGGGTCGTGGGCGTTCTCGGCGGGTCGGGCCTGTACGACTTGCCCGATATCGAAGACTCAGAGTGGATCACGGTTGAGACACCGTGGGGAAGCCCGTCAGACCAGCTGTTGCGGGCACGGATCGCGGGCGTTCAATTCATCTTCCTCCCCCGGCACGGCCGCGGCCATCGCCTGCCGCCAAATGCGGTCAATCCCCGAGCGAACATCGATGCACTGAAGCGGGCGGGCTGCACCGACCTTGTCAGCATATCCGCCGTCGGCTCGTTGCGGGAAGAAATTGCGCCCGGCGCATTCGTCGTGGTCGACCAGTTCATCGATCGCACCCGGCGCCAAAGCAGCTTCTTCGGTGAAGGACTGGTTGCGCATGTCTCCATGGCCGAGCCGGTGTGTGAGCGATTGAGCGAGCTTGCCGCCGCTGCTGGCGAAGCGGCAGGCGTGCGCGTGGTTCGCGGCGGCACCTATGTCGCAATCGAAGGCCCCCAATTTTCCACGCGCGCCGAAAGCGAGCTGTACCGCCAGTGGGGCGCCCACGTCATCGGGATGACAGCCATGCCCGAAGCGAAGCTCGCCCGCGAGGCCGAGCTTCCCTACGCCCTGGTCGGGATGGTCACCGATTATGATTGCTGGCGCGGTGCGGGGGAAGCGGACGTTCCCGCGATGCTCGCGCAATTGTCCACCAATGTGGAACAGGCCCGTTCGCTGATTTTGGAACTCGCTTGCTCGCTTCCGGAACAGCGCAAGGCCTCGCCACTCGACAAAGTGCTGGATACCGCGCTGATTACCCCTCCGGAGGCGCGCGACCCTGCGCTTGCGGCAAAGCTCGATGCGGTTTGCGGCAGGGTGTTTGACGCTCAGCGATAAAGCCGCGCCAGGCGGTCGGGTGATGCGCCTGCAAAATACAGAAGCCCGAGGACGACGTTTCCAAGCGACCGCCGGACCCAGCCGTCGCGTTCCCAGCGCGAGGCGCTGGTGAGTGCATCCGCGGGTAAGGGGACGAGGCACCGACGGCCGAGCCGCCGGACGAGATCGACATCTTCCATCAGCGCGATCGCCGCATAGCCACCGACCTGCTCATAGAGCGCCTTCGAGACGAGCAAGCCTTGGTCGCCGAACGGCAGGCCAAGAGCCTTGCAACGCAACGCAGCGCCGCGCTCGATCAGCCGCGCTCTTGGGTCATCGGATCGCAGCCGCAACCGGAAATAGCCGGCGCGGTGCGGCTCGCTTCCCATGTGACTCGCGACAGCCGGGCGCCAGCCGTCCCCAAGAAACGTATCCGCATGGAGGAAGAGCAGCCAGTCACCACGCGCTTCCGCCACTCCGTTGCGGAGCTGAACGCCGCGACCGGGATCACTGGTTATCACCTTCGCTCCAGCCCGTGCGGCAATTTCACGCGTTTCGTCGCTGGAGCCACCGTCGACCACCACCATCTGCCCGACGCCCTCGAGCGCCTCCAGGCAGCGCCGGACGTCGTCGCCTGCATTCAGCGTCGGAACGACAACCGACAGGCGCTCAAGCAGAGCAGCTGGCTCCGCCAAGCACGCAGAAGCGGGCGCAGTGAGGGTGGTTGAGCGCGACTTCACCGGACGCGTCGCGGAGCGTTCGGCCAAGCGAGAACTCCTCATCGTAGGGCAGCAACGTGCACGCGATAACTTCCGGCTCCATCGCGCCCTTGCGCTTCACCACCATGCGGCTCGAAGCGCACATCAGCGACGAGGGGGCGACATCGAGGATAGCCCAGCAATCCTCGCTGATCTCCGGGACATCGGCCGTGACGTCCATCTGGGGGAAGATCAGCAATCCCGCATCGATTGCAACGCCAAGCTCCCTGAACAGGGCAGCATAGCCCGACCGCGCATCACTCTCACTTTCGCCTGGCAGGGCACGGCCGGCAACCGCCAGCGAAAAGCCGTTGGCCGACAGCCAGGCAAGACCATCGATGGTCTTGTGCCAGCTTCCCCGCCCGCGCTCCGCCTCGTGCACTTCGCGGCTGTGGTGGTCGACGCTTACGCGGA
>JACDCV010000118.1 GCA_013817375.1 Sphingomonas sp.
TCTCGACGTCGACAAGCTCGTCGAGCTCAAGGCACTCGGGATCACTCCGGAAGAGCTGAAGGCAAGCGAGCGATACGGCCCCTGAGCGGCCCAGCACGCCTGACCGACTGAACTGACGTCACATCGAACAATTTCGAAGCGCCCCGATTGGGCGGACGGGCGAACTTTGCCCCGAAGAATGGAAAGAAGGAGACGTGAAATGACCAGGATGTTGGCTTTCGTCGCCGCTTTGCTGATGACTGCAATCTCGGTGTCTTCCGCCTGCGTCGCGAGCAATATCGCGCCGCTCCAGTTCACGATCGAGCCAAGCGGCAACGACGAGCGCCTGCAGCTTCATTTCAAGCGGGCGGACACTCGCGGGACCAGCAGCTGGTCGAACAGCTACCGTCCCGGGGAGCTTTCCGGCCTCGACGCGATCTCATTGCGCGCCCCAGGAGCGCGGCCGGTCCGTTTCTGGATCGCTCGCGAGGCCGGGCGCATCGACTGTGCCGGAAATGGCGGCAACGCGCGTGCAATCGGCACCTGCAGCGTCGCCGCCGATCCCCGCTTCCTTCAGTTCCTCCGGGCCAACGGCATTGGAAACCCTACGCAAGAACAAACCTATGGCATGATCGCCATCGACGTCCGGCGCGACCTCGTCACCGGGCTCAAGGCCGCCAGTTACCCGACTCCGAGCATCGACAAGCTCATTGAGCTTAGCGCCGTCGGAGTCACTCCGGCTTACATCCGCGAGCTTGCGACTCATGGCTATCGGCCGCGATCGCTCCAGGAGCTGGTCGAATTCCGGGCGATGAATATCACGCCCCAGTTCATCGCCAGCTTCTCCCGCGCAGGCTACGCCAACCTTGCTCCGGGCGACCTCGTCCAGCTCAAGGCGATGGACATAACTCCTGAGTTTATCGCCGGCTTCGAGCGCATCGGTTACCGCAATCTGCCGGTGGATACGCTCGTGCAGCTCAAGGCCATGAACGTCACTCCCGAGTTCGTCCGCGCAGTTCAAAAGGGCGACACCCTCCCCTCGCCTGACCGGCTCGTTCAGATCCGCGCCGTCAGCCAGGGCATCCGCAACCGCTAGACCGGCCGAAGGGGGCTAATACCATGAGTAAGTTTTTCCCGCGCGCTCAGGCTGCGCTTCTTTCCTCGGCATGTTTGTGGCTGGTTCCGGCCGAAGCCTGGGCGCAGGCCGCCGAGCCGGCTGTGGATCCTGCCGTGTCACCCCCGCCAGTGGCGGCTCCGGTGGCCGGCAAAAGGGTGTTCACTCCTGCCGACTTCGCCCGGTTCGCGCCAAAGAGCGCCTACGACATGCTGGTTCAGGTGCCGGGCTTCACGATCCGCACCGCGGTTCAGGAGCGCGGGCTCGGCCAGGCGTCCGAGAACGTTCTCATCAACAGCAAGCGGATCGCCAACAAATCGGGCGGCGCGGTCGACCAGCTGCAGCGTATCTCCGCCGGCAATGTCGAGCGGATCGAGATCGTCGACGCGGCGAGCCTGGGGATCGCCGGTCTTTCCGGACAGGTCGCCAACGTCATCATCAAGGAGGAGCAGAAATCCGCGGGCCAGTTCGAATATAGCCCGCATTTCCGTGCCCATTATGCAAAGCCGTCGTTCCTCGCGGGCTCGGTCAGCTACACGGGCGAGACCGGCCCGATCGACTATACGCTCTCGGCAAAGAACGACCCGGGCCGCGGGGCCTTCGGCGGACCGATCGAGATCTTCGACCGCGACGGCCTCCTCACCGAGACCAGGCACGAGGTCTATCACGGCGAATATGAGCAGGCGAACCTTCAGGCGAAGCTCGGTTACGACGGCCCTGGCTCTTCACTCGGCAATCTGACGCTCGGTTACACGCCCTATTGGAACCCGTCAGTCCTGCGTGACCGCCGTCTACTCGTCACCGGCGAGGAGCGAAGCCGAAGGATCGAAACCGAGCTCGACGGTTATCTCGCCGACATCAACGCCGATTATGAGTTTGCGATCGGGCCGGGGCGCCTCAAGCTGCTCGGCGTTCGCCACTGGGAACATGCGCCACTCGTCCAGGACCTGATCTTCAACTTCGACACCACCGGAGCGCCTTCGATCGGCACTCGCTTTGGCCGCGATTCCCGCCTCGGCGAAACCATCCTGCGGAGCGAATATGGCTGGAAGGCGGGGCGCAACGATCTGCAAGTGACCCTCGAGCGGGCGTTCAATTCACTCGACCAGCGGGGTTCGTTGTTCGAGCTCAACCCCTCGGGCGAGTTCGTCGAGATCGATTTTCCGCAAGGCACCGGCAAAGTGACCGAGGTGCGCTACGAAGCGATTGGCACTTGGAGCCGTCCGCTGACCTCGAATCTGGATATCCAGGTCGCGGCTGGCGGAGAAATCTCGCACCTCGACCGGGTCGACGACGACCAGGAAGTGCGCAAATTCTTCCGCCCCAAGGGCAGCGTCAACCTGGCCTGGAGGCCGTCGCAGGGCTGGGACCTTAGCCTTAAATTGCGCCGCCGGGTCGGCCAGATCAGCTTCTACGACTTCCTCGACCAGCCCAAGCTTAGCGAGGACCGCGAGAATGCCGGCAACCCCGACCTCGTCCCGCCGCAAAGCTGGGAAGTCGATGTCGAAGGCGCGCGCGATCTCGGCGCCTTCGGCAAGACCCGGTTGAGGCTCTTCTACCGCCGGGTCGAGGACATCATCGACGTCATCCCGATCGGCGAGAACGGACAGGGCATCGGCAATTTGCCCCGCGCCGACCGCCTCGGCTTCGAGAGCATCAGCACCGTCCAGCTCGATCCGATCGGCTGGACCGGCGCCAAGCTCGACCTGACCGTCGGCCGCGAATGGACGTCGGTGAACGACCCGCTGACAGGCGAAAAGCGTCCGATCAGCGGCATTCGAAGCAAGTGGGGAAGCGCCCAGATCCGCCACGACATCCCCGGGACCCCGTGGGCGTGGAGCGCCTATGCGCAGTATAATTATTTCACCAAATATTTCTATCTGACCGAGATCTACAACAGCCAGGACCTGCCGTTTTTCGTTGGCCTCTACGTCGAGCACAAGAATGTGCTGGGAACGACGGTCCGCCTGAGCGCGGACAATCTCGTCGAGAGCAAGCACAAGGTGTGGCGCACCGTCTACGAGGGCTATCGCGACCGGACGCCGCTGTCCTTTGTCCAGAAGCAGAACCAGCTGGTCGGACCGATCTTCAGCCTATCGATCAAGGGCACTTTCTGACGAAATCGGTTGCGGTTCGCGACCTGTCCGGCCGCGCGTCGATGCAGCCGGGCGGTTCGTGAAACCGTCCGTCGATTAGTCGAAAATGGGCTGGCAACTGGCAAGTTTCTCACCTAGTGTATTACAATAATAACACAGAGGCGGATTAAAGATGCGCGCGCACTTCCTTCATGCATCCGCGGCAGCCGTCGCCCTCGTCCTGCCGCAGCTTGCGCGAGCCCAGACGCCCCCGCCCGACCAGCCGCCGCCGGCCCAGGCTCCGCCTGGAGCGACCACGGCCACCGCGAGCCCGTCGAACAGCCGAACCAATCAATATGACGCATCCTACTTTGCGCCCTTCGCGCCCCGAACCGCGCTCGACATCGCCCGCCAGGTGCCGGGTTTCAGCCTCCAGCTCGGCGATTCCGATGTTCGCGGCTTTGCCGGAGCGGTCGGCAACGTCGTCATCAACGGCTCCCGCCCGAGCGCCAAGTCGGAATCTCTGGAGACCTTGCTGTCGCGAATCCCGGCAGGCAGCGTCGTGCGGGTCGAGGTCGGCCCCGGCGATCTTTACGGCGCCGATTATGCCGGCAAGGGCCAGGTGCTCAACATCGTCCTTTCGGCCGTTTCCGGCTTCGACGGCGAGGTCAGCGCCTCGGCGCAGCGTCGCTACACCGGCAAGATCGTCCCCAACCTCGAGGCGACGGCGCTGATCAAGCGCGGCAACTCCAGCTTCAACCTATCGGCTGGAACCGGCATCGGCGACATTATGGAGGAAGGGTCCGACAGCCTCTTCGAATTCGATACCGGCGATCTTCTCGAATACCGGCGCAAGATCAACACGATCAAACCCCGCAACCCGTTCATCTCCGGAAGCTGGGCATTGGAGAATGGCAGCAACAACGCGATCCACCTCAACGCCCGCTACGCACCAAGCAAGTTCGACCTCACCCAGACCAGCCATGTCACCACGGCAGAGGGCGAAATCCGCGACGACTTCCTGATCCAGGCCTACAAGACGCCGGTGATCGAATTGGGCGGTGACATTTCACGGCCGATTGGCGCTGGAGCGGTGAAGTTCGTGGCGCTGACGACCCGCCGCAAGCGCGACAATTTCGACGCCCAATATTTTCGCGGCGAAGGCGGATCGCCGACTCTCGGCGGCTTCGAGCAATTTCAGAAGGCAAGTCTCCAGGAAACGATCGGCCGGCTGAGCTACTCGCGGCCAAGCTTGTTCGGCTTCAGCTTCGAAAGCGGGCTGGAGGTCGCATTCAACAAGCTCGACGCGGCCATCGACCTGTTTGAGATCGACGACACCGGCGAAAGGGATCGGATCGACCTTCCGATCGACAATGCAACAGTCTCCGAGCTTCGCGGCGAGCTTTACGTCAACGCCGGCCGCGCTCTGACACCGCAACTGCGGATGGACCTTGGCCTTCGCTACGAGGCTTCGCGGCTGAAGGTTCGCGGGGACGCCACCGCCGACCGGGATCTGCGATTCCTTAAGCCCAGCATCACTCTAGACTGGCGCCCCGGCGGCAGCTGGCACGGCCAGCTCAGCCTCAGGCGAACGGTGGCTCAGCTCGACTTCTACGACTTCATCAGCGCCGCCGAGCTCGCCAGCGACCGGATCAACGGCGGCAATGCCGAATTGCTTCCGCAGCGGTCGTGGGAGGCGCGCCTGCTCGCAGAACGCCCGATCCTTGGCGACGGACTGGTCAAACTCGAGCTTGGGTACGACCTGGTTTCCATGCTCCAGGACCGGGTCCTCATCTTCGACGATGACGGAAAAGCGTTCGACGCTCCTGGAAACATCGGCACTGGCCGGCGCCAGTTCGCCCAGTTCACGTTCGACGCGCCTTTGTCATCCTTCGGCCTCTCCGGAGTTCGCTGGAAGGGCAATATCATGGTTCAGCGCACCCGGGTCGAGGATCCGATCTGGCTTACTCAGCGAAGCTGGAGCAACTTCTATCCCTGGTTCAACTGGTTCACCGAGCTTCGGCGAGATTCCGGCGCCTTCTCCTACGGCATTGCCGTCTCCGACCGGGCGAAGTTCACCTTCTTCCGGACGACCGAAATCGACAGCAACCGGAATCTGGGGCCGTTCGCCACCGCGTTCGCCGAATATCGTCCGGACGGCAAAACGACGATCCGCCTCGACATCGACAATCTTTTCGACACCGCGGCCGAGCGTCAGAGGATATTGTACCAGCCAAACCGGACCAACCCGATCCCGAGCTTCTTCGAGCTTCGCGAACGCAACATCCACTTGACCTTCGGGTTAACGGTCAAGCGCAGCTTCGGCGGCGGAGCTACGGGCACCGGCAACTAGGCCGGGCTGGCGCAGTCGTGCCGCTCCCGCTAGAGGAGCGCCGATTTTCCGCGACAGCCGAGGACACCAGACACGTGGGCGAGCCTGCCATCCTTCCGTTCGACTGGGCCGATCCGTTCGACCTTGAATCGCAGCTGACCGACGAGGAGAAGCTCGTCCGGGATACGGCCGAAGGCTATGCCCAGGAGAAGCTTCAGCCGCGGGTCACCAGGGCCTATATGGACGAGGATTTCGACCGCTCGATCCTCAATGAGATGGGCGAGCTCGGACTTCTTGGAGCCACCGTCCCCGAGCAATATGGCGGCGCAGGCCTGGGCTACGTGAGCTACGGCCTGATCGCCCGCGCGGTCGAGCGGGTGGACAGCGGCTATCGCTCGGCAATGTCGGTCCAGTCGAGCCTCGTCATGTATCCGATCCATGCCTACGGGTCGGAAGAGCAGCGGACGAAATATCTGCCAAAGCTCGCATCCGGCGAAATGGTCGGCTGCTTTGGCCTCACCGAACCCGATTCCGGTTCCGACCCGGGAAGCATGCGGACCCGCGCCCAGAAAGTCGACGGCGGTTACCGCCTGACCGGCAACAAGATGTGGATCACCAATTCGCCGATCGCCGACGTTTTCGTCGTCTGGGCGAAGTCGGACGCGCATGACGGCAAAATTCGCGGCTTCGTTCTCGACAAAGGCATGGCCGGACTGTCGGCTCCCAAGATCGGGGAGAAATTGTCGCTTCGGGCCTCGATTACCGGCGAGATCGTGATGGACGGGGTCGAAGTCGACGAGGACGCGCTGCTCCCCAATGTCGAAGGGCTCAAGGGGCCGTTCGGTTGCCTCAATCGCGCTCGCTACGGCATCGGCTGGGGAGCGATGGGCGCGGCCGAATTCTGCTATCACGCGGCTCGCCAGTATAC
>JACDCV010000119.1 GCA_013817375.1 Sphingomonas sp.
GATCACCCGGGCCAGGCGCGAGGGACGCTCGCCGACGGTCGCGTCGCGATTCTGGCTGAGGCTGGATGCGATCAGCGGCGGGTTGCCGCGCGACCTCCGGCTGGAGCGGCTGACCGCGACCCTCGATGATCCTGGCGAGCCCAGGCCGGTGGAACGGCCCGAACCGTGCCCGCCGGCGAACCAGCGACCGGACCGCATTTCCGTCACTGCAGTCGACCGGCTGAAGGCGGACCCGTTCGCTTTCTACGCGCAGGCAATCCTGAAACTTCGCGAGCTGGATGCCGTGGATGCCGATCACACCGCCCGCTGGAAGGGGAGCGCGGTGCACGATGTCTTCGAGCAATGGCTTCGGCAGGACAATTGCGACCCCGATTTGCTTCGGCGGCGGGCGGAAGCGCTTCTTGCCGAGGAGACGATCCATCCAATGCTTCGGGCCTTGTGGGCGCCGCGGCTGCTCGAGGCAATCGACTGGATGGCGGGCCTCGAGCGCGACAATCAGGCCGCCGGGCGGCTGCCGCTTGCAGCCGAGGCAACCGGAGAAGCGGTGATCGCCGGAGTGACCGTTCAAGGCCGCGCCGACCGGATCGACCGGATGCCGGACGGCGGCCTTGCGATCGTCGACTACAAGACCGGCGCTCCGCCCAGGCAGAAGTCGGTCGATGCCGGGTTCGCGCTACAGCTTGGACTGCTCGGGCTGATTGCCCGCGCCGGTGGGTTCGACGGGATCAGCGGCGAGCCGGAGACGCATGAATATTGGTCGCTGACAAAGGACCGCGACAGTTTCGGGAAGTGCATGAGGCCGGACAAGAAGATGGGCGCCGACGAGTTTCTGGCGCACTCGGGCCGCCAGTTCGCCGAAGCGGCCGGCAAATGGCTGACCGGGTCGGAGCCGTTCACCGCCAAGCTCAACCCGGCATACTCGCCTTACGGCGATTTTGATCAGCTGATGCGGCTGGAAGAATGGTACGGTCGCAAATGAGCTTAGTCGGTGGCACCACCGCGTTCGGGGGGAACGGGATTTGCCGGTTTCTTCTTTGGCTTCTTCTTGACGTTGGACGCGTAGAGCAGAGCGGCGACGATTGCCGCCGAACCGATGCCCACGGTCACGCCGGCCTTGCGAAGCTTCTGCCGGCGTTCGTCGCCGGTCTTGTCGGTATCGTCGTCGCGATCGCTCATTTGCCTCTTTCTATGGCTTCCCGGCCAGCTTTGGAAGCGGGATGACGAGGCGCTTCAGACCGCTTCCGGCACTGGACGGCGCACAAGCGGCGGCCGCCGATCCGCAGGCCCATGCGGCACTGTCGGCCTCGGCTGGGACCGGCAAGACGGAAGTGCTGACCGCACGCGTGCTCCGGCTTCTGCTCCAGGGAGCGCGTCCGGAGTCCATCCTGTGCCTGACATTCACCAAGGCGGCGGCCGCCGAGATGGCGAACCGGATCGGCGCTCGGCTCGCCGCCTGGGTGCGGCTGAAGGATAGCGAGCTCGCCACCGACCTCCTCAATCTGGGGGAATCCAACGACCCGCTCACCGTGAAACGGGCGCGCCAGCTGTTCGCGCGTGTGCTGGATTGTCCAGGCGGGCTGAAGATTCAGACCATCCATGCTTTCGCCCAGTCGCTTCTCGCCTCCTTCCCGGCGGAAGCGAAAATCGTGCCGGGTTTTCAACCGATCGAGGGCCGTGCCGAGCAGGAGCTGGTGCGGCGAACGCTGGCCGAGTTGATCAGCGATTGGGAAGGAAAGGGGGACTTGCAGCTTGTCGCCGATGTCCAGTGCCTGAGCCGCCGACTCGGCGAGGGCGGCGCAGTCGATTATCTCAAGGCCTGCGCGAGCCGTCATGAAGCGCTTGCGGCGTTCGGCTCGAGCGAGGCGATCGAGCCCGTTATCCGCGACATTCTCGACCTGCCCGACGGCTCGGTCGAAGAGCATCTTGCCGCCCATTGCGCCGACGACCGCTTCGACTGCGATCTGTTGCGGGCGATCGGCGAGGCGAACCGGCAGTGGGGCAAGGCGACCGGCCTCGGAATCGTCGAGCGGGTAGAAAAGTGGCTGGCGATGGAGCCGGCCGCCCGCGCTGCCTCGCTTCCCGAGCTTGCGCTGATCGTGTTCACCGGCGGCGGCGAGCTTCGCAAGACAAGCCCCGGCCAGCGCAGTGCCGATCCCGATTATGACGACCATGCAGAGCGGCTGGCGGACGCCGTCGCCGAACTGCTGACGATTCAGAAAGGCGCCCGGCTTGCCGCCGACATCGCCGCGGGGCTGCGTGCCGGACAGGCGTTCGCCGCCGCATACACCCGGGCCAAGCGGAGCGCCGGGGTCGCCGACTTCGACGATTTGATCGACTGGACCCGGCGGCTTCTTGGCACTCAAGGCATGGGCGAGTGGGTGCGCTACAAGCTCGACCGCCAGGTCGACCACATCCTCATCGACGAGGCGCAGGACACCAACGCCGCTCAGTGGGAAATCATCGACCGGCTGGTCGAGGAATATTTCACCGGTTCGAGCGAAGCCGACGAGCGGTGGCGGACCTTGTTCATGGTCGGCGACTTCAAGCAGTCCATCTATCGCTTCCAGGGCACGGACCCGGCGGAATTCGAGGACGCCAGGGCGCGCTACCGGGGTCAGGCGCTGGAGCTGATCGAGGCGGATCAGTCGCTGGTGGATGCCAAGCAGCGCGCGCGCGAATTTCGCGATTTGTCGATCGGCGCAAGCTTCCGCTCCGCGCAACCGATCCTCGATGTCGTCGACGGCGTAATCGATCAGCTCGGCTTTGCCGCGATCGGCCTTCCCGACAAGCCAGCCCGGCATGTCGCTCACTACAAGGGGAGGCCCGGACAGGTCGAGCTATGGCAGCCTTTTGCCGTCGAAACCGCCGACAATGACAACGACTCGGATGAAGGCGAGGAGCGCTGGGTCGAGCTTCGCGACCGTCTCTATGCCGAGGAGCTTGCGTCGCGGATCGAGCAGATGGTGGACGAGGCGCCCTTGCTTGGCTCGACGGAGCGCAAGCTGACGCCGGGCGACATACTGGTATTGGTGCGAAGCCGCGGCGAGCTTGCATCTTTGGTCGTCGCCCGGCTCTTCGCCAAGGGCGTTCCGGTTGCCGGGGTCGACCGGCTCCACCTCCACGAGCCGCTCGCGGTTCAGGACCTGCTCGCCGCCGTGCGCTTTGCGGTCCAGCCCAACGACGACCTCAGCCTCGCCAATTTGCTGGTGTCGCCGTTGATCGGCTGGGACCAGGACCAGCTTCGCGAGCTCGCTTATGGACGGAAAGTCCCGCTTTGGCGGGAGCTTCGCAAGCGAGCGGCGGAGAGCGCGCTGTTCGCCGGCGCTCACGACGCGCTTTCGGAGCTTCTCCGGATTGCCGACTTCACCAGCCCGTCGCGCTTTCTGGAAACCATCCTGTCCGGGCCGATGGCCGGGCGGCGCAAGCTCTACGGCCGGCTTGGAATGGCGTCGCGCGATCCGATCGACGAGCTGATGAACAGCGCCATCGAGTATGAGCGAAGCGAGATCGCATCGCTCGACCGCTTCCTGTCCTGGTTCGCGAAGGGCGATGTCGACGTCCAGCGCGATGCTGGAGCACCTGCGAACGAAGTCCGGGTGATGACCGTCCACGGCGCCAAGGGCCTGCAGGCGCCGGTCGTGATCCTCGCCGATTCAACCGCCGATCCGAAGAAGCTCGGGCGGACGCCGCTTGTCCTGGATGTGAAGACCCGGACCGGCGTCGCTCCGATGCTGAGGCCCAAGAAGGACGAGCTTCGCTCACCCTTCGCGGAGCTTGTCGAGGACGAGCAAAGGCGCGACCTTCAGGAACATTGGCGGCTTCTCTACGTCGCCCTTACGCGGGCCGCGGACCGGCTGATCGTCAGCGGGGCCGCGCCCAAGCCCAAGAAGGATGGCTCCGACGCGCGGCCGGAGAATTGCTGGCATCGCGCGGTTCATGACGCGATGACTGCGCTCGGTGCCGAGCCGGTGGAGGAAGGCAAGCGAGTGAAGCTGGTCCATGGCACTCACCGGCCGATACGGGCGCGCGAACACAAGCCGACCGAGCTTCCGGTGACGAAGGTTCCGGCCTGGGCGACGTCGCCTGCTCCTCCAGAGGCGCGGCCGCCGCGGCCGCTCGCGCCCTCGGCGCTTGCCGAGGACCGCGAGCCTTCCCCGCCGCCGTCGCCCGGGCAGCGCGCCGCCGCCGAGCGGGGGACGATGATCCATTCGCTTCTCGAGCGTCTGCCGGCTGTCGTGCCCGAGCGCCGTGAGGAAGCGGCGCTCCGCTGGCTGGAGCATTCGGCCGGGATCGCCGACCAGGCGGCGAGGGAGGAGATTGCCCGAAGCGTCTGTGGGATCATCGCCGACAGCCGGTTTGCCGATCTGTTCGGCCCGAAATCGCTCGGCGAAGCGCCGATCGCGGCTACTCTCACCGACGGTCGCGTGATCGCGGGGACCGTCGACCGGCTTCTGGTCACGTCCGAGCATATCCTGGTGGTCGACTTTAAAACCGGGCGAGCGCCGCAGTCGGATGACGAGATTCCCGAGGCCCACCGGCTTCAGATGCAGGCCTATTGTCAGGCACTGTCGGTGATTTTTCCGGATCGTCGGGTGGGGGCTGCCCTGCTCTACACGGCGACTGGGCGATTCTTCCCACTTTAGCTGTTGAGAGCTCAAGCGCGGCTGCCCATATGGCGATCAAGCGCCCTTCAAGGAGATTGACCCATGGCCACCAAGACCGTCACCGACCAGAGCTTTGCAAGCGATGTGCTGGGTGCTTCGGGCCCGGTGCTGGTGGACTTCTGGGCGGAATGGTGCGGGCCGTGCCGGATGATTGCCCCGGCATTGGAAGAGATTTCCAACGAGCTTGGCGAACAGGTCATTGTCGCCAAGCTCAACATCGACGAGAATCCCGACGTCCCGGCGCGCTATGGTGTGCGCGGAATCCCGACGATGCTTCTGTTCAAGGACGGCCAGCCGGTTGCCCAGAAGGTCGGGGCGGCGCCGCGCAGCCAGATTCAGCAGTGGCTCGAAGGTAACCTCTAACCCGGAGGTTCGGTCCCTTCGAGCCCGCGAGTGTCGGGGCGGAATTTCGCGTGTCGCGGAAGGTCGTCGGAAGGCTCGAACCAATCGATCCTGCTCGACCAGAAGATATGATAGGTCGGTGCAATCGCGTTCGGATCGTCGAGTGTGGCGACGCTGAAATCGACCGTTTCGGGCTGATGATCGACCTTCATTAGGAACGGTGTCCCGCAGGCCCCGCAAAAGGCCCTGTGGCCAAAGCTTGACGAACGCACCGATCGCACCTGATCCGCGCCCTTCGTCCACAGCAGGTCGCCTTCCGCTACGCTGGCGAATGCCATCGCCGGCGATCCGCTCGTCAACTGGCAGGTGCGGCAGTGGCACCAGCCGCAATCGAACGGCTCGCTCTTCAATTCATAGCGGACCGCTCCGCACATGCACCCGCCAGTCCGTCCCGCCACAACGGTCTCCCAAATTGACTAACCACGGCGGCGTTCCTACATCGCCGCCGCAATGCGCGCGCGAAGTTCATCGCCGCTCGCATCCCATGCCCCTGGCATTTCTAAAGGATTTCCATGTTCGCCGCACTGGCCAAGAGCATCTTCGGATCGTCCAACGACCGCTATGTCCGAAGCCTCGGAAAATATGTCGATGCGGTAAACGCGATCGAGCCCGATCTCGAGACGCTGAGCGACGACGAGCTTCGTAACCGGACCGAGGTCTTGAGGGACCGGCTGGCCAATGGCGAGAAGCTCGAAAGCCTTCTGCCCGAAGCCTTCGCAACCGTCCGCGAGGCCGCCAAGCGAACGCTCGGCCAGCGCCACTACGACGTTCAGCTGGTTGGCGGCATCGCTCTCCATCGCGGCGAGATCGCCGAGATGAAGACGGGCGAGGGCAAGACTCTGGTCGCCACTCTTGCGGTCTATCTCAACGCGCTCGAGGGCAAGGGCGTCCACGTCGTTACCGTCAATGACTATCTCGCCCGGCGCGACGCCGACTGGATGGGGCAGATCTACCGCTTCCTCGGGATGAGCGTCGGGGTGATCGTCCCCAACCTTGCGGACGAGGATCGGCGCGAGGCCTATGCGTCGGACATCACCTACGGGACGAACAACGAATTCGGCTTCGACTATCTTCGCGACAATATGAAATATTCCAGGGCGCAGATGGTCCAGCGGCCGTTCAATTTCGCGATTGTCGACGAGGTGGACTCGATCCTGATCGACGAGGCGAGAACGCCGTTGATCATCTCGGGTCCGACCGACGACAAGTCGGAACTCTACGTCGTCGTGGACGAGATCGTGAAGACCTTCGCCGAGGAGGATTACGAGAAGGACGAGAAGCAGCGCTCCGTCGTGCTCACCGAAGATGGCACCGAAAAGGCCGAGCGGATGCTCGAGGAAGCCGGGC
>JACDCV010000009.1 GCA_013817375.1 Sphingomonas sp.
CCGTCATCCTCTACAACGTTTGGGATGCCGGAAGCGCAAAAGCGGTGGCGGCTGCCGGGGCCAAGGCGATCGCGACCGGAAGCCATCCGGTTGCCGACGCCAATGGCTGGTCCGACGGGCAGGGAGTGCCGATCGACTTCGTGTTCGAAAATGCCCGGCGAGTCGTCGATTCGGTCGATCTCCCTGTGACGATCGATTTCGAAAGCGCTTATTCGGTCGATCCCGGGGAGGGCGCAGCGAACGTCGCTTTGCTCAAGGAGACCGGCGCGGTCGGCTGCAATTTCGAGGACCAGGTCCTGGGCGGGACAGGCATTCACCCGCTCGACCTCCAATGCCGAAGGATCGAGGCAATTCGCAACGCCGTCGGAGCCGACTTCTTCATCAACGCCCGAACCGATTTGTTTTTGAAGACCGAAACCCACGACGATGCGCTGGTCGGGCAAGTGATCGAGCGTGGTAAGGCGTTCGCCGCGGCGGGCGCGAGCGGCTTTTTCGTGCCGCGCCTCGCCGATATCGGCCAGGTCGAGCGTGTCGTCCGCGAGGTGCCGCTACCGCTCAACCTCATCGCCTTCCCCGGCGCCCCGGCGAACCGCGACTGGGCAAGCGCCGGAGTTGCCCGGATCAGCTACGGCCCCTTCCCGCTAAAGGCGCTGATGAAGCAGTTCGAGCAAGCGGCGGGCGAGGCGATTGGGTCGATCGCCGGCTAGCCCGCGAACGGGTCGCGCACCAGGATCGTGTCGTCGCGCTCGGGCGATGTGCTCACCAGCGCCACCGGGCAGCGGATAAGCTCCTCGATCCGCCGCACATATTTGATCGCCCGCGCCGGAAGATCGGCCCAGCTTCGCGCTCCCGCGCTCGACCCCGGCCAGCCCTCGATGTCCTCATATACCGGCTCGACCCGCGCCTGGTCGGCAGGGTGCGGCGGCAGATATTCGAACTTCTTGCCGTCGATCCGATAGCCGGTGCATACCTTCACCGTCTCCAGGCCGTCGAGAACGTCGAGCTTGGTCAGCGCGATCCCGGCGATTCCGCCGACGGCGACCGCCTGGCGCACCAGCACCGCATCGAACCAGCCGCAGCGGCGGCGCCGGCCGGTGACGGTGCCGAACTCCCGGCCGCGCTCGCCTAAAGTCTGGCCGACGTCATTATCCTGTTCGGTCGGGAACGGCCCCGATCCGACGCGGGTCGTATAGGCCTTGGTAATCCCGAGCACGAAGCCCGCGGCACCGGGACCGACGCCGCTTCCCGACGCGATCGTCCCGGCGACCGTGTTGGACGAAGTGACGAACGGGTAAGTGCCATGATCGACGTCGAGAAGAACGCCCTGGGCGCCTTCGAACAGGATTCGCTTGCCGCCTTGGTTGGCCTTGTCGAGGTCCCGCCACACGGGGCGTGCAAAGGGAAGCACGAAGTCGGCGATCTCGCGAAGGTCGCCGAGCAGCCGTTCGCGGTCGACCGGCGGCTCGCCGAAGCCGGCACGAAGAGCGTCGTGGTGGGCACAGACGCGATCGAGCATCGGCCCCAAATCGTCGAGATGGGCGAGGTCGCACAGGCGGATCGCGCGGCGGCCGACCTTGTCCTCATAGGCGGGGCCGATCCCGCGGCGGGTGGTTCCGATCTTGCCTGCGCCCGACGCATCCTCGCGGAGCGCGTCGAGGTCGCGGTGGATAGGCAGGATTAGCGGGCAGGTCTCGGCCACCATCAGCAGCTCGGGCGTGACCTTCACGCCCTGGCCGCGAATTCGCTCGACCTCGCTTTTCAGGGCCCAGGGGTCGAGGACCACGCCATTGCCGATTACCGACGGGGTGCCGGTGACGATCCCGCTGGGAAGCAGCGACAATTTGTAGGTCTCGCCTTCGACGACAAGCGTATGGCCGGCGTTGTGGCCGCCTTGGAAGCGGACGACCATGTCGGCGCGCCTCGCCAGCCAGTCGACGATCTTGCCCTTGCCTTCGTCGCCCCACTGGGCGCCGATGACGGTAACGTTTGCCAAAGGTTATTCCAATATTAGGCTGGTCATCAGCAGTTCAGGCGCGCTCTATTGTTTTAGGGATGGGGCGTCCAGCGGGAGGCGGGGTTGAAACGCAAAACGGTTCATGCGTTGATCGCAGGCGTGGTGATCGTCGAGATTGCCGCGGCGAGCGCTGCCGTGGCCGGCGCACGCAACCTGCCGCCGCAATGCTCGACCGAGCTGTTCGCGCTGTGCGACAATGCGCCTGGCGGCTCGATCGAATGCCTTCGCGCGCAGGTCGCGAAGGTGAAGAGCTTCTGCCGAAAGGCGCTGCTCGACGGTGCGTTACCGGACGCCGTTCGCCCCGACTGAGGGCCGCCGGCCGCGGCTTCAGAAACTAAGCGGCACCACTTCGCGAACGCCGGGCAAATGGTGAAGCTCGTCCGACAGCTCGGGCGAGATCGGGTCGTCGACCGACACCAATGCCACCGCCTCGCCTCCGGCTTCGCGACGGCCGAGATTGAACGTGGCGATGTTGACTCCATGCTGTCCAAGGGTCGTCCCGAGCGCTCCGATGAACCCTGGCTCGTCGCTGTTGACGAAATAGATCATCTGGCCGGCGAGCTCGGCCTCGACCGGAATGTCGAAAATCTTCACCAGCCGCGCGGCACGATTGCCGAACAATGTCCCTTCGACCCGCTTCGGCCCCGAGTCGGTGCCGACGCTGACAGCCACCAAAGTGTGATAATCACCCTCGCGGTCGTGGCGGATCTCGCGCAGGTCCAGTCCGCGCTCCTTCGCCAGCACCGGCGCATTCACCATGTTCACCGACTGGCTGTAGGTGCCCATCAGCCCGGCGAGCACCGCGCCCGTAATCGGCTTCATGTTGAGCTCGGCGGCCGCGCCTTCGACCTCGACGTCAACCGAGCGAACGTCCTCGCCGACGATCTGCCCGACCAGCCGCCCGAGCTTCTCGGCAAGCGTCATGTACGGTTTCAGTCGCGGCGCTTCCTCGGCGGACAGCGACGGCATGTTGATCGCGTTGCTGACCCCGCCCAGCAGAAGGAAGTCGCTCATCTGCTCGGCGACCTGGATCGCGACATTGACCTGCGCTTCGCTCGTTGATGCGCCGAGGTGCGGAGTGGAAATGAAATTGGGAGTGCCGAAAAGCGGCGACTCCTTGGCCGGCTCGCTTTCGAACACGTCGAGCGCGGCTCCGCCGATATGACCATTGTCGAGGCCATCCTTCAACGCCACCTCGTCGATCAGCCCGCCGCGCGCGCAATTGACGATCCGGACGCCCGGCTTCGCTTTCGCGAGGTTCTCGCGCGACAGGATGTTCCGGGTCTGGTCGGTCAGCGGCGTGTGCAAAGTGATGAAGTCTGCGCGGGCAAGAAGCTCGTCCAGCTCCACCTTCTCGATGCCAAGCTCGACCGAGCGCTCCGGCGTCAGGAACGGATCGTAAGCGACGACTTTCATCCGCAGGCCCAGCGCCCGGCTGGCGACGATCGACCCGATATTGCCCGCGCCGATCAGTCCGAGCGTCTTGCCGGTAACCTCGACCCCCATGAACCGGTTCTTCTCCCACTTGCCGGCCTGGGTCGATGCGTCGGCTTCCGGAAGCTGGCGGGCGAGCGCGAACATCAGCGCGATCGCATGCTCGGCGGTGGTGATCGAATTGCCGAACGGCGTATTCATGACGACGACACCGCGCGCCGTCGCTGCCGGAATATCGACATTGTCGACTCCGATTCCGGCGCGCCCGACCACCTTGAGCCGATCGCCAGCGTCCAGGATTGCCCTGGTCACCTTGGTCGCCGAACGGATCGCGAGCCCGTCATAGTCGCCGATGATCGCGCTGAGCTCGTCCGGCGACAGTCCCGGCTTCTCGTCGGCCTCGATCCCGCGGTCGCGAAACACCGCCGCGGCCTTGGGATCCATCGTGTCGGAAATCAGGACTCGCACGCTCATCGAATTTCCTCCCAGGCCCAGTCGAGCCACGGCCCGAGCGCCTCTATGTCTGCGGACTCGACGGTCGCTCCGCACCAGATTCGGATGCCCGGCGGGGCATCGCGATAGGCGCCGATGTCAAAAGCCGCGCCCTCCTCCTCGAGCAGCTTCACAAGCGCCTTCTGCCGCGCCTTATTGGCTTCGGCGTCGGTGCGGTCGGTGAACTGGAGGCACACCGACGTGTTCGAACGGGTCGCCGGATCGGCGGCAAGATGCTCGATCCAGTCGGAGGATTGAACCCAGCGGTCGAGCGCTTCCGAATTGGCATCGGCCCGCGCGATGAGCGCCCTCAGCCCGCCGACGCTCTCCGCCCAGTCCAGCTCCAGCAGCCAGTCCTCGACGGCAAGCATCGACGGCGTGTTGATCGTCTCGCCGCGAAAGATTCCCTCGATCAGCTTGCCGCTCTTGGTGAGGCGGAAGATTTTCGGAAGCGGGCGCGCGGCAGGTTCGCTTTCCAGCCGCTCGACCGCTCGCGGGCTGAGCACCAGCATTCCGTGACCCGCCTCGCCGCCGAGCGCCTTCTGCCAACTGAAAGTGCCGACATCGATCTTCGCCCAGTCAACGTCCTGGGCGAACGCCGCCGAGGTCGCGTCGCAGATCGTCAGCCCGCTGCGATCTTTCTCAATCCAGTTGGCGTCCGGAACTCGCACTCCGCTGGTGGTGCCGTTCCAAGTAAAGACGATGTCGCTGGACGGCTCGATCCCGCTGAGGTCCGCAATCTCGCCATAATCGGCGGTTCGGATCTCGGCATCGAGCTTGAGCTGCTTGGCGACATCGGTGACCCAGCCGGCGCCGAAGCTTTCCCATGCCAGCATCGTCACCGGCCGGGTGTCGAGCAGCGACCAGATGGCCATCTCCATCGCCCCGGTATCGGACGCAGGAACGATCCCGAGCCGATAGTCTGGCGGAAGGTTCAAAAGCGCGTGGGTCCGGTCGATCGCTTCGCGAAGCCGCGCCTTGCCGAGCGCCGAGCGATGCGACCGCCCGAGTGATTGCGTTGCAATTCGGTCGAGCGACCAGCCAGGCGGCTTCGGGCAGGGACCGGAAGAAAATGAAGGGCGCGCGGGTGGCGCCGCAGGTCTGTTCACCAAATAAACTCTCCTCACAGAGAGCACGCGCCGCGTTGGGACGGCGTGGCCCGCTGACGGCTGTAAAGGTCCGCCCTACGATCGCAAGTGACGGAAAAATGCATGAACGACGTCGAATCAGTCGCCAGGTGTGAGAAGGTTCCGTCCAAATAGCCGCTTTTGCGAGAGTTGAAATCGCTTCACCGCAAGCGTCGGACGGTTCGTCCCGCGAAGGGCAGAAGCTGGTTGAATTTGTTAACCAACAAGGGTGAGTTTGACCTTCGGCACTGAGCGGGGGGGTTTCCCGCATTATGCCGATGGGGCTGGGGAGCTCCTTACATCGACGGTTTTCAGGCACCCGGCGCAAGCTGGCGTGTGCCGTAGTGATTTTGGAGCGGGAACATATGGCGCAACTGCTGGCACTTCCGAAGGCCGTATTCAGCGATCGCGAATTCTTCATTCACGATGGCCGGCAGCTCCGCCGATTCCGTGTGTCCGCCCCTGTCCAGGCGATGTTCCTTCTTCTTTCGATCGTCCTCATCGGCTGGTCCGGCTATTCCGCAGCCCGGATGGTCTCCGGCCAGGCCGCACCGGCGGTTTCGATCGGCGCTTATACCGCTCAGCTAGCCCAGCTCGCCGCCGAGACCGACCGCAAGGTGAAGCTGATCGAAGAGCGCCAGCTTGCGCTCGCCGCGGCTCTGCAGGACGAAGATGTCGATGCCAAATCCCTCCAGGCGATGGGTTTCTACCCGGCAGCGGGTGGCGGAGTCGGTGGTCCGTTCGACACCGGCAAGGGCGACCCGACCTTCAAGCAATTGTTCACCAACTGGAAGAAGCTCGACACTCTGGCCGGCGGAGCGATCGCAATTCCTTCCGACAAGCCGGTCAAGACTGCTGAGTTCACCAGCGCGTTCGGTGTCCGCTCCGATCCGTTCCGCCGTGGCGCGATGATGCACGCAGGCATCGACCTTGCAGGTCCGGTCGGAACCCCGATCCACGCGACTGCGGATGGCATCGTCACCACCTCCGGCTGGAACAGTGGCGGCTACGGCAATCTCATCAAGATCGACCACGGCCGCGGCATTGAAACCCGCTACGGTCACCTGTCATCGATTACGGTGCAGGAGGGTGCCCGGGTAACTCGCGGCCAGCTGATCGGCCGGATGGGCTCGACCGGCCGCTCGACGGGATCGCACCTGCACTATGAAGTGCGGATCGACGACCGCCCGGTCAATCCGATCCCGTTCATGCGCTCCACCGAATATCTGCTGGCGATGAAGAAGGCTTCGAACGGCCCGTCGATGGATGCGGTTGCTCTTGGCGGTCCCGGCGGCAAATAAGCCCAAGCGCTTGCCGCTCCGGCGGCTACTCCCTATCTCGCCTTCGTGAGCGAGCCTGAAATCATTCTTACCGAAAATGCCGCTAGGCGAGTGGCGGCGATTGCCGCGCGCAAGGATCGCCCGGCCATCCTCCGGCTCGCGGTAGATGGCGGCGGCTGCGCCGGCTTCACCTACAGCTTCGACCTTGCCGATGCGCCCGATGACGAGGATTCGGTCGCCGAAACCGACGGCGTGAAGCTGGTTGTCGATCCCGCCAGCCTCGAGCTGGTGCGCGGCTCGGCGGTCGATTTCGTCGAAGACCTCGGCGGCGCCGCATTCCGGGTAACCAACCCGAATGCCCAATCGGGCTGCGGCTGCGGGTCGAGCTTCTCGGTCTAGCCGTCATTGCGAGCATGCGAAGCAATCCAGCTGGATTGCCGCGTCGCCTTTCGGCTCCTCGCAATGACGAGCATCAGGCGCTAATCGGGCGCAATGAAGCTCGCCACATACAATCTCAATGGAATCCGCGCTCGCCTGCCGCGGCTGCTTGAATGGCTCGATCGGGAAAAGCCCGACGTGGTTTGCCTGCAGGAGCTCAAATGCGCCGACGAGTCGCTTCCAACCGCCGACATCGAGGCGATTGGCTACAGCGGCGTCTGGCACGGGCAAAAGGGCTTCAACGGAGTCGCGATCCTCAGTCGGGGAGAGCCGCCGAAGCTTCGCCGCACCGGCCTTCCCGGCGACCCCGACGACACCCACAGCCGCTATATCGAAGCCGAAGTCGGCGGACTGATCGTAGCGTCCATCTACCTTCCCAACGGCAATCCCGTCGGTACCGAGAAGTTCGACTACAAGATCCGCTGGATGAACCGCCTGTGCGGTCACGCCGCCGAGCTGCTGGGCGAGGAGAAGCCCGCAATCCTCGCCGGTGACTGGAACGTGGTTCCGGAGGACCGCGACGTCTTTTCGGTAAGGGCGACCTCCCACGACGCGGTAATGCAGCCCGCGGCCCGCGAAGCTTGGCGGCGCATCCTCAACCAGGGCTGGACCGACGCTCTTCGCGCCTTTCACCCCGACGAGCCCAAGCTCTTCACCTTCTGGGACTATACGGCCGGCTGCTACCCAAGGGATCTCGGCTTCCGGCTCGACCACCTTCTATGTTCACCCGAAGCGGCTGACCGGCTGTGCGCGGCCGACGTCGATCGCTGGGCCCGGGGCGAGGAGAAAGCTTCCGATCACGCGCCGACATGGGTGGAACTTCGATAGACCCGGCAATCTGACGCAGCTTTCCGAACCTGCTTATTGTGCACTGCAGCAAATCTCCTATCTAGAAGCGAGAAGGTCATCCGGCCTTGAGGAGATTGAACCATTCGCGGCCTTCACAGCACAATCAGTCGTCTTACCGAGTTCCGCCGGCGTGCCCCCGTCCAGGACGACGGGGCCGACAGCCATTTGACGAGCTTTGAAGACTTTGGCTCCAATCCCGGTGCTCTTCGCGGCTGGACTTACGTGCCGGACGGCTTGCCCAAGCATGCCCCGCTGGTGGTCGTTCTCCACGGCTGCACCCAGACCGCCAATGGCTATGACCGGGCCTCCGGCTGGTCCAGCGCGGCGGACGAGCATGGCTTCGCGCTGCTGTTCCCCGAGCAACAGCGGTCGAACAACCACAACCTCTGCTTCAACTGGTTCGCCCGTGATGACGCCAGCCGCGGTCAGGGCGAGGCGCTCTCGATCCGCCAGATGATCGCTGCCCTGCAAGCGCGTCACGGCACCGACCCGAAGCGAACCTTCGTCACCGGCTTGTCGGCGGGCGGAGCCATGTCGGCGGCAATGCTCGCCACCTACCCCGAAGTTTTCGCCGGCGGGGCCGTGATCGCCGGCTTGCCGTTCGGCACCGCCCAATCGGTCCCCGAAGCGTTCGATCGAATGCGGGGCCACGACGGCACGACTGCAGAGACGCTTGCCGACCTGGTGCGGTCGGCGTCCAGCCACCCCGGGCCATGGCCGACCTTGTCCGTCTGGCACGGCACCAATGACAGGACCGTCGACCGGAGCAACGCGGCGGCACTCATGGACCAGTGGCGCACTTTGCACGGCGCCGCGAGCGCTCCCTGCAGGTCTGACACGATTGCAGGCTATCCGCATCGCGCCTGGTGCGATTCCGCGGGGCGCGAGGTCGTCGAGGACTATGCGATCACCGGCATGGGCCACGGCACGCCATTGAACACGAGCGCCGATGGCGGCGAAACACTTGCTCCTTACATGCTTGAAGCCGGGATATCGTCGACCCGGCACATCCTTGCCTTCTGGGGAATTGCCGGCGTGCCGGAGGACGAGGTGCGCCAGTCGCGCCCGCAGGCCCAGCGCGAAGCCCCGCAAAAGCCCTTCGTGGCCGGCGTCGGGGCCTCCCCTAAGCAGCCGGTCAGCAATGTGCAGAAGACCATCGAGGCAGCGCTTCGTTCGGCCGGCCTGCTCGACCGAACGGGCTAGTCCCGTGAGCTAGGCCGCCAGCCCCTTCTCAAAAATTCGATAGCGGTGGTTGACCCGGGCACCGGGCAGCTCGGCGATCGATAGCATCCCCTTATTGTCCTCGAGGATCCAGCCGAACTCGCCGGTGCGCATTCCGAACTTCGACACCGCGTCGCGGCGAGTGAATTCGATCAGCATGAACGCCATCTGCGTTGCGACCCGGCTGTGGTGGAGCTTTTTCGCAACGCCCATCAGCGGCACCCGGGCGCGGCTCGTCCGCGGCTTCCTCAACCGCCACAGCAGCTTCGCCCAGCCGAACGGGAACAGCTCGCCGTTCAGGTCCCGGATCAGCTCGTTGATGTCGGGAAGGGTGATCATGAAGGCGACCGGCTCGCCGTCATATTCCGCGACCCGAACCAGCTCCTCGTAGATGATCGGCTTGAGCTTCTTGCCAGCATAAGCGATCTCGCTTGGGGTCAGCGGAACGAAGCCCCAATTGTCCGACCAGGCGTCGTTGAGGAGGTTCAGGATCACCCTCGCCTCCTCGGCGAAGCGCCGTTTGTCGACCTTTCGGATCCGGATCCGCGGGTTGCGCTCGCCGGCGGCGGTCAGCCGGTCGATCATCGGGTCGGACCAGTTAGCGATGTCGACCTCATAGGTCAGCAGGTCCCTGGCCTTCGCGTAGCCGGCGGCCTCGATCCACGCCTGATACTCGGGGCGGTGGTGACCCATCATCACCGTCGGCGGCTCGTCGAAGCCGAGGATCTCCAGCCCCGGCTCGTCCCAGATCGACAGGCTGACCGGTCCCAGCGCCCGGCTCATCCCTTCCCCTCGGAGCCAGTCCTCGGCAATGGCGATGAGCGCGAGCGCCGCCTCCTCGTCAAGCGCTTCGAACATCCCCCATTGGCCAGTGCCGTCGCCCATCTGCCGCTGCACAAGCGCATCGACCTGGGCGCTGATCCGGCCGACCGGCCTGCCGCCGCGCTCCGCCAGCCATAGCTTGGCTTTCGCATGCTCGAACCAGGGGTTCCTGCCCGGCGTAATAAGCGCATGGACCTCGTCCTTTAGCGGCGGGACCCAGGCGGGATCGTCGCGGTACACAACCCAGGCAAGATCGACGAAGGCCTTGCGGTCGGCCTTGTTTTTCACCGGGCGGATCACGAGATCTGAGCTCATGGCCAAGGGCTAACGCGCCCTACAATCGGGCGCCACCATTCATTGTCCGGCCACGATGCCGCCACTATCTCTTGCAATTCCAGGGATCGCCATGAGCAACAGTGTCACATTCGAACGTTATCCTGCCGCGCCCGCGACGGTGCGCGGCGCCGTTCGCGCGTCGGACGATGTTCGTGCGTCCGACGACAAGGCGATGCTCAAGGCCGCCGCCGACCTCACTCGCGACCTCAATTCACCCAGCCCCGCAATCTACTGGGCCGATCTCATCGGTTCGGCGCTCGTCGGCTATGGCGCTCTGGCGGGTGCGATCCTGTTGCCGGTGACGTCGTGGGCGCTTGCCGCCGCGGTGGTGGCGATGCTCGCTCTCTACCGCGCCGGAAGCTTCATCCATGAGCTGACGCACCTCAAGCCGCGATCGGTTCGGGGCTTCCGCTTCGCCTGGAACCTGATCATCGGAATCCCGCTTCTGGTCCCCTCGTTCCTCTACGAGGGCGTCCACAACCAGCATCACGCCAAGCGTTATTACGGAACTGCCAACGACCCCGAATATCTGCCGCTCGCTTTGATGAAGCCCTGGACTCTTCCGGTCTTCCTCGCCGCCGCTTTGCTTGCACCCGTCGGGCTTCTGATCCGCTTTGCGCTGCTGTCGCCGCTTTCGCTCCTCTCGAGCAGAATCCGCGAGCGGGTGGTGGCGAAATATTCCGGTCTGCAGATCAACCCGCGCTTCCGCCGCCCTGCTCCGACCGGCGAATTCAGGCGCGACTGGCTGCTTCTGGAAACCGCCTGCAGCGTCTGGGCGATCGCGCTGATCGCAATGACAGCTGTCGGAATTGTCCCGCTTCGCGCCTTCCTGATCGGCCTTGGGGTCGCCTCGGGTGTCATGTTCCTCAATCAGGTTCGCACTCTGGTCGCCCATCTTTGGGAAAATGACGGTGAGCCGATGAGCGTGACCGAGCAATATCTCGACAGCGTCAACGTCCCGCCGCCGGCGACCCTGCCGGCGCTGTGGGCTCCGGTCGGGCTTCGCTACCACGCGCTCCACCACCTGCTGCCGGGGCTTCCCTATCATGCACTGGGGGCCGCCCACCGGCGGCTGTGCGCCGCGCTTCAGCGGGACTCGGTCTACCACGAGTCCAGCCATCGCGGTCTCTCGCCACTAGTGGTGAAGCTGGCTTCGACCAGCTTGCGCGGCCACTCCCGCCGTTGAAGCCCGCTGTTCGCTTGGGAACCGCGACCCCTTAGCATCGGTTCGGGCATGACCGTTTGGACTGGGGCTGAATGACCGAGAAAAATCCGTCGCCTTCGCGTAGCGGCAGCGCCGACCAGGCTTCGACTGCCGCGCCTTGCGATGTGCAAGCGGCCTCTGTTGCTGTGCGCGACGCAGTGCCATTCCGGATGCTGTTCGAGCGGGCGGGCGTCGGCATGGCCGAGATCGATCACGAGTGGCAGATTGTCCGAGCCAACGCCGCTTACTGCCAGATCGCTGGCCGCTCCGCCGAGCAGCTCGTTGGCGGAAGCTGTCTTGCCTTCATTGTTCCCGACGACATTGCCAAAAGCGAGTCGGCGCTGGCCGATATCATGGGCTCGGGGCCGGATTCGGTGAGCTTCGAAAAGCGCTACATCCAGCCTGACGGATCGATCGTCTGGACCCGAAGCAATCTTGCACGGATCGAGCAGCCCGATGGCACCAACCGCTTCCTCAAGGTTGTCGAGGATATTACCGAGGCGAAAAAGGCGGAAGCTGCCCTTGGCGAAGCCCAGGAGGCGCTCCGTGTCCGCGGCGAGCAATTCTACACGCTTGCGGACAACATTTCGGTCCTTGCCTGGATGGCCTACGCCGACGGTCACGTCTTCTGGTACAATCGGCGCTGGTACGAATATACCGGCACGTCCCCCCACGATCAGGAAGGCTGGGGCTGGGAGACGGTCCACGACCCGGCAGCGCTTCCCAAGGTGGTCGAGCGCTGGACCCGATCGATCGAGACCGGCGAAGAGTTCGAGATGGTGTTCCCGCTCCGCGGCGCGGACGGGAATTTCCGGGACTTCCTGACCCGGGTCGTCCCGATCCGCGACGACAGCAAGAAGATCGTCCGCTGGTTTGGCACCAACGTCGATGTGACCGACCGAATTCGCGCGGAAGGGCAGCTTCGTGAAGAAGGGCACAATCTGGAAATCCTCAACCGTACCGGTTCGGCGCTTGCGGGAGAGCTCGACCTGGAGCGGGTCGTCCAGATGGTGACCGACGCCGGGGTCGACCTGACCGGTGCGAGGTTCGGTGCCTTTTTCTACAATGTCGTCCGCGAGGATGGCGAAGCCCTGATGCTCTACACGCTGTCGGGTGCCCAGCGGTCCGATTTCGAGCGCTTCGGAATGCCGCGCAACACCAAGATTTTCGCGCCCACGTTCGACGGCGATGGAATCGTCCGCTCCGACGATATCACCGCCGATCCGCGCTACGGGCAAAATGCGCCCCACAAGGGCATGCCCGAGGGTCATTTGCCGGTTCGCTCCTATCTTGCGGTGCCGGTAAAAGGCCGGACCGGCGAAGTGATCGGCGGACTGTTCTTTGGCCATCCGGAGCCCGCCCAGTTCCGTGAGCGCCACGAGCGGCTGATGACAGGCATCGCCGACCAGGCCGCGGTCGCGATCGACAATGCCCGGCTGTTCCGCGAAGCGCAGCGGGAGATCGAGCAGCGGATGAAGGCCGAGCGAGCGCTGACCGCACTGAACGAGACTCTGGAATCGCGGGTCCATGACGAGATCGACCGGCGCTCGATGGCGGAAGACGCGCTCCGCCAGGCCCAGAAGATGGAAACGGTCGGTCAACTTTCCGGCGGGATCGCCCACGATTTCAATAATTTGCTGCAGGTCATCCACGGCAATCTGACCTTGCTCCAGCAATCGCTTCCAGCCGAGGAGCCCAAGTGGAATCGCGCGGTGAGGAACGCGATTACGGGGGCAGAGCGAGCTGCCGCTCTGACTCGCCGGCTGCTCGCTTTTTCGCGCCGGCAGCCGCTGGCGCCGTGTGCGGTCGATCTCAATCGGCTGGTCGCCGACATGTCCGAGCTCCTTCGCCGGACTTTGGGCGAGACCGTCCGAGTCGACATGGACCTGTCGGCCGATGCGGCCGTTGCGGAAGTCGATCCCAACCAGCTCGAAAACTCCATCCTGAACCTTGCGATCAACGCCCGCGACGCAATGCCCGAAGGCGGTCTGGTGACGATTGCGACCGGGTCGATGGAGATTGGCGAGGAGTTCCTTCGGCTTCACCCGGACGCGGTGGAGGGCAATTATGTCCGCCTCACCGTTTCCGACACAGGGGAAGGAATGAACCCGGACGTCCTTGTGCGCGCAGTCGAGCCGTTCTTCACCACCAAGGAGGTCGGCCGCGGGACCGGGCTGGGATTGTCCATGGTCTATGGATTCGTCCGGCAGTCGGGTGGCTATTTCGACCTAGGATCGGAGCTTGGGCGAGGCACCAGCGTCGATCTCTATCTGCCCGCCGCCACTCGCGACGTCGAGGCCGGCCTCGAGCCGGAGCCGGTCGACCTTCCGCACGGCAATGGCGAGAGGATTCTCCTGTGCGAGGACGATCATGACGTCCGCCGCTTTTCGGCGGAAAGCCTGGCCGAGCTTGGCTATCGGGTGGTCGAGGCCGCCGACGCCGATGCAGCGCTCGATTGCCTGCGCGAGGTTGCGCCTGTCGATCTTCTGTTCACCGACGTCGTGCTTCCCGGCGGCAAGAACGGCGCCGACCTCGCACGCGAAGCCCGCGAGGTGCAGCCTGGCCTCAGGGTGCTGTTCACTACCGGCTATGCGCGAAGCGCGCTCGACGACACGGCCATCGAAGGCGGCGTCGAAGTGCTTCCAAAGCCATTTTCGGTCCAGGAACTGGCGCAGCGCATCCACCAGATGCTGCAGTAGCTGGCGCCTCAAGCGGAGGCGATCATTCCTCGCTTCGGATCAGGACCGTCTCGCCCACCAGCAGGAACAGGAAGAACGGCGCCCAGGCGGCAAGCAGCGGCGGATAGGCGCCGACATTGCCCATCGCCAGGCTGAAATTGTCAGCGACAAAATACGCGAATCCAAGAGCCATCCCGACCGACGCTCGAAGAAGCACGTGGCCCGACCGCGCCAGGCCGAAGGCGGCGACCGCGGCCAGAAGCGGCATCAGGACGATCGACAGCGGGCCCGAGATCTTGTGCCACATGCCCGCACGCGCCTGCTCGGTCTGCTTTCCGGCCGCTTCCATCTCCCCAATCCTGTCGCGAAGCTCCAGGAAGCTGGTCTCGTCGGGATCGACCTTCGCCAGCATGAGCTGGTCGCGCGTAAGGCCAACGAGGCCCGTCATCTGCGCGGTCGTCGTCACCGCATTCATCTGGGAATCGTAGATCCGGACATTCTCCAGCCGCCAGGCGTCGCCCTGCGGCACGGCGCGATCGGCGTCGATGACCCGCCGCAGGGCGCCGTCGCGCCGCTGGTAGATCGTCACCCCCTCGGCGTGGAAATCGCCGCCGACGCCGCCGACGTGGCGAGCCCTGATGAGGTCGCCGTTGCGGATGACCCACACGTTCGTCTGGGAGCCGCTTTCGGGCTTGATCGGCCGATAGTCATTCTCGCTCCAGGCGTTCACCGAATGCGCCGAGCGGACGGTCACGGTCTCGTTGAACATGAAGGCGAGGCCGGCGATGAGGATGCTCACCAGAACCAGAGGCGCAAGCATCTGGTGCGCCGAGACGCCGGCCGCCTTCATCGCCACCACTTCGCTGTTCTGGTTGAGCCCGACGAAGACGATCAACGTCCCGAGAAGAATCGCAAACGGCAGGAAACGCGAGACAAGGAGCGGAATTCGCAAGCCAACATAGCGCCAGAGCTCGGAATCGCCGTTGCCGGGAACGGCCAGGATCTTGCCCGATTCGCCGAGCAGGTCGAGGGTCATCAAAATCAGCACCAGACCGATCAGCACCGCAAGGCTTCGGGTCAGGTACAATCGCACCGTGTACCAGGCGAGCTGGCGCGACGGAAAGAATTCGAGGTTGATCATGCCGGCCTTGCCCACGGCATAAGCGACCTCAGCTGCCGCGCAGTCTTCGCGGCCGCCCATTCTAGCGCCGCGATCGGCTGGCCTCCCGGGCGCTGCGCAATGACATGATACATCCAGCTGATCAGGACGACGAGCAGCACGAACGGCACCCACAACGCCAGGGCCGGATCGATCCTGCCCTGTTCGGCGGCGGCGTGCGCATATTGATTCACCTTGTGATAGGCGACGACCATCACGATGCCGACGAAGATGCCAAGCGCCGACGAACTTCGCTTGGGCGGGATCGCCAGGGCTACCGCAAGCATCGGGAGCATCACCATCATCAGGATTTCGACGATCCGGAAGTGGAACGTAGCCTGGGCGCCCAATTGCTGCTCTTTGCTTGTCGCCCCGCCATCATAGCCGATCCGGTACAGCTCGTTGAAGAACAGCTCGTCGAAGTCGGTGCCGCGGCTCCTGAACCGGTCGATCGCCGGGACCGTGATCGGCAGATCATAAGTGTCGAAGGTCAAGGACCGGGGAGCCGGGAATTTGGGCGACTGCTGGACCAGCCGGCCATCGTGCAGCCTGAACAGGATCACCTGCGGGTCGTCGGTGGAAAGGAAGCGGCCCGAATCTGCGGTCGCGACGACGCTCTGGCCGGACTGGTCGTCAACCTGGACGAAGATGCCGTGGAGGCGGGTGCCAGACTCCTCGCTCCGGTCGATCCTGAGCGTTAGCCGCCGGCCGAGCTCGTTGAACTCGCCGACCTTGATCGACGCCCCCAATGCTCCCGACCGGAGATCGAAGCGCAGACCTTCGTAGCGATAGCTGGAATAAGGCTCGATGAAGCCCACGATCAGCATGTTGAGAAGCATCAGCCCGGCCGCGTACATATAGGGCACCCTGAGCAGCCGCCCGTAGCCGACGCCGATACCGCGAAGGGCGTCCAGCTCCGACGACAAAGCGAGCTTGCGGAAGGCGAGAAGGATTCCGAGAAGCAACCCGATCGGAATTCCAAGCGAGAAATATTCGGGGAGCAGATTGGCAAGCATCTGCCACACGACGCTCACCGGGCCACCGGTGTTGACGACAAAATCGAACAATCGAAGCATCTTGTCGAGCACGAGAAGCATCGCCGCGAGGATCAGCGTGCCGATCAGCGGCACCGCGATGGTCCGCGCAAGATAGCGGTCGATCAGCGACAAGTGGCCCAAGTTGGTCGTTCCTACACCATCATTTGGCCGCAAAGCAGGCCGAGATCGGCAAGCGGGCCAATGCCGGTGATCAACGGCCTTGCCCCCGTGGCGAACTCATAGCGGTCTGGTCGGTAAAAGCATGTCGAAATCGCAATCGCAGGTGAAAGATGCTCCGGCCGCCAAGTCGCCGCCGGCCACGCCTGCGGTCTGCCCAGCGCCGTTCAACCGTCCCCGAATCGCACTTCTTTCCAATCCCAGGTCGACCGGAAACATCGCAAAACTGTCGCGGATCAGAAGCTATTGCGCCGATCACCCGGACATCTTCCATTACGAGGTCGAGCATGTCGACCAGATCGGCAATGCGCTCAGGACCATCGCCCGGGTGCGGCCGAAGATGCTGGTCATCAACGGCGGCGACGGAACGGTCCAGGCGTCACTCACCGAAATTCACAACGGCGGCCACTTCGGCGACTCGCCGCCCCCGGTGGCAGTGCTTCCAAGCGGCAAGACCAACCTCATCGCTCTCGACCTTGGCGTTCACGGCGATCCAATTGCGGCGCTGGAGCGGCTGGTCGAACTCGCCCAGGGCGACCTTGCCGACCATATCGTCGCCCGCGAGCTGATCGCTCTTCGAAGCGACGGCTCGGACCGGCCGGTCATCGGCATGTTCCTGGGCGGCGCCGGCCTTGCCGACACCATGCTTTACTGCCGCAACAAGATTTATCCCTTGGGCCTTCCCAATGGGATCAGCCACGTTCTGACCGCATGCGCACTCTTTTTCCGGGTATTGTTCGGGATGCGGGCGAGCTTCCTTCCGCCCAAGGCCTCGCCACTGCAAGTCTCCACCGGGGCTGCGCAGGCGCTGACCGGGCGCTTCACACTGCTGGTTGTCACGACCCTCGAAAAGCTGCTTCTGTCCAGCGAGATCCAGAGCTCCGGCAAGGGGCCGCTCAAGCTGCTCATGATCGAGGAACGGCCGGCGTCGCTGCTTCGGGCGCTGTTCGCAAGCCTCGGCGGCACTCTTGGCCGCGACCCGGTCCGCGGAGTCCACCTTCAGGAAACCAGCGAGATCAATATCGAGGGCGACAGCTCCAACGTCATCCTCGACGGCGAGATGTTCCGGGCCGAGACCGGCAAGCCGATCCGTCTGCGGCCGGCGCAGCCGCTGTCGTTCGTCCGGCTCGCCGCTTAGCCGGGCATGGCCGACCTCAACGCGCTCGTCGCTCACGAAATCGGCCTGCCCGTCGATCCGCGAGTCGCCGACATGGCACAAGCGATCGCCGCAAAATACGGCGCGGCCTCACGCGCTGCGCTCTTCTACGGCTCCTGCCTTCGCCACAGCCAGCTCGACGGGCTGATGCTCGATTTCTATTTGATCGTCTCCGACTACCGCTCCGCTTATTCGAGACGCTGGCTTGCTACCGCCAACCGGCTGGTCCCGCCGAACGTCTTCTATTTCGAGCATGACGGCCTGGCCGCCAAATATGCGGTCCTCAGCGAACAGGATCTGGAGCGCGAGTGCGGCCCGGGGGCCGGCACCACTTCCATCGTCGCCCGCTTCGCCCAACCGGCGCGCCTCGCATGGAGCGCTGATGCGGCGACCTCCGGCCGAGTGGCCGAGGCACTCGCCCAATGCGCGCCAACGCTCCTTGGCTGGACGCTTCCGATGGTGGCGAAGGGAACGCCTCCGCTCGACCTGTGGAAGCGAGCGTTCCAGCTCACCTTCGCAGCCGAGCTTCGGGCCGAGCGAGGCGACCGCTCCGCCGCGATCGTCGGTGCCGACGAGGAACGCTACCGCAGTTTTGGCGAAGCGGCGCTGGCCCGCATCCCACCGGGCAATCGCCGCAAGCGCAGCCGCTGGTGGAAGCGGATGCAGCGCAAGGGCAAGCTCATGTCGGTGGTCCGCCTGGCCAAGGCGAGCGCGACCTTTGCCGGCGGCGCCGATTATATCGCCTGGAAGGTCAACCGCCATGCCGGCACCAGGATCGAGCTCAAGGGCTGGCAACGGCGCTGGCCGCTGCTCGCCGGGCTCACCTTGCTGCCGCGGCTCCTGAAGAGCGGGGCGGTTCGCTAGTCTGCGACAAGGACGTCGCGACCGCTGACGCCAGCGCTCCGACGGTGAAAGGCTTGCGGAGAAGCTCGTAGCCGATCAGATTCTCGCTATCGCCTTCGCCGACATAGCCGGTGACGAACAGCACCGCGAAATCCTTCCGCTTGCCCTTGAGCGTTCGGATCAGCTCGGGGCCGGTCATTTCCGGCATGATCACGTCGCTGACCACGAGGTCGAACCGCTCGGCGTCGAACAGCCCGATCGCTTCCTCGCCGCTCGAGCAGGAGACCGGGTCGTAGTCGAGGTCCTGAAGCGCCTCGACAGTGGATGTCCTCACTCGCGGATCGTCTTCGACGACCAGGATACGGGCGCCCGGCACGCGCTCGTCCTCGCCCATCCGATGAGCGGCGGGGTGGAGCCGCACCGGAGTCTCGGCCGAGCTTTTCGGAAGGTAGAGGGAAACCGTGGTCCCTTTCCCAAGCTGGCTTTCGATTCCGACTTCGCCGCTGGACTGATGAGCAAAGCCGAAGATCTGGCTCAGCCCAAGGCCCGTACCCTTGCCCACCGCCTTGGTCGTGAAGAACGGCTCGAACGCGCGGTCTAGAACTTCCGCGGACATCCCGCAGCCGGTGTCGGTCACCGAGATGCGCACATAGTCGCCCGGTTGGATGTCACCCACCTCATTGGCTGCGACCGTGACATTGGAAGTGCTGATCCGAAGCCGCCCCGATCCGTCCATCGCGTCGCGGGCGTTTACCGCCAAATTGACGAGCGCATTTTCAAGCTGGTGCGAATCGACATAGACGGGCCAGCTTTCGGGTGCCGCGTCCACGTCGACATGGATCCGTTCGCCAAGAGTCCGGTCGAGAAGGTCCGACATCCCGCCGACCAGTTCCGCGGGGTCGACGCGCTCGGGCAATAGCGGCTCCGAGCGCGCGAAGGACAGCAGGCGCCGGGTCAATGCGGCTGCTCGAGTGGCGCCTTCCATCGCATTGTTGAGGTGCGCCATCACTTCGCGGCGAGGTCCGTTCAGCCGACGGCGCGCAAGATCGACACCGCCGACGACGACCGCAAGCATATTGTTGAAATCGTGAGCGATCCCGCCGGTAAGCTGCCCGACCGCCTCCATCTTCTGAACCTGGCGGAGCTGCGCCTCCGCGGCTTCGCGGTCGGCGGCCTCGGCCTTGAGCGCCTCATTGGCCAGCAACAGCTCCTGCGTTCGGTCGCGAACTGCTTCCTCGAGCACTTCCGCCCTCTCCGACTCGCTCTCCGCCAGCCTTCGCGCATAAGCGAATTGGCGGACCGCCTGGATCGCCACCAGGCCCAGGATGATCGCGAAGATTCCTACCAGCGCGCCCAGCCAGCTCAGATAATCGATGAGCTTGTTGGCCCTGGCCGAGAATATCTTGGTCTGCTGAATCCGGTCGCGAAGCGCCAGGCGCTCGGCCTGGGCGATTTCGTTGAGCTTGCCGGTCAGCTGAGGTCCCACCGGGGATATTGCAGCAGCGTAGAAATAGCTGGTCCCGCCGGCGCCCTGCCTGGTGATCGTTGCCCTCGCCGCCGCAGCGAACTGCTCCCCGCGCTGATTGTAGAGCTGCCGAAGCTCGCTGATCCGCTGCCTTTGCGCAGGATCGGGCCTGACGAGCCTTTCAAGCTGTCCGATCAGACGACCGGCCCGCTGCCAATTGCTCGAATAAGCATAGCCGCTTTCCTTCACCTCCTCGTCCAGCACGAACCGCCCCAGCGCCGCCTCCGACCGGGCGATGCTGGCATCGACGTTCCGGGTCAGTAGAGTGACGTCATAGGCGCGCCTCTCCATGTTGAGGGCGCGATCGCGCTCCTGGCTCGCGCTTGCCACCAGATAGACGAGCCCGAGCAGGAGAAGGACTGCGACGAACGCGCCGGCCGCCGCACCGCCGCGCCTCCAGTCGAACCGATTTTCGTCCGCTCCAGGCGTCATGGCGTCAGTCTAGACATGTCTTGTACCCGACGAAAGTCGCCTCTCATGTTCAAATGCAGCCGGTCGCCCGTCCAGCGGCTCCGAACATCTCGAGAATCTCGCCGACCTGCGCGCTCGAATGCTCCGAGCAGAGCGAGCAGCGAAGGAGGGTCATCCCCGCCGGAGTGGCCGGAGGCCGCGCCAAATTGACGTAGAGGCCCTCGTTCAAAAGCGCCTCCCACATTGCTGCTCCAGTCTCCAGGTCCGGCATGATCACCGCAATAATCGCCGACTGCGCCTCTTGCGTCCCCAAAGTGAACCCCAGCTGGCGAAGGCCCTGGTGAAGCCGCTTGCTGTTTTCCCACAGATGAGCGCGCTTGTCTGCCGCACCCATCAGCTTGCGGATCGAGGTCGCCGCTGTCGCCACCACCGAGGGCGGAAGCGATGCGGTAAACACATAAGGCCGGCACACCAGCCGCAATATCTCGAATTTCGGGTGGTTCGACACTGCAAAGCCGCCGACTGTGCCGACCGACTTGGAGAAGGTGCCGATGATGAAGTCGACGTCGTCGATGACGCCCTGCGCTTCCGCCACTCCCCGGCCATTGTCGCCGATAAAGCCCATCGAATGGGCCTCGTCGACCAGCACCATTGCGCCATTGGCCTTGGCGACAGCGACCATCTCTGCAAGCGGAGCGACGTCGCCGAGCATCGAATAGACGCCTTCGAGCACCACCAGCTTGCCGGCGCCCTCGGGAATCCGCTTCAGCCTTTTTTCGAGCGATTCGACGTCATTGTGGCGGAACGGAACGATCTGCGCATTGCCGAGCGCGCAGCCGTCATAGATCGACGCATGGCTGTCGATGTCGAGGACGATATAATCGTCCTTGCCGGCGATCGTCGAAATGACTCCAAGGTTCGCCTGATAGCCGGTCGAAAAGACCATCGCATGGTCCATCGCGTAGAAATCACGGAGCGCGTCCTCGACTTCGCGGTGGCCCTGATAGGTGCCGTTGAGGACCCGGCTGCCCGTGGTTCCCGATCCGAATTCGTCGAGCGCCTTCTTGCCGGCCGCGACGACGTCCGGGTCGAACGTCATCCCCATGTAATTGTAGGTGCCCAGGAGGATCGTCCGCTTGCCGTTGCAGATGGCGACGGTCGGGCTTTCGACCTTCTCCATCACCAGGTTGAACGGATCGGTGATCCCGGTCGAAAGCAAAGTTTCGCGCTCCTCGATCAGCGCATCGAACTTGGAGAAGAGGTCGCTCACCGCTCGCTCTTCAGCTGCTCCACCGCGTCGATCAGCTGGCCGACCGTCTCGATCTCGGCGGCGCGGTTCATGCTGATCAATATGTCGAATTCGTCCTCCACCGAGGCCACGAAGTCCATCACCGTCAGGCTGTCCCACTCCAGCTCCTGCTGGAATCGCGTTTCCTCGCTGATCTTTGTGCCCTTGGTGTTGAAGGGCTCGATCAGCTTGCGGATCTTGTCAGCAATTTCGTCGCGGTCGGTCATGTGAAGGCCCCTATTCGGCACAACCGCCTATCGCAACGCAATTGGGCGCGAATGGGGCGGGCTGGGGTGGCCTAGTGGCGGTCATGGGTGGAAAGCGGACACAAGCCGCTGATGTTACCGGCGCTCGAGCGGGATTCCCACGAACTCGTCGTAGAGGCTGATCCAGTGCAGCCGGCCGCGCTCGTCGCCAGCGATATATCCATCGATTCCGGGCACGTAACGGACTGCGGAGCCGGTCGGGTAGGCAGGGTAGCTGAGGCCTCGCCACTCGACCGACACTTCGCCGCCGGACTTCTTCACCATGAGGTTTTTTTCGCCCGGGCGCATCCTGAACTCGCCCATGGGCGCTTCACCGATCGGCAGGCGGGCCTGTAGCTCCCGTCGTGCGGCAACGGGCCGATTCTCGGCAAACGCGACCAGCGCGCGCTGGAGGCGCTGGTGGAACGCCGGTGCGAGCGCATTGTTCGTTACCATCGCAACCGAAACGCGCCGATCCGCGTCCCAGTAAAGCATATGGTGGAAGCCCTCATGGTGACCAAGATAATGACACCGTCGCTGGCCGTGCGCGCAATACCAGTTGCCAAGCGATAATCCGGACTTTGCATGTCCGATGAGCGCCGGGCTGGTCGCCGTCTGCCGGATCGGTCGCAGCGATGATTGCCACCACTTGCTTCCCCAGTCCGCAAGCTGTGCCGCCGAGATGCTGAAGTTGGCCGGCCCGTAAAACAGCTCGCCATCCCAACTATCAAATCGCGCAATGCCGCCGTCGACATTGCGCCGGTAGCCGATTGCACGGCCGCTCCAGTCCGCGAGCCGCGCCGGCCTCAAACTCACCGACGGCGGCATGGCAAGCCGGCGTTTGACGAACTCCAGATAGTGCATGCCTGACGCACGTTCGATCAGCATCGCGAGCGTTACCGAACACAGGTTACAGTAACTGAATGCGGTCCCCGGCGGGAAAAGAGGGGCTCCGGATGCAGCGAGCAACGTGGCATTGCTCTTGTTGGCCAGTCCGTCGGCCGTGTTAATGAAATTGAGCCCGGCAGAGTGCGACAGCAAGTGGCGCACCGTCGCCGAGGAGTGTGGGTATTCCGGCAGGTAGCGCTTCACGGGCGCGTCCAGTTCGATCTTGCCGTCCCGGGTTAGCAGCAGGACTGCGGCCGACGTTATCGGCTTTGCGAGCGAACCGCTGTCTACCGGCGTGTCGGCAGTGAAGGGGCGCCGCTCAAACGGATCCGCCCAGCCATAGCCTCTTGCGAACCAGACCCCGTCAGCTCCGCGGACGACGACTGCCCCGCTGAACTTCCCCTCGCGTTCCAGTTCTTGGAGTGCTTGATGAAGGCCCGCGGGCTCACGGCCCCCAGCCGCGGGGGATGCAACCGCCGACGCGGCCAGTAGGAGCAGACTCGACCCTATTCCTGCGAGCATTGGCTCAACTTAACTGGAAACCCAATGTCCGCAATGCGTCGAATGCGGTCACTGCCGACCTGCACCCGAAACCGGACTACAGCCAGCGCTGCGCCTGGTACCAGGCGGCGGTCTCGCGAAGGCCGTATCTCGTATCGACCTGGGGGCCCCACAGCTCCCCGGGCGGCCGGCGCTCGGGATTCACGACCCAGTCGCGGTGGCTGAAATAAGCGGCGCGGTCGGCAGACAGCTTCGCCTTTTCGCGCCGCACCAGCTGGTCGACCACTGCGCCCAGCTTGAGCATCGTTTTCGGCACTGACAGTGACAAGTTGCTCCGGCCGACTGCCTCGCCGATCGCGCGGGCTAGCTGCTTGTGGCTCCAGCCTCCCGGCCGTCCGTCATCGGGCTCGAACAGGACAGCGCTCGGCTCCCCGCGCTCCGCCAGAATCAGCAGCAGCCGCACCAGATCATCGACGTGGATCAGCGACACCCGCCCGCTCGGGGGCAGGAGCATCAGCCGCATCTTCGCCATCCGGAACAGCTCCAGGGTCTCGCGGTCGCCGGGGCCATAGACCGCTGGCGGCCTGACGATCGCCCAGTCGAGCCCCGAGCTTCCGACAAGCTCTTCCGACCGCGCCTTCGACGCTCCGTATTTCGAAAGCTCTGGCTCGCGCGCCGCCAGCGACGACACGTGGACGAAGCGCCGGACGCCGCCGGCCGTCGCCGCCGCCAGCATCGCCAATGTCCCCTCGACATTGCCGCGCTCGAAACCCGCCGCCTCGCGGGCGTTGATCACTCCGGCGATATGGACGACCGCATTGGCTCCTGTCACCAGGTCGCGAAGGCAGTCGGGCTCTTCGAGCGAGCCTTCGACCCAGCTGACGTCCGGCCGGTCGGGCTGGGGCCGTCGGGTCAGCGCCTGCACGTCGTGCCCGGCGGCGACCGCTGCGGCGACGAACCGGGTGCCGACGAATCCGGTCCCGCCAGTCACCGCGATCCTCATAGCGGCGACCAGTCGCGCGCCTCGCCTTCCTCCGGCTCGGCTTTGGAATGCTCGGGCCCCAGCCGCTCAATGATTGTATCGAGAAGCGCGTCCATGCCAGCGCCGGTCATCGCCGAGATCGCCACCGGCTCGGGAGCGCCGGCGGCTTTCAACGCTGCTTTTGCCTCCCCGACCACCTCGTCGCCCGCGACATCGATCCGGCTCAGCACCAGGATTTCGGTCTTTTCTTCCAGCCCGGCGCCATAGGCCTGAAGCTCGCCCGACACCGTCTCCCAGGCGCCTGCCGGATCCTCCCCCGCGGCATCGACCAGATGGAGCAGGATCCGCGTCCGCTCGACATGACCGAGGAAGCGGTCGCCGATCCCCGCCCCTTCCGCGGCGCCCTCGATCAGCCCCGGGATGTCCGCCATCACGAACTCGCGCCCCTTGTGGCGGACCACGCCAAGCTGCGGCCTTAGCGTCGTGAACGGATAAGCGCCGACCTTCGCCTGCGCGTTGGTCACGGCGTTGAGCAAGGTCGACTTTCCGGCATTGGGCAGCCCCACCAGCCCCACATCGGCAAGCAGCTTCAGCCGAAGCCACACCCACAGCTCCTCGCCCCCCTCGCCGGTCTGGTGCTGGCGCGGGGCGCGGTTGGTCGAGGTCTTGTAGCTGGCGTTGCCGCGACCGCCCAAACCGCCTTTCAGCAACACCACCCGCTGCCCCTCGTGCGTGAGATCGGCGATCAGCGACCTGTCCTCGTCGTCGGCGAGCACCTGGGTTCCCACCGGCACCTTGACGATGAGGTCCTTGCCGCCGGCCCCGGTCTTGTTCGACCCGGCACCGCCCTTGCCCCGCGGCGCCCGGAAATGCTGCGTGTAGCGAAAGTCGATCAGCGTATTGAGCCCAGGCACCGCTTCGAACACCACATCGCCGCCCTTGCCACCGTCGCCGCCGTCGGGCCCTCCGAACTCGATATATTTCTCGCGCCTAAATCCGACCGCGCCCGGCCCGCCGGCGCCGGACCGCACATAGATTTTCGCCTGGTCGAGGAAATGCATCGCCAAGCGTTTAGGCGGGAGCGCGAAGAACTTCTACCAACGGCTGACTTTCCCGCTTTCGCTCGCGCTTGTCCCCCGCTACGATGGCCCCTCGGCTTTCACGCCCGGTCCCGGCCGGCTGCGTGGACTCCCTCGCTGGCATCCCGGTGCCAGCGAGGGCAGTCCTCGATCTGCCGAGCCCGCTCCCCTCCCGGACTTTCCTATTTGGATTTCATCTGGTTCCTGCTTCCGGATGAGCACATCCCCAACCCCGTCCCCCGCGCAGATTCCGGTCATCTGCGACAAGTGCCGGGCCTCCGGAATGGCCGGCGACCATGCCTTCGCGGCGATCCCCGACATCCTCGAGTTCGAGCCGGTCCCGCGCCGCCCCCACGCCAACGGCTGGAGCCCGGAGCATCAGCGCGCCTTCATCGCCGCCCTCGCCATCACCGGCTCCCCGCGCCAGGCTGCGCGCCACGTCGGCCGCGCCCAGTTCGGCGCCGATCAGCTGCGCACCGCCAAGGGCGGGCGAAGCTTCGCCGCCGCCTGGGACTCCGCCCTCGACCTCGCCCGCGACCGCGAGCTTCACCGCCTCCACGACAATCTCGGCGAGCTTTCAAGGAAGGCCGAGGAGCGCGACGCCAAGGCAGCGGCGCAAGGCCGGCTCGTCATCGCCGAGCCAAGCCCAACCCGCTCGGGACGAGGCGGCAACAACTACGACGAGGAGGATGAGGATTCGCTAATGCGGGAAGTCGAGCAGGCGCGCGAGAACATCCGCCGCAAGCTGCTCGGTGCCAAGCGCCTGCTGCTCCTCGAGATCCACGGCGAGCCGCACAAGCGCGCCGCCTGGGAAGTGCTGTGCGGCCCCGTCGATTGGGACGCGGCGGACACGATCGGCAAGCAGCCCGACGAAGACACCAACCGCGCCAACATGCGCCAGCCGGACATGCTGGTGACGGCCGAGAACGGCTGGCTGGCGGACCTCACCGGCGATGGCGAGGACAAGAAGGCGGAGTTGCGGCGCGAGCTGACGAGGTATGAGCGGGAGAATGGGTTGGAGGTTACTTTTCCCGGGGAGGAGGACCCGAGTATGGCCGCAGGCGCGTAGCGCCACTGCCACTGTCGAAAGATCGACCGAGAGAGCACCCCCCGACTGCGTACCAGAACATTCAGCTGGCGTTAGGGATTGACCGTCTATGTCAGTTCCACCATAACAGGGCGTGAGTGAAAATGACAAGCCCCTTGTATGGATTGGCTCATCCCTGGAGGACCTTCGAGCATTCCCGGAAGAGGTGAAGGATGTGATGGGCTTCGCGCTCAGGGAGGCGCAAGCTGGGGGAAAACACCCCGACGCGAAACCGCTGAAGGGCTACAAAGGGGCTGGCGTCCTGGAAGTTGTCGATGACTTTGACGGAGACACGTATCGCGCAGTTTACACGGTCAAGATGGAGGGCGTGGTTTACGCCCTTCATGCGTTCCAGAAGAAGTCAAAAACCGGCAAAGCGACCGACAGGACCGATTTGGAAATGATCGAGAGAAGGTTGAAGCGGGCTGTCGATGACTACGAGAAACGGAAAAGAGAGACTAAAAATGGCTAAGCAAATCACAGAGAGTAGCGGGAACGTCTTCGCCGATCTCGGCATGGCCAATGCGGAAGAGCACCTGCTCAAGGCTGGTCTGGTGTCCAAACTGGCTGAGGTGATCCGCGCTCTAGGCCTCAGTCAGACTGCCGCCGCCAAACAAACTGGCATCAGCCAGCCTGACCTGTCCCGGCTGCTTCGTGGCCGCTTCCGTGACATGAGCGCCGATCGCCTCATTCGTGCACTGATCCGATTGGGCTCGGAGGTGGATATCGATGTGAGCCGTGGAGGAGAGCCGGTTGGCGAGCCGATCCATCTGGAGGCGGTGGCCGCTTAGCCCGCGCCATCCCCAGACCCGTTCTGGGATCTACCCTACCTGCATCCAAGCGCACTTCGCGGTTGCCGATCGTCAAAAGTCGCCGTCCTTGGCTTTGCCGATGCCGGAAAAGGAGGGTTGGGCGGCTGCGGGAGCACAGTTAGCGAGAAGCAGCAGCCCCAGTCCGCCCAATAAGATCGTCGGTACTTGCAGTGCCTTAATAATTACCATTGGCTATATAATGTTCAAGAATAGGCAAGATCTTGAGAACCTGCTCTCGATCGCTGTCCTTCTCCTTCTCAGACAGCTCATCATATGTGGTTGCGAACTGCCGCTCCCAGTGAAAAACGAGTTGCGTAGGTATAGCCAATCTGCCGTCGGGAAGGCGTTCACACTGCTCGTGCAGGTAGCGCTGCCAATGAGCCCAACGCTCGTGCTCAATTGCTGCTAGTCGCTCGATGAGTTGAGCTCGCTTCACAAATGACCGTCTAGCACGAGCTGCCGGTAGTGTTCACCCAATCGAGTAAGCTTGGCTCCACCGTTGTACATGGCGGCGTGCCACATATGCGGCTGACCATCAGGCTGCACTAGTCCCACCCGAACCAAGTTCTGAAGGATAGAGAAGGTGACTGTGTTTACGGCATCCGGAGGCGGAATATCCCCGGCTGGAAGTTCGGGCGGACCTCGCTCAGGTTCGTAGCTGGGATCGAGCTGCAAGAAGTAATCGGGGCTTGGGAAAAACTCCGGTAGCCTGCGTAGGAAATGAGGGTCGATCCGGGGATTGACGCGACGCAGGCAGACAAACTTCTGCACATTTGTCTTAAACATGGGGCGCTGCGCCCATGATCCAAGAGACTTACCAGTTGAAAATTAGTCTGTGGCGAGCGCAGCAAACTACTGCATCCGCATATTTCAACTAATAGCGATTCGGCCCTGGGTTGATAGCACGGCCCAAGCGGCGGCGGCGCTGTAAAAAGGATTGATGCCGACACGAACTGAATCCGTGGCGTCGGTCGGGTTCAGCTCGCTCTATGCTCGCTGCCCCGCCGCCCGGTGCTAACACTCTCTCCGACACAAGCTCACTTGTGCTCGGGCTCTCGCTAAGCACACCCCTCGACATAAAGGATAGACGGGCCCCCGGCATGGATCGCGCCGACGTTCCCGCTGGCGTTCACCTCATACTGAATGCCGCGCGATCCCGGCGGGGCGGGGGCGTCCGTAGGACCGCCGCCCTTGGCCCAGGCAGTGAGATACTCGGCGGGCGCTTCTACATATTTGTGCGGGGTCACCTCGAGCTTGCCGTAAGTGGCGCGGACGTCGGCTGCGGTCGCGCCCAGGCCCAGGCCGCGGTCGGTCTTCACCTTGGCCTGGCGGATCAGCGAGATGCTGGTCAGCCGTCCGTCCTCGACCATCACCAGCATGCCTTCGGGCGCTCGGGCCGGGCGGAACTGGTCGCAGCTTTCCGGGTCCGGCCCGCCGACCGCTTCCGGGTCGGAATCGGGGCCCATCTTTTCAATGATCTCGGCCAGGGTCATGCCGATCTTCAGCGGCCCCCAGCCTTCGGCGGTTAGCGGCAGATAGCCGTTTTCGTCGCCCGGAACGCGCGGCGGGGGAGAGGTGTCGAGAGGCGAGATCGCCGGCGCTTGCGCGACGACGGCGTTGTTCGCGGCCTGCGGCTCTTCGCCGGTCGAGCAGGCGGCTAGCGTCAGGCAGGCGACAGCGGACAGGCAGCTTCCGAAGGGGCTCAACTCTCGTCTCCCATCCTGAGCGCAGCAATAAACGCCTCCTGCGGAATGCTCACATTCCCATATTCCCGCATCCTTTTCTTCCCCTCCCTTTGCTTGTCCAGCAGCTTGCGTTTGCGGCTGGCGTCGCCGCCATAGCATTTCGCCGTCACGTCCTTGCGCAGCGCGCTGATGGTCTCGCGCGCGATGACCTTGCCGCCGATCGCCGCCTGGATCGGGATCTTGAACATGTGCCTCGGGATCAGGTCCTTTAGGCGCTCGCACATGCCGCGGCCGCGCGCTTCGCTGTTGGCGCGGTGGACGATCATGCTCAGCGCATCGACGGCCTCCGCATTGACCAGGATGCTCATCTTGACGAGGTCTCCCTCGCGGTGGCCGATCTGGACATAGTCGAATGAGGCGTAGCCGCGGCTGATCGATTTCAGCCGGTCGTAGAAGTCGAACACCACTTCGTTGAGCGGAAGCTCGTATTTCAGCTGGGCGCGCGCATGGCTTCCGGTGCCGACATAAGTGAGGTCCTTCTGGATTCCGCGGCGGTCCTGGCAAAGCTTGAGCACCGAGCCGAGATATTCGTCGGGCATGTAGATGGTCGCCTCGATCCACGGCTCCTCTACAGACAAGATCGCATTGGCGTCCGGCCAGTCGGCGGGGTTGTGCACCTCGATGATGCTCCCGCCGCTGTCGTGCTCCCCCTCTTCCGTTCGTCCTGAGCCTGTCGAGGGGCGGTCCTTGCGGCCTCTTGTCAGGTGCACCCGGTACACCACCGAGGGCGCCGTGGTGATGAGGTCGAGGTCATATTCGCGGGTCAGCCGCTCCTGGATGATCTCGAGGTGGAGGAGGCCAAGGAAGCCGCAGCGAAAGCCAAAGCCAAGCGCGGCGCTGCTCTCCGTCTCGAAGCTGAACGAGGCGTCGTTGAGGCGAAGCTTGTACAGGCTTTCGCGGAGCTTCTCGAAGTCCGCGGCGTCGGTCGGGAACAGGCCGCAGAAGACCACCGGCTGGACGTGCTTGAAGCCCGCAAGAGCTTCCGCGGCGGGCTTCTTCGCATCGGTGATGGTGTCGCCGACGCGGGTCTCGGCGACTTCCTTGATCTGCGCGGTGATGAAGCCGATCTCGCCGGTCGTAAGCTCGGGAAGGTCAGTTCGCTTGGGCGTGAAGCAGCCGACGCGGTCGACCAGGTGGGTCGTTCCCGCGGCCATGAACTTGACCTGCTGGCCCTTGCGCAGGCTACCGTCGATCACCCGGACCAGGATGACGACGCCGAGATACGGGTCGTACCAGCTGTCGACGAGCATCGCCTTCAGCGGGGCCTGCGCGTCGCCCTTGGGGGCTGGGATCCTGGCGACGATGGCGTCGAGCACTTCCTCGATGCCGAGCCCGGACTTGGCGCTTGCCAGAACCGCTCCCGACGCGTCGAGGCCGATGATCTCCTCGATCTCCTGCCGCACCCCTTCCGGGTCGGCCGCGGGAAGGTCGATCTTGTTGATGACCGGCACGATCTCATGGTCATGCTCGATCGACTGATAG
>JACDCV010000010.1 GCA_013817375.1 Sphingomonas sp.
ACCCTGTCCTACAGGCCCATGAGTGTGCCAGCACCCCGCGGATGGGCAAGCATCCACCCAATCTGACGCACCCCGAACTGTCACCCTGCGCTTTGCCGCTCGAAGGTCACGAAGTGGAAGAAGTGGAAGACCCCCCGTTTTCACTCAGTCAGGTAACAGGGCCCATTCTTCGCCCGAAGCGAATCGCTGGCCCGACTCACGCGCGCACGCGCGTACGCACGCGTGACTTCCTCTCAGGAATCCCTATATCTGGCCCATGGCAGAAGACCCCAACCAGAACGAATATGGCGCCGAGTCGATCAAGGTCCTCAAGGGCCTCGACGCGGTCCGCAAGCGGCCGGGCATGTACATCGGCGACACCGACGACGGCTCCGGCCTTCACCACATGGTGTTCGAGGTTTCGGACAATGCCATCGACGAGGCGCTGGCGGGCCATTGCGACCGGGTACTGATCACCCTCAACCCCGACGGATCGGTTTCGGTCGAGGACAATGGCCGCGGGATTCCAACCGGGATCCACAAGGGCGAGGGCATTTCGGCGGCGGAGGTCATCATGACCCAGCTCCATGCCGGCGGGAAGTTCGACAATACGTCGGACAAGAATGCCTATAAGGTTTCCGGCGGCCTCCACGGCGTCGGGGTGAGCGTCGTCAACGCTCTGTCGGAATCGCTCGAGCTCACGATCTGGCGCGACGGCGAAGAACATTGGATGCGCTTTTGCGATGGTGACGCGCAGGCTCCGCTGAAGGTCGTTGGCAAGACCGACAAGCGTGGCACCCGGGTGACCTTCCTGCCGAGCACGAAGACCTTCAAGATCACCGACTTCGACTTCGAGCGGCTCGAGCACCGTTTCCGCGAGCTCGCCTTCCTCAACTCCGGCGTTCGCCTCGTCCTCACCGACGCCCGCCACGACGAGCCCAAGGAAGTGGAATTATATTATGAGGGCGGGATAGCCGCCTTCGTCCAATATCTCGACCGCGCCAAGACCGCTTTGATCCCCGAGCCGATCGCCATCCACGGCCAGCGCGACGATGTCGGCATCGAGGTCGCTCTCGAATGGAACGACAGCTATTACGAAAATGTCCTCGCCTTCACCAACAACATCCCCCAGCGCGACGGCGGCACCCACCTCGCCGCGTTCCGCGCAGCGCTCACCCGAACCCTCAACAATTATGCCGAAAAGTCCGGCGCACTCAAAAAGGAGAAGGTGAGCCTCACCGGCGACGACATGCGCGAGGGCCTCACCGCCATCGTCTCGGTCAAGCTTCCCGATCCCAAGTTCGGCTCGCAGACCAAGGACAAACTGGTCTCCTCCGAAGTCCGCCAGCCGCTCGAGAGCCTGATGGCCGACAAGCTCGCCGAATGGCTGGAGGAAAATCCGGCCCACTCCAAGACCATCGTCCAGAAGATCATCGATGCCGCCGCCGCTCGCGAAGCGGCCCGAAAGGCCCGCGACCTCACCCGCCGCAAGGGCGTGATGGACATCGCCTCGCTTCCCGGAAAGCTGGCCGACTGCCAGGAGCGCGACCCCGCGCTTTCCGAGCTGTTCCTGGTCGAGGGCGACAGCGCCGGCGGCTCCGCCAAGCAGGGCCGCAACCGCCACAACCAGGCGATCCTTCCGCTTCGAGGCAAGCTTTTGAACGTCGAGCGCGCGCGCTTCGACCGGATGCTGTCGAGCCGCGAGATCGGGACCATCATCCAGGCGCTCGGCGCCGGCATCGGCCGCGAGGAATTCAACCTCGAGAAATTGCGCTACCACAAGATCGTCATCATGACCGACGCCGACGTCGACGGCGCCCACATCCGGACTTTGCTGCTAACCTTCTTCTACCGGCAGATGCCCGAGCTGATCGAGGCCGGTCACCTCTTCATCGCCCAGCCGCCGCTCTACAAGGTCGCTCGCGGCCGCTCGGAAGTCTATCTGAAGGACGACGCCGCGCTCGACGAATATCTGGTCAATGCCGGGCTCGACGGGCTGGTTCTGGAGACACCCGAAGGCCCGCGTACCGGCCCCGACCTCAAGGCGCTGGTCGACCACGCCCGCCGCGTGCGGACCCTGATGCGCTATGCGCCGCGCAAATATGATTATGCTCTGCTCGAGGCGCTGGCGCTCAACGGCGCGCTCAAGCCCAACCTCGACAAGGCCGGCCGCGACAAGGCCATTGCCAAGGTCGCAGGCTGGCTCGGAAGCGGCGATCTGGAAGCGACATGGTCGGGTGAGACCACCGACGACGGAGGCTATTTGCTCCGCCGGTCGTGGCGCGGTGTCACCGACGCTTTCATCATCGAGAAGGCGTTCCTTCAGTCCGCCGAGGGCCGCAAGCTCCACGGCCTCGCAGCCGAGGAGGCCGCGGCCTACCAGGCGCCGATGACCCTTCGCGCCGTCAAGAAAGGCGCGGTCGTAAGCGAAGAGCAGAAGCCCGAGCCGATTGAAGGCGCCGATGCCGACGAGCAGCCGACCGAAGCCGATTCCAAGGACAAAACTATCCCCGTGACCCGGCCGTCCGAGCTTCTCGAGGCGGTGCTTGCCGCGGGACGAAAGGGCCTGTCGATCCAGCGCTACAAGGGCCTTGGTGAAATGAACGCCGAGCAATTGTGGGAGACTACGCTCGATCCCGCGAACCGCTCGCTGCTTCGGGTCGAAGTCGCTCAAGCCGATATCGCCGACGAGATTTTCACCCGGCTGATGGGCGACGTCGTCGAGCCGCGGCGCGAGTTCATTCAGGAGAATGCGCTCAGCGTCGCTAACCTCGACGTTTGAGGAACTGCCGCAGGCGCACAGGGTTGGCGAAAGCGTGACCGGGCGAACCCTCACCGTTGCCAGCTACAATATGCACAAGGCGATCGGCACCGACCGGCGCCGCGATCCTGAGCGCGTTCTGGAGGTTCTGCGCGAGATTCACGCCGACGTCGTCGCCCTCCAGGAGGCCGACAAGAGGTTCGGCGGCCGAGCCTCGGCTATGCCCCACCAACTGATCGACGACCATGGCCTGTACAAGCCGGTGCCGGTTGGAATTCGCCACAAGCGGCCGCTTGAAAAGGCGCGGCAGCGTGCGGAACTGCTGCTCAACGTCGATACCCGCAACATCGGCTGGCACGGCAATGCCTTGCTGGTGAAGCATGACGTCGGGATCCTCGACTGCGTGCCGCTAATCCTCCCGACACTCGAACCGCGCGGCGCGGTGATGGCGGAGTTGCTCCTGCCCGGCGACCGGCCGGTCCGGGTGATCGGAATGCACCTCGATTTGTCGGGCTTGTGGAGGCGGCGTCAGCTTCGGGCGATCCTCGATGCAGTCGCCGCCCGAGCGCAGAAGATGCCGACGATATTGATGGGCGACACCAATGAGTGGCGCGCCGCCGGCGGCTGCCTCAAGGATTTGCCCGACAATTTCCGGATCGCGCCCACCGGCGCCAGCTTCCACTCTCGCCACCTGTTGGCGCCGCTCGACCGGATCATCGTCGATTCGGACTTGAGGATCGACGCTGCAGGCGTGCACATGAGCGCTGCTGCGCGGACCGCCTCGGATCATCTGCCGGTGTGGGCGCGGCTGTCGCTTTAGCCTAGACCGGCGATCTTCCTCTGGCGCCGCCGCTGGACCGACGAGCCGATTGCCATCGACTCGCGATATTTGACCACCGTCCGACGAGCGCAGTCGAAGCCGCGCTGCCTGAGCAAGGCGGCGATCGCATCGTCGCTGAGCACCTCGGTTTCGCGATCGATGATATCCCTGATCGCGGTCTTCACCGCCTCGGCCGAACCGCCTTCCCCCTCGCCGTCGGACGAGCCTACTCCCGACCCGAAGAAATATTTGAGCTCGAACAGGCCGCGCTCGCACAGCAGATATTTGTTCGAAGTGACCCGGCTTACCGTCGATTCGTGCATTTCGATCACCTCGGCGACCTGTCGAAGGGTCAAGGGCTTGAGTGCTTCCGGGCCGTGATCGAAGAAAGCCCCCTGCGTCTTCACGATCTCGGACACGACCTTGACGATCGTCCGCGCCCTTTGGTCGAGCGCCCGGACCAGCCAGTTGGCGCTTGCCAGGCACTCGCTCAGCCAGGCCCGCGAAGCCTTGTCCTGCGGCCCGCTCTTTAGCTCCTGGTAATAACGGCGGTTGACGAGAAGCCGGGGCAGAGCGGCGGTGTTGAGCTCTACCGCAAAGCCTCCAGGGGTACGGCGGACGAAGATGTCGGCAGTCACCTGCTCGGCGCCTTCCGAAGAAAAGCGGCCGCCGGGCTTGGGATCGTAATCGCGAAGCTCGCGGACCATGTCGGCCAGATCCTCGTCGTCCACCGCGCAAATCCGCTTGAGATCGCCCATCCGGCCCTTTGCGAGAAGGTCGAGATTGTCGATCAGCCTCGCCATTGCCGGGTCGTAACGGTCGACGGCCTTGGCCTGCAGCGCCAGGCATTCGGACAGGCTCCGGGCGCCGACGCCGGGCGGATCGAGGTCCTGGACCAGCGTCAGCGCCTGTTCCGCCTCCGCCATCGTCGCTCCGGAATCCTTGGCAATTTCGGCCAATGACATTGCCAGATATCCGTTGGAATCGAGTTGCTCGATGATGATCTCGGCAAGCAAAGCGGCCGGCCCCGAGCTTCCGTGGAGCTGCGCGAGCAGATGGTCGCACAAGGACGTCGCGGCTGCCTCAAGCCTTTCGAAGTCGAACTCTCCTCCGCTCGACGACGCTACCGAGACGTCGGTGAAGCTGTCCGTCTCCAGGGCTTGCTCGGTAAAATCATAGTCGAGCGGCCGGTCGTCCTCGGCGGCTCCGGGAATGAGCTCGTCGGTGAGCGAAGGCGCTGCGTCCCCGGGCGGCTCGTCAACGCCCTCGCCCTCGCCAGCGCCATCGTCGTCGTCACCCGAGCCCATGTCGAGCAGCGGGTTGGTCGCCGTTTCCTCGGCGAGCACCGCTTCCAGCTCGAGATTGCTCAAGGTCAGCAGCTTGATCGCCTGCGTCAGCTGCGGGGTCATCACCAGCTGCTGCGATTGTCTGAGCTGAATTTGCGGGCCGAGACCCACGGGCGAACTCCTTACAAAGCGAAGCTTTCGCCAAGGTACAGGCGGCGGACCTCGCTGTCTGCCACCAGTGCTTCGGGAGTTCCCTGGAACAGCACCTGGCCATCATAGATGATGCAGGCGCGGTCGACGATGTCGAGTGTTTCGCGGACATTATGGTCGGTGATCAGAACGCCGATGCCGCGCTCCTTGAGTTCGCGCACCAGCTCGCGGATGTCGGAGATCGAGATTGGGTCGATTCCCGCGAAAGGTTCGTCGAGGAGCATGATCGACGGATCGGCGGCAAGCGCCCGGGCGATCTCACAGCGCCTCCGCTCACCGCCCGACAAACCCATCGCCGGACTGTCGCGAAGTGGCGCCAGCCCGAACTCGTCGAGCAGCCGCTCCAGCCGGTCGCGCCGGTCCTGCCTGTTGGGCTCGGATACTTCGAGCACCGAGAGGATGTTCTGCTCGACGGTCAGTCCCCGGAAGATCGACGTCTCTTGCGGCAAATAGCCGATGCCCAGGATCGCCCGCCGGTACATCGGCAAGTCGGTGATATCCTGCCCGTCCAGCAGGATCCGGCCCGAATCGGGCTTCACCAGCCCCATTACCGAATAGAAGCAGGTGGTCTTGCCGGCGCCGTTGGGGCCAAGAAGGCCGACGACCTCGCCGCGTTGCACGCCCAGCGACACGTCGTGGAGCACTGCGCGGCGGTCATAAGCCTTGGCTATCGAGCGCACCTCGAGCCCGGACCCTGTCGCTTGGCTGTGTTCGCCGGAGCGAACGAGAAGGCTGGCGTCGTTCACCGTCGCGTCAATTGCCGCGCTGCGGGACCGTGAAGCGTCCGGTTACACGGCCGCCGCTCTGACCCACGCCCGCGGGCCCGCCATCGACGACGGCCCGGCCCGAAGCGAGGTCGATGACAAGCCGCGATCCGTTGATTTGCGATCCGCCGCGGGTGAGCTGGACGTCGCCAACCAATGTGATCAGCCTGCGCTGGAGGTCGTAAACTCCAAAATTGCCGCGGGCGGTTTCGGACGGGCTTCGGACGACGACTCCGCCGCTGGCGTCGAGCCGCTCGATCTGAACTCCGCCGGCGCTGGAATAAGCGACGGTAAGGCGCGCGGTGTCGAGAGACAGCTGCGCCTGGCGAACCTGGACGTTGCCGACGAATAGTGCCCGGTCGGCCCGGTCCTGGACCTCGATCCGGTCGGCGGAGACGTCCACCGGCGCATTGCTGTTATGGCCCCTCAACGCCGAAATCGGCTGCTGCGCCTGGGCGATCGCGCTTACTCCGGCCACAGTGGCGGCGATCGCGATGAAGAATTTGCGGCGCATTCCGATCATCTGACTGTGCCCTGCACGATTTTCAAGCGAGCACCTCCGTCGAGCGTCACGGTTCGTTCGCCAAGATCGGCGCGAAGCCGGTTGGCGCTGAACTGTCCAAGCCGCATTTCACCTTCCACTCCGCCGCTTCCTTCCACCGTCCGCGCTTTCAGGTCCACGGTGACATTACTCGTGTCGAGCCGATAGCCTTCCGGCCCGGTCACCCGGACTGGCCCCGGGATCCACACATTCTGCTCGTCGAGATTGTAGCGCGCGAGGTTGGCGACGATCGTCGCCGGGCCCTGCGGAAGCATCAGCCTGGCCACCATTCCGCTAATGTCCACGATCGGAAGCTCCGAACTTCGCTGGACCGCGGATTGCGCAACGATCGCGAACGGCCGGCCCTGATTATCTTCGCCAACGTAGCGCGCGACATCGACCCGCATTCGCTCGGGCGCATTTTCGACCTTGTTCTTGTCGAGGATGAAGCTGACGTCGCCGCGGTTTTCGAGCGGAGTCATGGCGAGAAAGGCGATGAGCACGCCAACTGCGGCGGGAAGCGCGACCTTGGCGACCCGGATCAGCCGGTCGTGCCGGCTTCCGGGCACCGCCCAGCGCTGCCTTGTCTCGCGTCCCCGGACGGCCGCCTCAGACATGGTTGCGCCTAGCCGTCATGGGCGAAGATGTCCTGGTTGGCCCAGCCGGCGATATCGAGCAGTGCCCGGCACGGAAGGAAGTCGAAGCAGCCTTGCGCCAGCGCGAGCCTGTTCTCGCGCTCGAGCCGCTCGTCGAGCTTCTCCTTGAGGACATGAAGAAAGCGGACGTCGCTCGCGGCATATTCACGCTGAGCCTCGTTGAGCTCGGGCGCTCCCCAGTCGCTGGTCTGCTGCTGCTTGGAGATTTCGTGGCCAAGAAGCTCCTTCACCAGGTCTTTCAGGCCGTGGCGGTCGGTATAGGTGCGGACCAGCCGCGAAGCGGTGCGCGTGCAATAGAGCGGCGCTGCCATGATCCCCAGATACTTGCTCATGATGGCGATGTCGAAGCGGGCGAAATGATAAAGCTTCAGCCGGTTCGGGTCGCCCAGAAGCGCCTTCAGGCGCGGGGCCGAATAGTCGCTGTCGACCGCAAAACGGACGAGGTGCTCGTCGCCCTTGCCATCCGAGAGCTGCACGAGGCACAGCCGGTCGCGGCCGGGGAACAGGCCCATGGCCTCGGTGTCGACGGCGATCGGCCCGTCGGCGAAAATGGCATCCGGCGCCAGATCTTCTTCGTGAAAATAGATGCTCATCGGCACACCTCGATTGCCCAACAGTCAGCGCAGTCCCTAGCCCGCGAGACGGCGCTCGCCCATAGCAATCCCGTCCTTACCGGAATCACTAGAGCGGACCGCTTTTTTCCTGTAGGGCTGTTAACGGTGCGTGAGCGAAACGCGCTAAAAACCGGTTGCGCGGTTGCTGCCCAGTGCGCTGGTTGTAGGTCATTTAGGGGCAAAGGGATTATTGACGGGCATGGGTTTCGACAGAGGGCGTAAAGGCGACCGCGGCGGTCGTGGCAGGGACAAGCGCGACGGGTTCTTCGAGGAGAGTGCGACCACCGATCGCGCCGGCGCGGCGGATCGTGGCGGCTTCGGCGCACCGCGAAGCTATGGTGACCGCGGCAGCGGTGGCGGCTTCGCCGGCGGCGGCGACCGCTTCGGCGGCGGTGGCGGTGGCGGTGGCGGTGGCGGCGGCGGCGGTCGCCGCGGCGGCGGTGGCGGTGGCGGCGGAATGCCCCCCCAAGTCGTCGGCGAGGGCAAGGGCGTCGTGAAATTCTTCAATCCGCAAAAGGGATTCGGCTTCATCGTCCGCGATGACGGCGGGGAGGACGTGTTCGTCCATATTTCGGCGGTCGAACAGGCAGGCCTGACCGATCTCGCCGATGGTCAGCCGCTCGAGTTCACCCTCGTGGATCGCGGCGGCAAGGTGTCCGCTACCAATGTCCGGATCGACGGTGAGCCGATGCCAGTCGAGCGCGGCGGCGGCGGCGGTGGTGGTGCAGGCGCCAGTGCCGGCGGCGGCAACGGGCCGCAGCGCCAGCTAACCGGCGAAAAGGCCGAAGGAACGGTCAAGTTCTTCAACGCGATGAAGGGCTTCGGCTTCATTCAGCGCGACGATGGCCAGCCGGACGCCTTCGTTCATATTTCGGCTGTCGAGCGAGCGGGAATACCGACCCTCAACGAGGGCGACCGGCTTGCGTTCGAGCTCGAAGTCGACAGGCGCGGCAAGCATGCCGCGGTGAATCTCCAGCCTATCGGTTGATCCCACCCACCGCACCGATAGGTAAGAAGCGCCCGTCCGGCCGAAAACCGGGCGGGCGTTTTCATTGCATCGGGACCGGCTTGCCGCTTGTCATGACGTAGCGAACGCGACTCACTGCGGTGATGTCGTCGAGTGGATCGCCGTCAAAAGCGATCAGGTCCGCGGCCTTCCCGGGCTCGAGCGTCCCGACCTCGCCCGCAACGCCCAGCAGATCGGCAGCGCCGGTGGTTGCCGAGATAAGTACCTCGCGCGGAGTCATTCCGCCAAGGCGAACCATCAGCTCGGCCTCCTCGGCGTTTCGCCCATGCTCGAAGACCCCGGAGTCGGTCCCGAACGCAATCTTGACGCCCGCCCGGTGCGCGGCGGTCAGGGCACGGCCCCAGACCGTAAGCGTTTCGCGCGCTTTTGCTTCGACAACGGGCGTGAAGATGTTTTTGCCCAGCCGTTCGCGAACGCCCGTGAACGCCATCAAGGTCGGGACGAACCAGGTTCTGTTCGCCTTCATAGCCTGCACCGCTGCGGCATCCGCGAACGTGCCATGGTCGATCGAATCGACGCCTGCCCGGGCGGCATCCTCGATCCCCCGAGCGCCATGGGCATGAGCCGCGACCTTCAGTCCCAGCCGGTGGGCGGTGCTTGTGATTGCGCGAAGCTCGACCGGGTCGAAATGACCTTCGAGGCCGCGCCCCTGCTGGCTGAGGACCCCGCCGGTGGACGTGATCTTGATCAGATCCGCTCCGCGCTTGGCTGCCTCGCGGACGCGCTGGGCGCAGCCGTCGGCACCGGTGCAGGTTCCGCCCGGGTCGAGCGCGGCGTTGACCTCGGGACGAAAGCCGCTGACATCGCCGTGACCGCCGATGATAGACAGAGCGCCTCCCGATGCGACGATCCGCGGGCCTGGAATGGTGCCCTGGCGAATGGCATCGCGAAGGGCGAAGCTCGACAGTCCCGGGGCGCCGAGGTCGCGGACGGTGGTGAAGCCCGCGCGGGCGGTCAGAAGCGCATTCTTGACGCCGACCAGCGCGGCATGCTCGCTGGAATCGATCGCCTCGCGCCAGAAAGGCGTTCCCGGGTCGCTGGTCAGATGGACATGGGCGTCGATGAGGCCCGGCATCACGGTGCGATTGCGTTGGTCGATCACAATTGCCCCCGCAGGCCCGACGAAGCCGCTCTCTATCGCCGAAATGCGGCCGTTAGCGACAATCACGGTCGAAGGCCCGAGCACCGGCTTCGACGCGTCCACGATCAGGCGTCCGGCCTGAACGGCGTAGGTCTGGGCGGAAGCTGTGGTCTGTGGGGAAGCTGTGGTCTGGGCGGAAGCTGTGGCGGCGGCCATCAGCGCGGCTGCGGCGACGATCGTCTTGAGCATATTGAGATTTCTCCTCCCGACGGACGGAAACGGCCGGCCGCCTGCCGCTCGACTAGTGAAGGAGCAGGACGCTCGTGGCAATCAGCTGATCATGGACTGCAGCGTCGCGATCTGGTCGGCCTCGGCTGCCGGCTTGTCGGTCCGGATTCGGCTGATTCGCGGGAATCGCATCGCCAGGCCCGATTTGTGGCGGCTGCTGGAGTGGACGGAATCGAATGCGACTTCGAGAACCAGGCTCTTGTCGACCTCGCGAACCGGGCCGAAGCGCTCGACACTATGGTTTCGAACCCAGCGGTCGAGCCATTTCAGCTCCTCGTCGGTAAAGCCGAAATAAGCCTTGCCAACCGGCAGCAACAGCCCGTCCTCGCCCCAGCAGCCGAAGGTGAAATCGGAATAAAAGCTCGATCTTTTGCCCGACCCGCGCTGCGCGTACATCAGCACGCAATCGGCGGTCAGTGGGTCGCGTTTCCATTTGTACCACAGGCCGGTCCGGCGCCCCGGCACGTAAAGGCTGTCGCGGCGCTTGAGCATGACGCCTTCGATCGCAGCGTCGCGAGCGCCGGAGCGGATGTCGGACAGCTCGTCGAAATCACCCGCTTCGATCAGCCGCGACAGGTCGAAGCGCTCAGGGTTGAGCCTGGGCATGAAAGCCTCCAGGCGGCTCCGCCGGTCTGTCCAGGGCAAGGCGCGCAGGTCCTCGTCGCCGTCGAACAATATGTCATAGAGCCTCACGAATGCGGGATATTGAGCCTGCATCTTCGCGCTCACGGCTTTTCGTCCGAGCCGTTGCTGGAGCGCGTTGAAGCTCGCCGCGGCGCCGCCGTGAAGCTCGGTGCTGCCCTGGTCGGTGCCGCGGACCAGAAGCTCGCCGTCGAGGACTCCATCGCTGTCGAACGCGGCGGCAACTTCCGGGAAGCTGCCGGAGATATCGTCGCCGGTGCGGCTGTAGAGGCGGGTCTGACCGGCGGTTCGAACCAGCTGGACTCGGATTCCGTCCCACTTCCACTCGGCAGCATAATCGTCGAGCGACACCCGGGCGTCATCGAGCGGGTGAGCAAGCATGAAGGGGCGGAACACGGGCACGTCGCGGGAGGTCGGCTGCGGGCCCCTGCCTTCGGCCCAGTAAAACAGTTCGGGATAGGGCGGCGACAGGCCGTGCCACACCTCCTCGACCGCATCGACATCGAGCCCGAACGCGTTGGCAAGCGCCTGCTTTGCGAGTCGGGCGGAGATGCCGACCCTAAGGTTTCCCGTCGCCAGCTTGAGCAAGGCGAAGCGTCCCGCAACATCGAGATGATCGAGCATTTCGACGAGCACGGCTGGGGCATTGAGTCGACCGGCGCCCGCCAGCCGGTCGACTGCCGCGGAGATCGATAGCGTGCCGTCGTCGATAGTGGGCTCGCCATCCACCGCGGTCGGCCACAGCAGCGACACCGTTTCCGCCATGTCGCCGACATAGTCTCGGCTCATGTGGAGAAGCACCGGGTCGACCCACTCCTCGGCGATGGCGCGGATGGCAGCGCCCTTGATCGTGGGAATGCTCAGCGACCCGGTGAGCGCAGCCAGAGCGATCCCCCGGTCAGGGTCCGGCGTCTCCTTCAGATAATCGCCGATCAGCTTGAGCTTTGTGTTGCGCGACCGCGTGTAAACGAGATCGTCCAGAAGCTGGGAAAAGGCGCGCATGGGACCGTAACGATCCCGCTGCGGCGGATGTTTCTCGGGAGAGCCTTTAGTGAAGTCGCAGGGCGACCGCGGCGAGGATCGCCGTGCGGTCGGTGCTGGACTGGCTTTCAAGCGCCTCGTCGATGTGCTCGACGCAGCATCGCGTGGTGATCCGATGGCCGGGAAGCAGTGCGAGCTGGGCGGAACGGTTCATCAGCCCCTCCAGCGCGTCGAGTCCGTTGGCGGCCGCGATCAACCTGATCGAGTCCATTCGCTGGTGAATGTCCAGGGGCGACAGGCGCTCGGCGCGGTTGCCGAACTCAGCGAGTCGCTCGCCGATCTGGTCACGCACTGCTCCGAGCCTGTCCGCCATTCGTCTTCTCCGGTTGAAGCCATAATGGCTGCAACGGGTTAACGGGGCGTCAATCAGGCCTCTCGGCTTGACAAAAATGGCCCTTGGAGCCATTGGCGGCCCACTCGAGCGGCGCCCCAAGTGCCGCTTTCTTCTTTTGCAATATTGGGACTCTTTCGATGGCCAAGTCGGCAACCGTCAAGATCAAGCTCGTCAGCAGCGCCGATACCGGCTTCTTCTACGTGACCAAGAAGAATCCGCGCACGCAGACGGAGAAGTTCAGCTTCCGCAAGTACGACCCGGTCGTGCGCAAGCATGTCGAGTTCAAGGAAGCCAAGATCAAATAGTCTCGGGCGCTTTCGCTACCGTAGCTTCAATTCCAAGCAGTTCGTTCACCTGGGCGACGAATTTCGCAACCGAGATCGGTTTCGAAACATAGGCTTGGGCGCCTGCAGCGCGAATTCTTTCCTCATCGGCAGCGGCCGCATAAGCGGTGACGGCCATGATCGGCACGTCCTTCAGCTGTTCGTCGTCACGAATCATCTCGATGAGGTCGAGGCCCGTGACGTGGGGAAGCTGGATGTCGGTGATAACCAAATCGGGCTGAAAGCTGATCGCCTCTCCCAGAGCGTAACGCCCGTCCGTGACTGGCCGCGGCTCATGGCCATGCGCCGCGAGCAGATCGCAGAACAGTTTGACGTTCAGCGCATTGTCCTCGACGATCAGGATCTTGGCCAAAGCTTTAACCCCCGAACTTGCCTCGGCGAGCTTAGGCGATGCCTGACGCAACACCAACCGACGCCCAGGCGCTCGCGCTTCTTGCGCTCGCTACAGCCGTTTCCGACGAACGGCGTGCCCGGCGGTTCCTCGATGTGACCGGAATCGAGACAGTTGAGCTTCGCGCCCGAGCCGCCGACCCGGTGATTCTCGCGGCCCTGATCCGCTTTCTCGAAGCGCACGAGCCCGATCTCGTCGCGGTCGCGGCGGCAATCGGTGTCGACCCGCAGGCACTTGTCGCGGCGCGGCGGGAGCTGGAGCAATGACCCGCCCCTTGCTGATTACCGATTGCGACGAGGTGCTGCTGCACATGGTCGGCCATTTCGCGGACTGGCTGGACGAGGCGCATCAGGTCCATTTCGATGTTGGCGCGGGCAAGTTCGACAAGGCGTTCACCGACCGGCGCACCGGCAATCTCCTCGAGGACACGCAGGTCTGGAGCTTGCTCGGCGGCTTTTTCCGCGAGGAGATGCACCGGCAGACTCTGGTCCCCGGAGCAGTCGAAGCGCTGGGCCGCATCGGTGAAATTGCCGATATCGTCGTCCTCACCAACCTTGGAGATGAAGCGCACGGCTGGCGTGTCGACCAGCTGGCCGGTCACGGCATTCATCACCAGGTGGTCTGCAACCGCGGCGGGAAGGGCGTCCCGGTGCAATCCTTGCGGCAGGGGCGCCCGGCGGCGGTCTTCGTCGACGATCTTGCGGTCCATCATTCTTCGGTGGCGAAACATGCTCCCGACGTCTGGCGGCTGCACATGATAGCCGAACCGCGAGTCGCTTCGGTCGTTCCTCCAGCAGAGGATGCGCACGCCCGGATCGACGAGTGGGGCGTGGCGGCGGACTGGATCCTGGAGCGACTGAAGGAGCAGGCATGACGAAGACGATTTTGATTACCGGAGCGACCGCGGGAATCGGCGAGGCATCGGCACGTCGCTTCGCATCCGGCGGCTGGCGAGTGATCGCCACCGGCCGCCGCGCCGACCGGCTGCGGGCGCTTGCCGACGAGCTTGGCGACTGCTGCCTTCCGCTCGAAATCGACATGCGCGTCGTCGAAGCGCTCGGAACGCTTGCCGAGCTGTCGGCGCCGTGGGGCGAAATCGACCTTCTGCTCAACAATGCGGGTCTCGCTCCGCCGATGGGCTCAATTTCGGACACCGACTGGGGCCTGCTGGAAACGGCGATCGACACCAACGTCACCGGGCTGGTGGCGCTGACCCGGGCGCTCCTGCCGCGGCTGATCGAAAGCAAGGGCGCGATCATCAACCTGTCGTCGGTAGCGGCAACCTATCCGTACAGGGGCGGCGCGGTTTACGCCGGCACCAAGGCGTTCGTCCGCCAATTCTCGCTCGATCTTCGCTGCGACCTTGCCGGAACCGGAGTGCGGGTCACATCGATCGAACCCGGAATGGTCGAGACCGAATTCACGATCGTCCGCACCGGCGGCGACAAGGCCGCGTCGGACGCGCTTTATTCAAACATGGACCCGATGACGAGCGTCGACATTGCCGAGACGATCTGGTGGGTCGCCAATCTGCCGGCCCATGTGAACATCAACACGCTCGAGTTGATGCCGACCAGCCAGAGCTTCGCCGGCTTCGCAGTCGAGCGAAAGACTTGATTCGCCGGCTCCGACTCATCAGGAAGCGCGCATGAGCATAGATCAGCGCCTGTCCGAACTCGGCATCACCCTTCCCCAGCCCGCCGCCCCGGTCGCGGCCTACGTCCCGGTCGTCGTCGCCGGCGGCTTTGCTTACGTGTCCGGGCAGGTCTCGAGCGAGAACGGACAGATGATTACCGGCAGGCTCGGCGACGACCTCGATGTCGAGGCCGGACAGAAAGCGGCGCGCGCCTGCGGGCTGATGATTCTCGCTCAGCTGAAGGGGGCATTGGGCTCGCTCGATCGTGTCGAACGGGTGGTGAAGCTCGGCGTATTCGTGAATTGCACGCCCGAGTTCACTGATCAGCCGAAGGTGGGCAATGGCGCATCGGAGCTGATGCAGGAGGTGTTCGGCGAAGCCGGCCGTCACTCCCGAGCTGCTGTCGGAGCTCCGGCACTGCCCCTTGGAGTGGCCGTGGAAGTCGACGCCATCGTCAAGGTAAAGGATTGACGCCAGAGACTTTCCAGGCGCGTTGAAGCGCCATGGCCGACCGCGAAAATGAAGTCCTGGCGCGGATCGCCGCGGGAGTCAGCGCGCTCGATGCTGGCGAATGGGACCGCCTGTCCGCCAATCACCCGTTCGTTGGTCACGCTTTCCTTAGCGCATTGGAAGAATCGGCGAGCGTCGGCCCCGGCACCGGCTGGACCCCCGCGCCGATCCTCATCGAGGATGAAAGCGGGTCGCTGGCAGCGGCCGCTCCCGCTTATCTGAAGACCCACAGCCAGGGCGAATATGTGTTCGATCATGGCTGGGCCGACGCTTGGGAGCGCGCCGGCGGCGCTTATTATCCCAAGCTCCAGGTGGCCGTGCCTTTCACTCCGGTTCCGGGGCCAAGGCTGCTCGGCTCACGGCCGCAGCAGCTGCTCGCCGCGCTCGAAGCGGTGACGGTTCAGAACCAACTGTCGTCGGCGCACATCAATTTCATCGAGGGGCGCGACACTGCGGAGACCGAGCAGCGCGGCTGGCTGATCCGGCACGGGATCCAATATCATTGGTTCAACCGCGGCTTTGGCGACTTCGACGACTTCCTCGCCAGCCTCACCAGCCGCAAGCGCAAGGCGATCCGGAAGGAGCGCGTCGCGGCTCGCGAGGGGCTGGAGTTCCGGGCGCTCCGCGGCGCGGAAATCGGCGCCGCCGAGTGGGACTGGATGTGGCGCTTCTACCAGGACACGGGCAGCCGCAAATGGGGCGATCCTTATTTGACCCGCGACTTTTTCGACCGGATCGGCGACACCATGAGCGACAGCCTGCTTCTGTTTCTCGCTTGTCGCGACGGCCGGCCGATCGCCGGTGCGCTCAACGTCATCGGCCCGGACGCCCTTTACGGCCGCTACTGGGGGACGATCGACGAGGTCCGCTTCCTTCATTTCGAGCTCAGTTATTACCAGGCGATCGAGTGGGCGATCGCGAACGGGCTCTCGTCGGTCCAGGCCGGGGCCCAGGGCGAGCACAAGCTAGGACGAGGCTATGAGCCGGTTATCACCAGGTCGGTGCATTTCATCCCGGATAGAGGGTTTAAGAGCGCTGTCGCCGATTTCGTTAAGCGCGAGCGCGAGGCGGTTGCGCTCGAGGTCGAATGGCTCCGGCGCGATCTTCCCTACCGCTCGTCGTCGGCGGAATAGAGGGCGACGGAGCGGCCCGTGTTGCTGGCGCGGCCGCGATACATTCCGGGCGTGTTGAACGAATAGACCATCTCGCCGGCAGGCGTGACGGCGATGACCCCGCCCTCGCCGCCGAGCGCCTTCACTTCGGCCATTACCGAATCCGCTGCGTCCTGACCGCTCGCTCCCCCGATCCGGATGCGGGCGCAGATTTCGTGAGCGACGCCCACGCGGATGAAATATTCGCCGTGGCCGGTCGCGGAGACGGCGCAGGCGCGGTCGTCCGCATAGGTGCCGGCGCCGATGATTGGGGAGTCGCCGATCCGCCCCCAGCGCTTGCCCGTCATTCCGCCAGTGGACGTCGCTGCGGCGACATGGCCGTGGCTGTCGAGCGCCACCGCGCCGACCGTTCCATATTTATATTCGACGTCCAGCGCGCTCACTGTGTCGCTTTTGAACTCCTCAAGCTGCCGACGCCTGAACCCGGTTGCGAAATAGGTTGGCGGAACCTGCTCCAGCTTTTGTTCGCGGGAGAACAGATCGGCGTCTTCACCGCTGAGGAACACGTGCGGGCTGTTCTCCATGACGGCTCGGGCAAGGCTGATCGGATGCTTCGTCTGAGTGATAACGGCCACTGCGCCGGCGGCGCGGTCGCGGCCGTCCATGATCGACGCGTCCAGCTCGTTCTTGCCTTCATAGGTGAAGACGGCGCCCTTGCCGGCGTTGAAGCTGGGATCGTCTTCGAGCACCTGGACAGCAGCCTCGACCGCGTCGATCGCTTCGCCGCCTGAGTCCAGCACCTTCGATCCAGCTTGCAGAGCGCGGTCGAGGGCGGCCCGAATCTCGCGGTCCTTTTCCGGGCTTATCCGGCTTCTCTCGATCACCCCGGCGCCGCCATGGACGACGAGCTTCCAGTCGGTCGCTTGGGCGGCGGTGGCCATCAGCAAAGTCTCCAATCAGCAAGGGAACTGGCAGGTCTCGTGGACCTGCGGAACGCCGCTAGCAGAACCTGCCACGGGCAACCAAGGCGATTGCTAGACCAGGTCCAGCTCCTGCTGCTGGTTGATCAGCCGCCACTCGTCGAGGTCACCGTACATGATCCGCGCCGCCTGCTCGCTGAGATCCGCGGCCCGGCTGAGACTGGCGCCATCGGCAAGCTCGGCCTCGATCTGCCGCAAGGCGTTGGCGGTTGCCTGAGAGCGGATCGCGCTGCCGCCGAAGTCGGCCTGGAAGCGAATCCCGAACACGGTCATTCCGAGCGCCGGCAGTCCCGCTTCGAACAAAGTGAACCAGGAATCATGCTCGTTCATCCAGTCGGGGTTCACCCGAAGGCCGATCAGGACCGCTGCGGCAACTCCCAGCGTGGCGAGGAAAAAGGCGCCGGCAATTCGCTCCAGCCGTTTGTCGAGCAGTTGGATCTGCTGTGAGTGGCGTTCGTGATAGGCGACCTGCGGCCCGATCTCATAAGCCGCCACCGCTCGCGAGAGATCGGCTGAGCGGCGGCTGTCGATCGATCCGGCGGGACATCCAAGCGCCCGCCACACACCGATCGCATACCAGTCTATCCAGCGGCGGGAGACGGGATTGCTGACGCTTCCGGGCGGATCGGGCGCTGCCAGGCCGAGCAGCTTCAGGCTTCGCATCGGCCGCAGCCGCTCGGCCATCTGCCGGTAATCGAGCCACCGGCGGTGCCACTCGTTCTTGACCCCGATCCTGGTGTTGAGGATGATCCCCGCGGTGATCACCGCCTCGACTAGCGCAAGCTCGAACAGGCCGCGGTCGAGAAGGTTGGCGGCAAGGCCCATGCACACCGCAAGCCCGCCGAGCACGAAGTTGAAGATGTGCCCGCTGCGGTAGGTCTGGGCGAAATGGGAGGCAAGCTGGTCGCTCCACGAATAAGCGGTTTCGAGCAGCTCAAGCGGCGCCCGGATCTGGTTCGCTTCCGCGCAGTCCTTGCGATAGCGCACCCATTCCTCGCGGATTTCCTCGGCGCAGACCGCCTCGCGCATCCTCCGGGGCTTGAAGCTCGCGACCCCGGCGATTGCGAGCAGCAGCGGATATTCGATCCGCGCGCGGAAGCGCTTGATCCGCTCATTGGCGAAAATCGACAGGAACCTTCGCTCCTGCGGGTCGGCCGGGGGCGCGTACAAAGCGGTCAGGAGCATCGCCAGGTGCAAATCGTCGAGCGGCCGTTCCGTGGTCCTCTCGACCCGGTGAGTGACGACGGTCGGGTCGAATGCGCTCCACAAGAGCCGCGACGGCTCGCTGCCGTCCACCGGCACGTGCAGGACGGGCGTTCCGTTCACCACGGCAAGCTCGATGACCTCGCCGGTTCCGCCGCGGCCGCGCGGCGGAAGGCCGTCCCAAATGCCGAGCAGCAGATCGCAGTGAGCGATCGTTGCCCTGCCCGTCATCACATAAGCGTCGCTCGGCTGCTCATGCTCGCCCGGCAACTCGAGAACGCACGATGCCCGTCCGATCAGATCGTCGAAGCTTGAGCGCGCGTCATTGTCGGCAAGCTCGCGGCGGTATGTTGCACGAGGGAACGGGAGGACGACATGCAGCTCGAAGCCAAGCTCCAGCGCGACCCGAGCTGCAATCTGGTCAGAGCCATCGGCGAGCGGCGAAATGAACAGGAGCCGCGGCGGATCGCCGGTATAGAAGGGCGCTTCCTGCGCATGGATCCCTGCAGCGCCGTCGACCAGCAGCGTGAGTGCGCTCGCAATGCGCAGCTTCAGGTCTTCGCAGACCTGCGCAGGCAGCGCTTCCTTGCGGTGCCCGGTCACGCCGACGCTGAGCACGAACGGCAGGCGGGGCGGGTGCAGCGGCGCGCTCGCCCCGGTCACCCCGGCGCGCTCGATGCCAGCCATCGGCGAGTTCACCTTCGACTATGCTCAGCGATGATCAGTCACGAATGATGATCGGGTCGCAGGTTGCGCCATCGGCGAAATTCAGCCGGTAGTGAAAGACTTGCCGTGCCGGTATGGGGCTTGCCCTGGCTTCCACGATGAACGACTGAAGATCGGCAGCAACACACTTTACTTGCATAAGGCCGTGTGACGGAGAGCCCCGCCTCGGGCACTTCTTCAGCCGCGCACAGAAAGGATCGGCTTTTTTCCAGTCCGCCGTCACCTTCGGATCGATTTCGAAGGTGATTTCGTAATTACCCGTCTTGGGCAGGAAGATCGCGTCGTCACACACATTGGTCCCGCTGATATCGCATTCGATTTCGTTTCCCGTGCCTGTTCCGGGCTTGGGTGTGACCTTGATCGTCATTTGGCGGAAGTCTTCGTCTTTCATGATTATCTCCCCAATTCAGGTTGATGATAGCCGATGGCAGCCAACCGCGCATTCAGCTGCTGCGCTTCGGCTGAACGACCTAACCGCCGTGAAAGCATGGCGCGTTCTGCAATCTCTGCCGGCTTCTCCGCGACTCCAGCCGCCAAGCTGTTCAGGCCTACAGTCCATGCCGCTGATGCCCCGGCTGTGTCGCCCTGTCGCTGCTTTACCTCGCCAAGCAGCCGGTAGGCCTTGGCGAGGGCATGCCTGTCTTCAACCGGATCGGCCGAATGGACGACCTTTGCCGCATCGACGGCGCGGTCGGCGAAGCGCAATGCGTTCTGCGGGTCCCCGGCTTCAAGCGACAAGCGCGCACGCAATTCCAGGCAGTCTCGTCGAAGGACGCGAGAACGGTCGCTGGCCGAATTGGGTGCCACCAGGCGTGCAGCGATATCGCAGGCTCTCGCGGTCTCACGCTCCGCTTCGCCCCGTTCGCCGCCCGCCAACAGGGCTTCGGCAAGTGTCAGGCGCGAACGAGCGGAATAGGCCTGCCACCGCAAGCTCGTAGGCTCGCGGTCGACCAATGCCTGGGAATGACGCGCTGCGGCCCGCAAATGCTCTAACGCACGCGGCGTGTCACCTCGGTACCAATAGAGTTCGCCTAGCGAGCGTTGCGCGGGAACCAGCTTCTGCTGGTATATCACGTTCCCGGTTGTCGCCAAAAGATGGTCCAGCCGAGCTACAAGCGACTGTCGCAGGGGCAAGGCTTCGGCAAGCCGCCCAAGTGCAACGCGCGCATCGGCGAGCCAGATCTGCGATTCGGTCACCGCGTCATGATAGTCGGAATTACCCGGGTCGGCCGTGGCCAGCGCTTCCATCGTCGCCAGGGATCGGGTGAACTGGTTTCTCGCTTCGTCGAATTTCCGGCGGGCAAAGAGCATGACGCCCAGGTTGAAATCGGCGCTCTGCTGCTCCATCCGCCACTTCATATTATTGGCTTCGATGCCCACCATCTGGTCGGCGAGCCGCTTGTAGTCGCGCATGCCCGCTTCCGCTGCGTTGAGCCGGCCGAGTTGCCATTCGATCTGCGCAGCCCAGAAAGTATTCTGCGCATGGTCGAACAATCGTTGGGGATCGCCGGGATCGCGGCGGATGGCTTCCGCAGTCCCGTCCATCGCCTTCAGGTAAAGGCGCCGCGCGGTGCCCATGTCACCCCGAAGGAAAGCCACTTCGGCGGTCAGGTTAAGGGCGCTCGAACGCTGCAGCAGGGCTGCATCGGACAGCTCCGACGCGTCCTGCCGACTGTAATAATCGAGCACCCGTGCTCCCACGCCGTCGAGGGCGTCGAGCTTGCCGATCGGCTCGAGCTTCTCGCGAAGGTCGCCGAGCATGAACGCGACCAGCCCTTCCGCCTGCCGGCGCTGGTCGCGGGCGGCGTCGCGGGCGTTTACCGCCGTGACCGCAAGCAGGATGGCGACGATCATTCCGGCCAGTGAGGCCGCGGTAATCGTCGCCAACCGCCGCTGGCGGCGAAGCTGGTCGCGCTGCACCAGCTCGTCCAGACCAACGCCCAGAATCCCGGCAACCACTTTGAGCAACCCGAGGCGGCGTCCATCGCCGGCATCGCGAAGGTCGGCCGCGAGCGGCTCGGCGCGCTTGCCCGTAGACCGCCCGCGCCGGTCGAACTTTTGCCGGAGCGCAAGGGGCAGGCATTCCTCTTGCTCCCGGCCCTCGATCTCGCTCGCGAACGGCTCGCCGGCGACAACTGCCGCGATCATGCAGCCGTCGGGGTGAAGCCGCTTGAAGGTAAGGATTTCCTCATTGGTCCATTTGGACGCCGCCGCCGCCGGAGAGCAAAGGACGATCAGGCAGTGGGAAGCTTCAAGAGCTTCGCGGATTTCCATTCCCAGATCGTCCCCTGCCGCAAGCTCGTGGCGATCGCGGAAGATCGGGGTCAGCCGCCTCGGGATCACGCCGTTTGGACTTAGCCGCCCGGCGAGGCTCGACGGCACCCGGAACCGCTCGAGCTGCGAATGAAGCCAGTCGGCATCGGCGGAATCGCGGTGGCTGTAGCTCAAGAAGGCGAAATATTGGTGGGCCGTTGGCGCCATCCGGCCAGCGTCCGGTCCAGCCGATGCGCCGTTCCATTCGAAATGCCGCGCCCAATTGTTCATCAGTCTGCCCCGAGACTAATCTATTTCATTATCACCTTTGGATTATTCCGGCGAATCCCAAGTGGCGGCCTTTGCGGGCGGCCGCTCGAGCGCCTATATGCGCGCTTATGTCCATTCGTCCGTGGCGAGACATAGAGCGGCGAAAGTCGCGGCAGATCATGGTCGGCTCCGTGCCCGTGGGCGGGGACGCGCCGATCAGCGTCCAGACGATGACGAACACCCTCACCTCCGACGCGAAGGCGACGATCGAGCAAATCCGCCGCTGCGTGGAGGCGGGCGCAGACATCGTCCGGGTCTCATGCCCTGACAAAGAGAGCACTTCGGCACTCAAAGAGATCGTCCGCGAAGCGAGTGTGCCGATCGTCGCCGACATCCACTTCCATTATAAGCGCGCGCTCGAGGCTGCCGACGCCGGCGCCGCCTGCCTCAGGATCAACCCCGGCAACATCGGGTCCGAAGAGCGGGTCCGCGAAGTCGTCACAGCGGCTCGGGCCAACGGCTGCGCGATCCGCATTGGGGTGAACGCTGGAAGCCTCGAAAGGCACCTGCTCGAGAAATACGGCGAGCCTTGCCCCGAGGCGCTGGTCGAAAGCGCTCTCGACCATATCCGGATCCTCGAAGACCATGGTTTTCGCGACTATAAGGTCGCCGTCAAAGCTTCTGACGTGTTCCTTGCCGTGGCCGCATACCAGCAGCTCGCCGACGCCGTCGATTGCCCGCTCCACCTCGGGATCACCGAAGCGGGCGGCCTGATCGGCGGAACGGTCAAGTCGTCGATCGGAATCGGCTCGCTGCTGTGGGCGGGGATCGGCGACACCATCCGGGTGTCGCTTTCCGCGGAGCCGGAAGAAGAGGTCCGGGTCGGCTACGAAATCCTCAAGGGGCTGGGCATCCGCAGCCGCGGGGTGAGGGTCGTGTCCTGCCCGAGCTGCGCCCGCCAGGGTTTCGACGTGATCCGGACCGTCGAGAAACTCGAAGAGCGGCTCCAGCATATCAAGACGCCAATGTCGCTCTCGGTGCTGGGATGCGTCGTCAACGGACCCGGCGAAGCGCGCGAGACCGACATCGGCATTACCGGCGGCGGCAACGGCACGCACATGGTCTATCTGTCGGGGGTCACCGATCACCACGTCCGCAACGATGACATGGTCGATCATATCGTCAGCCTGGTCGAGGCGAAGGCGGCGGAGATCGAAGCGGCGGCAGCGCATCCGTTGGTTCTCGACGCGGCCGAATAAGGGTTCAGCCGATCGGCCGGTCGAAGGCCACTTTCCAGAAAATCGTTTCCGCATCCTCGGTGCCGAAGTCGTTGTCGTTGACCAGCAGCAAAGTGCGGTCGTCGAGCAGCGCCATGCCCTCGAGATCGCCGCTGATCTGCGGATGGTCGTCGGTCGAGAGAAGCAGGCGTTTCGAGAGCACCGGCAGTTGAAGCTGCCCTGCAGCGCTCATCTCCTCCACCGTCGGCCGAGCGGCTTCGTCGCGATGTTCGACCGGCAGCGCGCATTCTTCGCTCAGCTCCACGATGTAGAGCTTTGTCGTGGCGGAGCCGCGTTCGAGCATCAGCAGCCGGTGGCCACCGAGCAACGCCATTTCGCTAAGCTTGAGGTCGCCCCGCTCGACGGGGCCCGCGGCAGCGTCGCGGCGGAAGCTCGAAGGCTCGTCGAGCTCGTACAAATATTGAGCGAGCAGGGCCCCACTTGTTGAATCCAGCGCCCACAGGCGCACGTGACGAGCGGCAAGGTGGGTTTCCTCGTCGGGATGGGCGAGCGGACTCTGGAATGCGAGGAACAGGCGCTTGCCGTCCTCCGACAGGACAATCGCCTCGAAACCGCGATTGACGTATCGTCGGCTGGCAAGCGCGGGAAGGACGGCGGCACAGGGGTAGGGCGCGCCGGCAACGCTTGCCTCCGAGCCAGCAGGCACCCAGCGTATCCGCACCTGGCCGTCCTGGCCGACTTGAAGCAGCGACGGGCCATATTCGTCGCCGATCCAGATCGTGCCATCGGGAGCGACCGCAATGCCTTCGCTGTCGATGCCGCCGGGGTCCGGTCTGTGCGGATGGCCGTCCATGCCCACCGCCGGCTCGGCGCGGCTGTTGACGCTCGACGACGGCGGCAATCCGGTAAGGGGTTTCGCATCCTCTCCCCGAAGCGGCACCGATCGCACCAGTTCGACGCGATCGCCAACCAGGCGAAGCTCGGCGAAAGCCGGGCCCGCATCGAGCGCCGGCATCACCTTGGCGGACGTGCGGGCGCCATGCTCCGCGACCGCCTCAAGTCCGTAGGTCTCGATCGCCAGCTTGATCTTCAAATTGGGCCCGCGGTCGCCGACCGCAAACAGCCGACCGTCCGGCGCTCGGGTCAGGCCGGAGCCAAATCCCCGGCGCAGGCGAAGCATGCGCTTCGGGCACTGGATCTGCGCCAACAGCTCGTCGTCGAACGCAAGCCTGGTAATGGTTGGTGGCAGCATGGACCCAAGCAACTCCCGCGGTCGACGCGGGGTTGCGCTCGGCCGCCAACATCGTAGCGGCTGTGGCGATGCAGGTCGCGCGCCATACACCGATGACCGCCTTCATGGTCGGAGTGCTCGGAATAGCGCTCTTCTCCGGCATGGACGCGGTGATGAAGGGGCTGGTGCTGGCGATCGGCGCCATTGCGACGATATTCTGGCGCAACCTGATCGGGATCGGCTTGTCGGGCGCGCTCTATCTGCCGCGCCGGAAGGGCTGGCCAAGCCGTCCGACGATGCGCATCCACATCGCTCGCGGCGTGCTCTCCACCGCAATGGCGATTCTCTTTTTCTGGGGGCTTGGGCGAGTGCCGCTGGCCCAAGCGATCGCCTTCGCGTTCATCGCGCCGCTGATCGCTCTCTATCTCGCGTCGTTGATTCTCAAGGAGACGATCGGGCGCATGACCGTCGCGGCATCGCTGCTGGCGTTCGCAGGAGTGGTGGTAATCTTCATCGGCCAGGCGCGAGCCGATCTTGGCCGCGAGGCGCTGATCGGAAGCCTCGCAATACTCGTTTCCGCAGTGCTTTACGCGCTCAACATCATCATCATGCGGCGTCAGGCGCTGGTTGCGGAGCCGCTCGAGATCACCTTTTTCCAGAGCGTGATCGTAACCGCGACGATGCTGCTGGTTATCCCGTTCGTCGGCATTTCCGTGCCGCCTCTCGGTCAATGGCCGTTTCTGGTGGCGGCAGCATTGCTTGCCGTCCTCTCGATGCTGCTCCTCTCCTGGGCCTATGCGCGGGCGGAGGCGAGCTATCTCGCTGCCACGGAATATACCGCTTTCCTGTGGGCGGCGCTGTTCGGCTGGCTGTTCTTCGACGAGATCGTCTCGCCGTTCACGCTCGCGGGCGCGGTGCTGATCGTCGTCGGCTGCATCCTAGCCGCGCGACGCCCGGAGGAGGCGAGCCCGACGCTGGAGGCGGCGACCTAGCTTCCGAGCACGTTGATCGTGAACGCGAGCACGCCGATGTTGAAGACGAAGGCGGCGAGGCTGTGCATGGTCACGACGCGGCGGATTCGGCGGTCGCTGATCGTCACGTCCGACGTCTGGAAGGTCATTCCCAAAGTGAAGGCGAAATAGACGAAATCCCAATAGACCGGCTCATCGGTGCCGGGGAAGCTCAGCCCGCGGCACGCGATCTCGTCGCCATAAGCGAGATGCGCATAATGGAGCGCATAAACGGTGTTGCTGAACAGCCAGGCGATGGCGAGCGTCACCACGATCAGGATCTTCGTGTAGGGTTCGGGCGAGTGCTTGAGTGTCTCGGTCGCGATGGCGGCGAACAGAACGATCATCACGATGAAGGTTATCGCCAGGAGCACGGCGCGATTGGCATCATTCTCGCGGGCATGAGCACGGATCGATGCGCCCTCCCGCGTGCGGAGTAGCGGAGCGACAGAGACCAGGAAAAGCACCGCCGCAATGTCGAACCCAAGCATCATCGCCCGGCGAAGCTCTTGCCCGACCAGCCACGCTAGACCGACCGCGACCACGCCAACGCCTGCAAACAGCAGGAAGTGGGCGGGCGCAACGCGGTTGCCGATGGTACGCGGGTGATCCATGCCGGGCACGATATCGCGCGATTGCGACACGTCCAGCTTGAAGGAGGATTCAGGTGGCCTGGCTTTGGCTAATCATCGGAGGTCTGTTCGAAATCGGATTCACGACTTCGCTCCGCTTCGTCGACGGCTTCAGGAACATCCCCTGGACGATTGCCTTCCTGGTCTCGGTGGCGATCAGCATGGCGCTCCTGGAACTCGCGTCACGGACGATCCCGATGGGCACGGCCTATGTGGTGTGGGGCGGAATCGGCGCCGTCGGCACGGTGCTGGTCGGCCTCGCATGGTTCGGGGAGCCGATGTCGACGGTGAGGATGCTTCTGATCCTGGTGATCGTCGCTGCGATCGCGGGACTCAGGCTGGTCCCCTAAAGCGGCAACTGCGGCTCGAGCGCGGGAGCGATTTCGGGCGCGGTTTCGATCGACGGGAGCAGGCGAGGGCGGGGAAAAGGACCGCGCGCCTGCTCGAACGCGAAGCCGAGATCGAGAAGCAAGGAGTCCGACCATTTCGGTCCGATGAAGCTCAGCCCTACCGGCAGACCCTTCACCATGCCCATGGGCACTGTTAGATGCGGATAGCCGGCAACCGCGGCGAGGCTTCCGGCGCCGGCACCGGGGAGCTGGTCGCCGTTCACCGCGTCGATCTTCCATGCCGGCGGCATGGTCGGGCCGACCAGCGCGACCACCCGGTGAGTTTTCAGAAGCCTGTCGATACCGTTGCGTCCGGCGGCCTCGAAGCTCGTCCTCCGGGCCTTCAGATAGTCGGGATCGTCGAGCCCCTTCGTCTGCTGCGCCTTCTCGAAAATGTCCTGGCCGAACAGAGGCATCTCTCGAGCGGCGTGACTCTTGTTGAAGGCGATGACGTCGGCAAGCGTCCGGGTGGTGACGCCCGGCGGAGTGGTTGCGAGATAGGCGTTCAGGCCCGCCTTGAACTCGGTGAGAAGCACCTGGAACTCGTTGGCGCCAATGCCGTCATCGTCGAAAGAATTGATATCGACGAGGATTGCTCCGCGCGAGCTGAGCAGGGCCAGAGCCTGCTCGAACGGCCCTTCGGTGCCGAAGCCCGAGGCGAAGCGCATCACCCCGATGCGGTTGCCCGCGAGCGCATTGGCATCGAGCGCGTCCGAAAGATCGGCCTTCCGCCGGTCCGCCTCTTTGGTGGACGGGTCGGCGGGGTCGTTGCCGGAGATCACTTCAAGGAGCTGCGCAGCTTCGGTCACGCTCGCTGCCAGCGGGCCTGGGGTGTCCTGGCTGGAGCTGATCGGAACGACGTGGGTGCGGCTGACGAGCCCGATAGTCGGCTTCATGCCGACAATGCCATTCATCGCCGCCGGGCAGGTGATCGAGCCGTCGGTCTCGGTGCCGATCGCAAGCCGCACCATTCCGGAAGCGACCGCGGCTGCGCTTCCGGTTGAGGAGCCGCAGCCGTTGCGGTCGAGCGCGTAAGGGTTGCGTGCCTGGCCGCCGACCGCGCTCCAGCCGGAAATCGAATCGGACGAGCGCATGTTCGCCCATTCCGACAGGTTCGCCTTGCCGATGATGATCGCGCCTTGCGAGCGCAGCCGCGCGACGACCGGCGAATCGCGATTGGTGACATTGTTGGCGAGCGCGAGGCTTCCGGCGGTGGTCGGAAGCGGCCCGGCGGTTTCGATATTGTCCTTGATCAGCACCGGCCGTCCGGCGAGCGTCCCTTCGGTGGGCGAGGCATCGACCCGGCGTGCCTGCTCCATCGCCGTCGGATCGACGGCGATGACGGCGTTGAGGAACGGATTGAGCTGCTCGATTCGGGCGATGGCCTGAGCCGTTGCTGCTTGCGCGGGGCCAAGCGCCAACGGCGCGTCGAGATAAGCCGGTGGGCGGGCAAGCTGGGGCCCGGCGCAGGCGCTCAGCAGAAGCGCGAAGCCCGGTATCGCTAGCCGAACCATCGCCGTTCCTAACCCGAGCTTCGGCGTTCGATCGCGGCGCCGACTGCTAAAAGCTTCTCCTCGAGCCGCTCGTAGCCGCGGTCGAGGTGGTAGACGCGAAGCACCTCGGTCTCGCCCTCGGCGGCAAGGCCGGCGAGGACCAGGCTCATCGATGCGCGAAGATCCGTCGCCATCACCTCGGCGCCGGTGAGTTTCCCAACCCCGTGGACGATCGCCGAGCGGCCGTGAATGTCGACTTCGCCGCCCATCCGGCGAAGCTCGGGGACGTGCATGTAGCGATTCTCGAAAATCGTCTCCTCGAGGAAGCTGTCGCCCTCGGCGAGCGCCAGCATCGCCATGAACTGCGCCTGCATGTCGGTCGGGAAGCAGGGGAAGGGCGCGGTCGAAAGCGCGAGCGGCTTCAGCGCGCGATCGGCGCTGACCTTGATCCCGTGCTCGGTGAACTCGACGATCAGGCCCGCTTGAGAAAGCGCGTTGGTTATCGCCAGCATGTCCTGCGGCCGAGCTCCGACGAGCTCGATCGATCCGCCGGTAATCCCGGCAGCGCAGGCATAGCTGCCGGCCTCGATCCGGTCGGGCATGACCTCGTAGGTTGTGCCGTTGAGCCCTTGGACCCCGTCGATGACGAGGTGGGCCGAGCCTATACCTTCGATCTTCGCGCCCATTGCCACGAGCAAATTGCACAGATCGACGATTTCGGGCTCGCGAGCGGCGTTGAACAATTGCGACCGGCCGGTGGCGAGGACCGCGGCCATCAGCGCATTCTCGGTCGCTCCGACCGACACCACGGGGAAGCTGAAATCGCCGCCGGTGAGACGACCCTTCGGGGCCGTCGCCTTCACATAGCCAGCGGTAAGCTCGATGTCGGCGCCCAGGCATTCCAGCGCTTTCAAGTGAAGGTCGATCGGCCGGTCGCCGATCGCGCAGCCGCCCGGAAGCGACACTGTCGCCTCGCCGGCTCGCGCCAGCATCGGCCCCAGCACGAGCACCGAGGCGCGCATCTTTCGAACCATGTCATAGGGCGCAACGGTCGAGGCGAGGTCGCTCGCCTGGAGTGTCATGCGGCGGCCGAACTGGCCGCTTCGGACACCTGCGATCGACGTCGAGACTCCAAGCTGGTTGAGAAGGTGGCCAAAGCTGTCGACGTCGGCAAGGCGCGGAAGATTGCCCAGCGTCAGCGGCTCGTCGGTAAGGAGCGCGCAAGGCAGGAGCGTCAAAGCGGCGTTCTTCGCGCCGCTGATCGGGATCCTGCCCTCAAGGCGCTTGCCGCCCTTGATCCAGATACTGTCCACCGCCGCGCTTTAGCCGAGCAGGGGTGGCGCGCAACAGCGGGTCAGGTCAGGCTTTTTCCAGAGTGCACTGCAACGGGTGCTGGTTCTCGCGGGCGAAATCGGTGACCAGGCTGACCTTGGTCTCGGCGACTTCGTAGGTGAACACGCCGCACACGGCGACGCCTTTCTGGTGGACCTGAAGCATCACCTTGGTCGCGTCCTCGATGCTCATGGAAAAGAAGCGCTGGAGCACCAGCACGACGAACTCCATCGGAGTATAATCGTCGTTGAGCATCAGCACCTTGTAGTTGGACGGCTTCTTGGTCTTCGCACGAGTGCGGGTCGCGACCCCGGTCTCGAGGTCCTCGAGGCCGTCGCCGCGGCCAGGGCCGTCACCCATGTTGATCACACGCCATCGCATTATCCCGCTCGTAGATATGGCAAGAGCAAAACTCCCCGCAAGCCGGTAGCGACGCTGGTGGAGCAGAAAAAAAGCGGCCGCCCCATATCGGAGCGGCCGCCTGCTGCGCCTGACTAAAGAGGGGAGGAGGGTCAGGCAGCGATTTTGTTGAGCTTCTCGACGTTCGCGCTGGTGCGGTTCGAGATCGGCTGGAAAGCCTCGCCGGCGATCTTCACGAACGATTCGGTCATCGCTGAGCTGTCCTCGACGAAGCGGTCGAACGCGCTGCGGGCAAAATCGCTCTGAAGCTGGAGAAGCTCGGTCGGGCTCTTGGCCTCGGCGAACGAACGAACGCTATTCGCAGTCTGCTCGAGACTGTCGCGGCTCTTGGAGGCGATGTCCTGACCGATCGACTGGGCGCCGGTGGCGGCGATTCGGCCCGCTTCGGCGAACGCATCGACGTTGGCGCGATAGATGTCGGCGAACTCTTCAGCAGCCTTGCGCGAGCGCTTGACGGTTTCTTCGCCGCGGCCGCTGGCCTCGGTGAACATCTTCTCGAACGCATTCGAGGCCGGGAAAGCGCCGAAGCCGGCGAACATGCTGGTTGGGTTGAAGGTCATGGAATCATTCCTTTCGTTGCGGACCGGCTGCGCCTTGGCGCGGACGGTTTTCGCCTTGCGGCGTGATTTGGTGGACTTGCGAGCAGTCGTGCTCGAGCTCTTGCGAGCGGCTTTTGCGCTCTTGCGAACCGTCTTGGTCGCAGCCTTGCTCGCGGTCTTCGCCGCTTTCTCACCGGTCCTGGCGGCAGTCTTCGTCGCTTCAGCAATGCTCTGGCCCTGCGCCTTTGCGGCGTCAGCGGCGGCATCCACTGGTGTGTTCGTGTCGGCAGTCATCAAAATTCTCCCTTGCTGCAGTGCAACATAAATGGTGCAAAGCACAATTTCAAGGGGTGTTTTGTGCATCGCAGCAGAAGCGAACTTGACGAGGCGCTCGACCGCATCGCAAGAGCTGCCATGGACATGCCCCCACAGCCCTCCGCAGGCCGAATCCGCCGCGGCCT
>JACDCV010000011.1 GCA_013817375.1 Sphingomonas sp.
TCTGCCCCGCCTGGCGGACGGTGACATTGATCGGTTTTTGGAGCTGAGTGCGGATCAGCGGCACGGCCTGCGTCCACCCGCCATTCTCGCCGCCTGGCTCGAGCCCGGCGGCCTTATATTGCTCGATCAGATAAGCGATCGTCCGGTCCTCGCCGACCGTCCCCATCGACCGCCCCTGAAACTCATCCGAAGCGAGCACGCGCGTAATCTCGCTCAGCCGCTCGATGCTCACCGACGGCAGCGGCGCTGGCGGTGGCGGCGGAAGCGGCGGATTGGATTGCGCGACCTGCGCTTGCGGAGGCGCCACGCTCTGGCACGCGCCAAGTGCGAATAAAGTCAGCAGCGCTGCGCCGATCCGCCAAAGTTCCATGTCGCTTCTCCCCTGAGCCTGCAACCGCAAACGGGCGAGCCGCGAATTGGTTCGCGGGGCCGCCGCAGCGGGTGAGGTCGCCTTGCGGCGAGAGCCGCCCCCGGGCTTCTTGAGCAGGGCAGCCGGACCCGCGACCAGATACTTGTTCCCGTCCCAATCTTCATGACCGGCCATTTGCACCGGCGAACAGCGCCTCTCCACTGCTGTTGTCGATGAGCAACAGCAAAAGAGAAACGTCACTAACGCGGAACCTATAGGTAACGCACTGTTAACGCCTAAGTCCAAGGGGGGGCTTGATGGAGGCCGATTTGAAGAAGTTCTTCGTACGTTCAGCTCTTTTCAGCAGCGCAACTTGGATCCTTCCGGCCGCACCAGCAGCGTTTCTTATCCCGACTCAGGCACAGGCGCAGACCGTCTGCACTGGCCTTCCAGGCAACATCGTCGGATGCGCCGATGGTGTTACCACGACCGTCACCGGTACAGTCAATGCAGGGACGGACACCCTGCTGGGTCCCGGCCTGACGGCGACGTCGGACGGCGATTTGATTGCAACCGTTACCGGCGACATCACCACGACTGGGGACAATGAACCTGGTGTCCTGCTCGTGACGGCCGACGATCTAATTTTCACGTTGGATGGCACGATCACTACGCTGGGCGACAACAGTGATGGAGTGAATCTGACCGGCACCACCGTTACCGCAGATTTGGGTGATGTGTTTACCCAGGGGATCGACTCCGATGGCGTCGAGATTCTCGCGACAGACGGCGGAATCATCCTCGACGTAGATGTTATCGAAACCGAAGGCGACCTTTCGAGCGCAACCATCCTTCGCGCTTCGGGCGATATCAACCTGACCGCCGACGCGCTTAGTACCAGCGGCATCGATGCGGTCGCGATCGACATTTCGGTCGACCCCGCGGTTTGCGTAACGCTTGCCCCGGGCGAATGCGACATCACCGCGGCGGCTGAAAGCGTGACCACCGACGGCTTCGGCGGCATCGGCGCCCTAATCGCCGCCGCCGGCGACACCGATGTGACGATCGGTGTCCTTGAAACCAACGGCGACCAGGCTGCCGGCCTGGACCTCAGCGCCGATCCGACGGCCTGCGTCATCCTCGGCGCCGGAGCGTGCGACACGGCGTTCACCGTCGGCTCGCTGACCACCAACGGCGACGATTCTCCCGGCGCATTAGTATTTGCGATCGGCGATATCGATGCGTCCGTCGGAGTGCTCGAGACCAACGGCGACCGGTCGGTCGGCCTCGATTTAACGAGCGACCCGACTGCCTGCGCGATCCTCGGTGCGGGCGCGTGCGACACCTCGTTCACGGTCGGCACGCTGACGACCGAGGGCGCCGGCGCGACCGGCATCCTGATCCGCGCCGCCGGCGACACCACCGGCAGCGTTGGAATCCTCGAGACCAACGGCGACGATGCCTTCGGTATCGACATCCGCAGCGATCCAACCGCGTGCGTGATCGTCGGGGTGGGCGCTTGTGACGTCGGCCTGGTTGCGGACCAGGTCACGACCAATGGCGATCAGGCGGCCGCGGTGTTCATCGAAACCGTTGGCGCAATCACCGCCGACCTCGGCCTTATCGAGACCTCGGGCGACGGTTCGCCGGGCGTCGTCCTGCGGGTCGACCCGACGCTGTGCCTCGCGATCGGACCAGGCACCTGTACCATCAACGCGACCATCGACGAGGTCGACACCGGCGGCGACAACAGCCCCGGGGTCGTGGTCGACGGTGGTGATGGCCCGACCGACGTCACCACCGGCGATGTCGACACCGACGGCGATAATTCTCCGGGCGTAGACGTCGGGGGCACCGGCCCGATAGACGTCACCACCGGCGATGTGGATACCGACGGCGACGACAGCCCCGGGGTCGTGGTCGATGGTGGAGAGGGCCCGATCGACGTCGTTGTCGGCGATGTGGACACCGACGGCGATAATTCTCCGGGCGTAGACGTCGAGGGCACCGGCCCGATAGACGTCATCACCGGCGATGTGGACACCGGCGGCGACAATTCGCCAGGGATCATCATCGACGGCGCGGACGATACGGTGAACCTGACGTGCGGGAACGTGGTCACCGCTGGCGACAACTCGCCCGGCATCGACGTCGACGCTCAAGGCGAGATCAACGTCAATTGCGAGTCCGTGACCACCGCGGGCAACAACAGCGACGGGATCCAAATTACCGGCGACACCGGACCGGTCTCGGTCACCGTCGGCCCGGTCGTCACTGCAGGCGCGGACAGCGACGGCATCGACGTCACAACCTCGACCGGCAATATTGCGATCGTCGCGGGTCCGGTGACGGTGACCGGTCCGGGGTCCGACGCAATCAGCGCCGTCGCCACCGGCTGCGCCGACATCAACATCAACGCCACCAACGATATCGTCAGCGCCCAAGGGACCGCGATCTTGGCCTCGACGCTGTGCGCAGTGAACATCACCACTCAGCCCGGCGCCTCGGTAACCGGCGCGGTTGCGGGCATCGATGCGACGTCCGGCACAGGTACGACGATCACCCTCAACGATTCGGTGCGGGCCACTGCCGGCCCGGCTATCGACGTCGACGGCGCGGCGGCGCTGATCAATGTCAACGCCGGCGGCTCGATCATTGGCCGCATTGACCTCACCGACAACAATGATGTTCTCAACAACCGCGGCTTGATCGACGTGATCGGTACCAGCGACTTCCGCAGCGGCAGCGATGTCATCAATAATTTGGCTGGCGGCACTGTTCGCTCAACCAACGGCAATGGAGTGCTCGCGAACTGCGAGACCTTCAACAATTCCGGAACGATCACGATGATCGACGGCGCCGCAAATGACACCCTGACCGTTTGCGGAAATTACGTCGGAACCGGCAACGCCTCCCTCGGCATCGACGTCGGCGGCGGAGCGGGCGGCCTGACAGGCGATCGGCTGATAGTCCCGGGGAACGCCAGCGGCTCGACGGGAGTGAACGTCAACTTGCTCGCAGGCAGCGCCGTGATCGATCCCGACGGCGTCCTTATCGTCGATGCGGGAACCGCAACGGGCGATCCGTTCAGCCTGGCAGCGCCGATCCCCAGCGCGGGGTTGATCAACTTTGGACTCGAACAACGCGGAGCCGACACCTTCCTGGCGTCGCGGCCGGATGAGGTAATCTTCGATCTCGCAACCCTTGCGCAGTTTGGATCGGAGCTATGGTATCAGTCGAGCAACGCGCATCTGTCTTGTGCCGCGGCGCGGCGGAACGCTTTCGGCCTTTTGAACAGGTCGCCTCTGTCCGTTTGCGGACAAGCCTATCTGAGTGAGGATAGGATCGGAGACTCCAATCGCACGAGGACTGTGTTCAGCACGCCGCTGACCTTCAGTGACCGGCTCAAGACCAAGCGGTGGGGGGCTCAGCTCGACATTGGCTATCGGCCCACTGATAATCTCGAGTTTGGCGTGACCGGCGGCTATGCGCATTCCGAGGCAGATCTTTCGTCCGGCAGCGACTTCGAGACGCGAGGCTATAATGTCGGGCTTTATGCCGAATACGGGATGGCGACCGGCTTGTACGCCGGCTTGCTGGTGAAGCACGATGTCAGCAAGCTGCGCTTCTCGAATCCATTGATTGTAGACTCTGTCCGTCCTCGCGTAAAAAGCACGGGAATTGACGGCGAGGCCGGCTGGCGTACCCCTGCCATGGGGGCAATGCTCGATCTCGGTGCCGGCCTGTCCTACGTCCGCGCGGAGATGGACGATTTCGACGCTGGCTTTGTTTCGTTTGACGATGGCCGGACGAGGAGCCTGCGTGGCCGCGTCGGCGCCCGCATGACCTGGGCCGGAAGCCTCGGTCCGTTCGTCGATGCCAAGCTATTCCACGAATTCGAGGGAGACAGCAGGTTCCTGGTCGGCAGCGGAAATTTAAGCGATCGATTGGATGGCAGCGGCCGCGGCACTTGGGGTCGGCTCGAGGGCGGCCTTGCCGGAGGTCCCGGCGGCGGCCCACTTCTGTCGGCTTGGCTCGACCTGGGCGACGTCAGAGGCTGGGGTGTTCGCGCCGGCTACCGTTTTGGCGGCAGCGCTGCGCCGCCACCGCCGCCGATGGTGCTCGCTCCGCCGCCGCCGCCCGCTCCGGCAACCCAGACTTGCCCGGACGGCTCGGTTATCCTGGCAACCGACATCTGCGCGGCACCGCCACTGCCGCCGCCGCCACCGGCGCCGGCGCCCGAACGCGGGTAAGGCAGAAGCGATCACCTAGGGCGGCCGCCTCGCCAGGACGCGAAAAGTGTGGATCTTGGGCTGTTCGGCTGCCGTGGAACTTCAGCCGCACTTGGGGGCTGCCGATAAGACGCTGATGGCGTGGCGCGCTATAACGTCGGCTTTGGGTTCCGAAAGCGGACACAAGCCTCCTGCGAAGCTCACAGGGGCAGCGGCAATTTAACTCGCTTGTTGGCTTCCTCCGGCAGCGTGTCGATTGACGCGCCAGCCGCTGCCCACGTGTTTGGCTGCCTAGTCGACGATCGCTTTGCCCGCTTTCCATCCGAGCACCAGCATTACCAAACCCGCGATGAGAGCGAGCACGAAGATGATGATAGCCACATCCGCCAGGGCTCCGGCGATCCCGCCGAAACCGAGGATGGCCGCTATCGCCGCGATTATCAGTAGAGTGACTGCAAATCCGATCATGACTGGCTCCTGTTCGAGTCTGACAGAAAGCTAACGGTAACGAAGGCGAGACCGTTCCGTGTCGACCGGCCTCTTCGTTGCGGTCGGCAATCGGCGTTGCTCGAGCGACAGCCGGTCGACCGGGCTGTTACGATTCGGTGCGGTGTGTTTCGCTTTTCCCCAAGATTGCTCGGCAATACCCTGGCTTCGCGAGAGTTCCAGTGGCTGTTGCGAGGAGCGCCCGTTGAGCCAGGGGGCTGGCACCTCTAATGTGCTCGATAGGTCGAAGGCGGACATTGGTGGTCGGCTGAGCCACGGTTCTTGGCGCCGCCATGCCCACCGTTGCACCCCTGCCCCAATCCACAGCTAATTTGCTCCAACCCTTCATTACCTGCTTGCGTTCAGCGGCAGATGAGGCACAATAGATAGTAGCGCGAGAGGGGGGACACTCAACCACTGGTGTTCGGCGCCGGAATCACTATATTCCGGTGAGGGACGAACTCGTCCCCGATTTCCACAGGCCGACGCCATGGCAAACCCCCTCGAAGCGCTGCAAAGTGACTCGCCTTGGATGGCTTTGGCGAGTAGAACGATAAGAGAACAAATGGCCTGCACCGGGCCGCGGTATTGACGGGGAAGAGCGATGGATTTCACCACTGGAAGCGACGTTCGTAGCGATGATGTGGCGACCGCCGCAGCGCCGTCGAGCAAGAGCATCACGCCCCCTGCCTTCCCGATAACCACCGACCCGTCGCGCGACGCTCTGCTCACCGAATTCGGCAAGGAAACGCTAAAGGACCGCTACCTTCTGCCGGGCGAAGGCAACCAGGACCTCTTTGCCCGAGTCGCTTCGGCCTATGCCGACGACGCCGACCATGCGCAGCGCATCTACGACTATATCTCGAAGCTGTGGTTCATGCCCGCGACCCCGGTGCTTTCCAACGGCGGCACCGGCCGCGGCCTTCCCATCAGCTGCTATCTCAACAGCGTCTCCGACAGCCTCGAAGGCATCGTCGGCACCTGGAACGAGAATGTCTGGCTCGCCTCCAAGGGCGGCGGCATCGGCACTTATTGGGGCAGCGTGCGCGGGATCGGCGAACCGGTTGGCTTGAACGGCAAGACCAGCGGCATCATCCCGTTCGTACGGGTGATGGACTCGCTAACCCTGGCGATTTCGCAAGGCTCGCTTCGCCGCGGCTCGGCGGCCGTCTATCTCGACATTTCGCACCCCGAGATCGAGGAGTTCCTCGAGATCCGCAAGCCCAGCGGCGACTTCAACCGCAAGGCGCTCAACCTCCACCACGGAGTGCTCGTCACCGACGAGTTCATGGAAGCGGTGCGGGACGGCGCCGAGTTCGATTTGAAGAGCCCCAAGGACCAGAGCGTCCGCGGCAAGGTCGACGCCCGCGCCTTGTTCCAGAAGCTGGTCGAGACCCGGCTTGCGACCGGCGAGCCCTACATCATCTTCATCGACCAGGTGAACCGGTCGATGCCAAGGCATCATCGCGACCTCGGGCTCAAGGTCACCACGTCGAACCTGTGCTCGGAGATCACTCTCCCGACCGGCCGCGACCATCTTGGCGCCGACCGCACCGCGGTCTGCTGCCTGTCGTCGCTGAACCTGGAGACATGGGACGATTGGAACGGCGACAAGCAGTTCATCGAGGACGTGATGCGTTTCCTCGACAATGTGCTGTCCGACTATATCGCCCGCGCGCCCAACGAGATGGCGCGCGCCAAATATAGCGCCGAGCGCGAGCGCAGCGTCGGCCTTGGCGTGATGGGTTTCCACTCGTTCCTCCAGGCCCGATCGATCCCGTTCGAAGGGGCGATGGCCAAGAGCTGGAACTTCAAGATCTTCAAGCACATCCGCGCCCAGGTCGACACCGCATCGATGATGCTCGCCAAGGAGCGCGGGCCCTGCCCCGACGCCGCCGACATGGGCGTCATGGAGCGCTTTTCGTGCAAGATGGCGATCGCTCCAACCGCGTCCATCTCGATCATCGCCGGCGGCACTTCCGCCTGCATCGAGCCGATCCCCGGCAACGTATATACCCACAAGACCCTGTCCGGCTCCTTCTCGATCAAGAACCCGCATCTCGAGCGCCTGCTCAAGGACAAGGCGATGGACGGCGACAAGATCTGGAACTCGATCCTCGAGCAGGGCGGATCGGTCCAGCACCTCGACTTCCTCACGGCGGAAGAAAAGGACGTGTTCAAGACCAGCTTCGAGATCGACCAGCGCTGGCTGATCGAGCTTTCCGCCGACCGAACGCCCTTCATCGACCAGGCCCAGTCGCTGAACCTGTTCATCCCCGCCGACGTCGACAAATGGGACCTTCTGATGCTCCACTTCCGCGCCTGGGAGCTTGGCATCAAGTCGCTTTATTATCTTCGCTCCAAGTCGGTCCAGCGCGCCGGTTTCGCAGGCGGAGTGGAGGCCGACAACACGCCCGACCTCAAGGAAATCCAGCTCGCCCCGACCACCGACTATGACGAGTGTTTGGCCTGCCAATGACGACCGGCTCGATCATCGAAGTCGCGGTCGCGGTGGCGATGATCGTCGCCGGAATCTATTTGTACCGGCGCCGCTCGCCCGACCGCTACGGAAGCCAAAGTGCGGTGCTGCTGTTCCTCATCGCCGCGATCATGCTGATGCACGGGCTCGGCTTCTTCGAATACCGCCCGTCGCCGGCGGAGATCAGCCAGTGATGCACCTGCTTAACGGAAGGGGGATGAGCCGCGCCAGCGCCGCCGAAAGGCGCGCTCGCGACTCATGGGATCGCTGCGGGAGCGGTGGGCTCTCGCAGCGGTCCCGCTCGCACCCCCACGCCGACACTTTTTCCCAAGGAGCCAAGTGATGGGCCTTCTCGAAGTCCGCAACCAGTACAAGCCGTTCGAATATCCCTGGGCGTTCGAATATTGGAAGCGCCAGCAGCAGATCCACTGGATGCCGGAGGAAGTGCCGCTCGGCGAGGATTGCCGCGACTGGGCGCAGAAGCTCACGACACACGAGCGCAACCTGCTCACCCAGATTTTCCGCTTCTTCACCCAGGCGGATATCGAGGTGCAGGATTGCTACCACGAAAAATACGGCCGCATCTTCAAGCCCGTCGAAGTGAAGATGATGCTCGCCGCTTTCTCCAACATGGAGACGGTGCACATCGCCGCTTACAGCCATCTCCTCGACACGATCGGCATGCCCGAAAGCGAATATGGCATGTTCCTTCAATACAAGGAGATGAAGGACAAGCACGATTACCTGCAGCAGTTCGGAGTCGACAGCGACGAGGAGATCGCGCGCACTCTGGCCATGTTCGGCGGCTTCACCGAAGGCCTGCAATTGTTCGCCAGCTTCGCGATGCTGATGAACTTCCCGCGCTTCAACAAGATGAAGGGCATGGGCCAGATCGTCAGCTGGTCGGTTCGCGACGAAAGCCTTCATTGCGAAGGCATCATCCGCCTGTTCCACGCCTTCTGCGCGGAACGCGAATGCTACACCCCCGCGGTCAAGAAGAGCATCCGCGAGATGTGCTACCACACCGTCGATCTCGAGGACGCGTTCATCGACCTCGCGTTCGAACAGGGCCCGGTCGAAGGCATGAGCGCCGACGATATCAAGATGTACATCCGCTACATCGCCGACTGGCGCCTGGGGCAGCTGCATTTGCCGCCGATCTACAAGGTCAAGGACCACCCCCTCCCCTGGCTCGCGCCGCTGCTGAACGGAGTCGAGCACGCCAACTTCTTCGAAACCCGAGCGACCGAATATTCAAAGGCCGCAACGCGCGGGAATTGGAACGAGGTGTGGGATAATTTCGACCGCCGGCAAAAGGCCAAGGGCGAGGCTGCTAATGACGAGCGATCAGGCGACGGCGACGGGCCGGATATGTTCGCGGCGGCTGGGGTGGCGGCGGAGTGACGGCTTCCTTCAGCTGTGGGGACGGAGGGGACTTCAAAGCTCCGGCGGCGCGCAGCGTCGCCGGAATGTCCGCGCAGGGGGCGGCGGAGTAACGGATGGCCAGATGCACAGCACCATCAAGAGGCCATCGCACGGCGAGCGGTGCGGCTGACTGTCCTGTACACGGTGGCCGCTTCAGCCGCTACGGTCGCGGCTATAACTATGAGTCCTCCTCGCCGCCGTCTTACCGCGCGCCGTCGTCCTACTACTCGTCGGCGAGCAGCGGCGGTCGGAGCAGTGGTGGCGCATCCAGTAGAAATACAAAGCCACGCTGGTCGCGAGCCAGTTCGCCCGTGTTCTATTCAGATGCCGAGGTTCGGGCACTTACGCCGATACGCACCAGCATCGAAAACCGGCCACCCTCGCCTGACCCTCGCGATGTCTTTCTCTGCCACGCGTGGGATGACCGGTCGGGGCCAGCCAAAGAGCTTTATGATGAGCTTCAATCGCAAGGCGTCACGGCTTGGTTCAGTGAGAAGGACGTCGTTCTCGGCACATCGTTGCTCCGCGAGATCGACAAGGGGCTGGCGAAGTCACGAGTCGGTGTGGTGCTGGTGACACCCGCGTTCCTGCGCCGTGTCCAAGCAGAGGGGATTGCGGACAGAGAGCTTTCGGCATTGCTGGCGCGTGATCTGCTCGTCCCCATCGTACACAACACGACGTATGAGGCTCTCCGCCAGGTCAGCCCACTGCTCGGCTCGCGCAGCGGCTTGAACACCTCAGAAGATTCGGTGCGTGAAGTTGCGGCCAAGCTCGCCGAGCTGGTGGCCGTCTAGCGCTACGGCGCCGGCCGAGGGGCAAGCCCCGAAAGTCCCAGTTAATGCACATGCCAGCAAGCAAAAGCCAAAATCCACCGCATCGGCACCACTACATTCCGCAGTTCTATTTGAGAGAATGGACGGGCAAGGACGGCCGGCTGGAGCGGTATACCCAGCCATATCGAAGCAAATTGGACATCAAACGACGTCCAACTAAGGCCGTTGGCTGGTGGGACGACCTGTACATCGCTCCTGAAAACGATCCGCACAAAAACTATTTCTTAGAATGGGGGTTCTTCAAACAACTCGACGATCGGGCAGCTCGCGTATTTCGGAAACTGAACGGTGCGCCGATCCCCGCATTGTCGGCCGAGGATATCAGCACCTGGTCGACCTTCCTGATGTCGCTGCTACATCGAACCCCAGAGAATTTGGCGGCGTACAAGGAGGTTGCCGGACGACTATACGATGAAGCTGTCCCCACGATTAGGGACCGTTACGAAGAACTCCGTACGAAAGATGATCCCGAAACCGTCGAAGAGTATGAAGCTTCGCTGACGGCTGAGGACCGAGAGCGTGTTGTGATGCGCAATTTCGCGAGAGTAATTGCGAATCCAAACATCGGAACCTTTCTCAACAGTCTCAACTGGTCGGCTTTTGACCGACCTGAAGATTGTCCCGATTATCTGTTATCGGACGATCCACTTGCGCGCAGCAACGGCCTTAAAAAGCCGGATGGTCATGTGGCCATTGCAGTGTCGCCCCGCCGGCTTGTAGTGGGTACTTACGAGGAGAAATTTCTCGAAGAGTTTCGGCGTATCAAACCACGGGAGCTAGTTTTTCGCATGAACACTTGGACCGTCGAAGGCGCGAGGCACTTCGTGGCTTCGACTGACCTTAGGCAAACGAGATTCATCCGGAACCGGTTCGGCGCGAATCCCAAACCCGGCTTTGCTCGCGTTTAGCTGCCCTACCGAACGCAACGTTGGTGCAAGCCGTCACGGAGTGGATCCGTGACGTCGAACGGGTTGTCCTCGCTCCGCTCGTTCACCCGCCGGCTGGCTCTCACCATCTCTTCGCGCAAGCTCCCGGATCGTGCCGATCCGCTTACTTGCGCTCGGTAGTTCGAACTAGCACCAACTCCTTCTCCCGCCTTCGTACCAGCGCGCCAGGCCTTCATCGACCAATGTGTCGCCAACGTTGGCGCCGTCGACCAGCACGCGCCGCAGCTTGCGGCCGTAGCGGTCCTGGTCGCGGCCGATTCCTTCCAGGCTGATCGTCCCGCCGCTGACCAGCTGGTGAAGCCGCCGCGTCGCGCGGTCGCCGAGCCTCTTCTCTGCCACGCAGCTCGGCTCGTGGGTTTCAGGGGCGTCGATGTCGGCGATGCGGATATTCTGTCCCGCCAGCCAGATCGTGTCGCCATCCACCACGCAATTGGTCCCGCCGCCGCTGTGGCAGAATCCGAAAGTCGCCCTCGCCCCCTCCGTTCGTGCGTCGAATCCCTGGACTCGGACCGGACGTGTCGAGGGGCCGGCCTCGCTCTCTACCGTCCGCGCCTCCCACTCCGCATCGGCAGGATCCACCTGCTCATAGGGCAGCACGATCTCGGTCGGCGCCGCCAGCGGGGCCGGCTGGTCCATTTCGGCCCAGCTCCAGACGAACCCTCCAGTCACGCCGAGCGCCAGTGCACCCGCGAAGAGCAGGGCTGGCAGCAGCGGCTTAGGTGCGGCCAGATAGGCGGAAGCCGTCGCCCACCGCGCCCGCCGACGCGGGAGGAAGGGGACGATATGTGCTTGTGGGCGCCAATGCTTGGTCATCGCGGCCCAAGTCTAAGGTGCGCGTGGTTAGCGCCGGGTTACGATCGCGCGCTTCTATGCCGTGGTCAGGCCGTGAGGGCGCGAATCCGTGACGTCGGTCCTCTACCGCTCGCTGCGGTGACAAAACGCTTTCCTACAGCAACCTATCTGGTTCATGGCACGCAGTTCGGGACGGGATATGTCGCTTGAGGAGTTCGACGCCTGGTCAACCGCATCGGACAAGATCGACGCAATTGCCGATGTCGCCGACGAGCGCGGCGGGCCGCGTTTGTCGATGGTGCCGGTCGCCGATCAGAACGGCGCCTGGCCGACCGACCTCCTGCCTCCCGCAATCGCGCCGTCCGGCGATGCCAACCTCCCCGCCGTGACCGCGACGCCGTTCGACGGCATCGACCTTCCCGACAGCCGCAAGCGCCTCGCCGGCTGGAGCGCGGTCCGCCAGCGCCTGTTCCTGTCGAGCCTCGCCGAAACCGGCTGCGTCCACCTCGCCAGCAGCGCCGCCCGGCTGTCGGCGCGGGGCGCCTATCGCTTGCGCACCCGATCGCCGGCCTTCGCCGCCGCCTGGGACGCGGCCTTGCAGCTGTCGGTCGGGCGCCTGTCGGCAATCGTCTTCGACCGCGCCATCAACGGCCGGGTCGAGCAAATCTATCGCGATGGCGAGCTGGTCGGCGAGCGGCGCGTGCCGAGCGACAAATTGCTGACCTGGCTGCTCGCCCGGCTCGACCCAAAGCGCTTCGCTCTACCCTGCGAGCAGCGCGGCGACCGCGATCCCCAGGCCGAGGCCGTCGCGGCCTTTCCCGCCCTTCTCGAAGCGCTCCCCGACGCGGTCGCCTAGTGACGCCGACACCCCCGTTGGTGCGAACATTGGGACCTTTGGGCCCGCTCAGACCGCGAAAGCATAGTCCCTGGGCGACCAGCCGATGGCGCTGCTCACCGCAATGATGATGATGACAAGGGCAAGCGCGAACAGCACGACGCCCGTGACGACGATCCGCTGGTTGCGCTCGTCGCGGTCGCGGATATTGATTTCCTTCACGGCCGGCGGCGGATCGCGCCGGATTCGCGATCCGCGCACGCTTGGTCCCGCCAGATTGACGGACTGCTTTCCCGTTTGAAGCGGACTTGCCATGGCGCAGGACTAGCACCGATCGGTTATCGTCCGGTTAGCGCCAGCGCCTGCCGCCCCGCCCGGACCGCCCCCGCAGCGCCCTCGGCCCCGCCCCCGCCTCTCCGCCTCGCGCGTTCCCCCGTCATGATATCCACTCGCACCGGCAGCGGCCCACCGCTGCTTCTCGTCCACGGGCTCGGCAATACGCCGCGCGCCTGGGACACGATCCTTCCCGGCCTTGCCCGTCGGCGGGAGGTGATCCTGGTCACTTTGCCGGGTCATGGCGGGACCCCGGCGGAGCCCGACAGCGGCACATTCGCGGGCGTGATGCGCAGCCTCGTCGACTTTGTCGCGGGCGAAGGGCTGGCGGACGTCGATATGGTGGGCAGCTCGATGGGGGCTCGAATGGTTCTGGAAATGGCCCGGCGCGGTCACTCCGGGGCGACTGTCGCGCTCGATCCGGGCGGCTTCTGGCGGGGGTGGGAAACGACGATGTTCAGGACCAGTCTCACCGCGTCGCTACGCCTGCTTCGCGGGCTCGGCCGGGCGCTGAAGCCGGTCGCCCGCACCAGCGCCGGACGAAGCCTGTTGCTCGCCCAATTGTCGGCCCATCCGTGGCGGCTCGACGGCGATCTCGTCGCTCACGAGCTGGCGGCGATCGCTGCGACTCCAACCGCGAAATCTTTGGTCGACGACCTCGCGTCCGGACCGCCGCAGCTCGGCCCGTCGGCGCCCGGCTCCGGCAAGGTGACGATCGGCTGGGGCCGCCACGACCGCTTGTGCGTGGCCGCGCAGGCCGACCGCGCCAAAGCCGCCTTCCCCGGCGCGGCTTTCCATTGGTTCGATCACAGCGGCCATTATCCGATGTGGGACTGCCCGGAAGAAACGACCCGCCTCATCCTCTCCGCGACTTCGGGCGGCCAAAGCTCGGTCACTCCGCCACACTAATGACGCTTGCTTGGCGGCAGGTTGGCGGTGGGCATTCCTGCACATGGGCGGGCCCCCGGCTTCCCCTTCGCGTCGGCCATCCGATTAGGCCGCAACTGCCTTCTGTGCTACAGGGCTGCATCGCCCGGACACCATGCCGTAAGCCCGAGCGACTGGAGAGACCCAATGCGCTCCCGCTTACTTCAAGGGAGCCCCGGATGGACCTCAATTATCTCTATTTTCGCCACCAGGTGTCGCTTTTCATGTCGGTAAACGCCGCATGCGAACTGTCGCGCGCCGCCCATCTCGGCCTCGTCGCCGGCTATGCCAATCGCATCGCCGCAACAATGCGGCAACCGCGGCTCGAGCTTGCCGCCTGAGCCACCGGCCGAACAGAAGGAAACAGAATGACGATGAATGACAACAGCATGATCATGTCCGGTGACAAGCTTTGAGCCGGGTCCTCCTTGTGTCCCTCGACGAGGCCCTTGTCGTCGCCAAATGCGTTGCCGCAAAAGTCGGCATTTCCAACGTCGAGAGCCTTCCGACAGGCGGCGTCCGGCTGGTATGCATGAGCTCCGACGGAGCCGAGCAGATGCGCAAGAAGCTCAAGCGCGCCCTTATCAATGGCGAGGTTGCCCGCGGGCCCTATCGTCCGGGCAGTCCGCCGCTCCAGCTTCGCTAGCGGCTCGGCTCACGGCCGACGCCTTAGGCGAACAGCGCTAGCGTGAATTAGCGGCCGCTGGTGTCCACTTTCGGCTGGACTCCAAACTCCAGCCTGACGCTTGGCCGTGGCTCCTCGGCTCGCGCCTTGGACTCCTGGTAGAGACGATAATCCTGCGGGCCGGTTCGAAGCGGCTCCCGCCAGTCCTCGCCCTGGATCGCGCGCGCCGCAACCTCGGCCGCGACCACGGCAATCCTGAGCACCGGCACCACGCCTTGCCCAGCGCAGCCGCCGTTGCCGTGCGGAAGGCAGGTCTGCTGGTTGACGCTCAGATAATCGGGCGGCCGGCTTCCGGTGGACGGCTCCTTGCTTCGCTCCACGGCGAGGACGGCAGCGTCCAGCCGGTAGCGATCGTCTTTCTTGCCGCAGACCACCACCTCGTCGGCCGATCCCTCGCAGCTTGCCGCCTTCACGCTGAGGTCGAGCTTCGGCGCCTCCGTCGGCTCGGCGGCAACCGGGACGGCAAGCGCCGCTGCAAGCAAGGCGATGGACTCGCGGAGCATTGGCTTATCATAGCCGCTAATCCGCGCCTCGCCCACTCACGCAATGCAACGCCTGCCGCCGCTCCGGCGTTCTTGCTGCTGTCCAACAGGGAACAGCAGAAAGGAGCCGCGATATGGATCGTCTGTTTGTCACGGGGGCTGCGGCGATTGCCGCTCTTGCCCTTCCCGCCTCTCCGGCAGCCGCGCAATTCGGCGCCGCCCCGGGAGTGAGCGCCAGCCCCGGCGCCTCGGTCACCGTCCATCGCGGGACCGATCCTGGTCACGACGGCCGCAAGCGAAGGGGCTCCGGTCCGGTCGTGGTGGTCGGCGTACCCTTTGGAGGGAACGAGGGCTGGGCACTCTACAACAACCGCACCTGGGAACCGGACAGCTTCAACGACTGGTGGCACGACCGACCGGACAGGGCCTATCCGCGCTGGGTCCAGAACAACCAGAATTGCGACCGGATGTGGTGGGGCGGAGGAGTCTGGCGCTGCAGCTGGTGAACCCCGCTCGAGCGATTGAAGCTTGGGCGGCGCTTGAGCGTTTGCGTCTCGTGCCGTCGACCGTCATCTGCCGCTTCGACTATTCGCCCGAGCGCGAGGAGCTTGTCGTCGAGTTCGTCACCGGCCGGCGGTACCTTTATTCGGGAGTTCCGGCCAAAGCGACCGAGGCGATGCTCTCGGCCTTCGCCAAGGGCGTCTATTTCAACCGCAACATCCGCGACCGCTATGATTGCGTCGAACTTGTCTGATCACTCGGGCGGCGGCACGCCCTCCGTTGCAGCGTCTCGGGCATCGGCCTTGGCGCGGTCGATGATGTTCTGAAGGCAGCCGGTGTGCCCGCCGGGACCGACGGCCGAACAGCTCTGAATGCCGGTGGCCCCGACATATTCGAAGCTCTTGGCGCGCGCCGCCCAGCTCTGCCGGCTCTGCAGCGATCCGCCTTCGCGCAAACGTTCCGGAATGCGGTAGCGCTCGGCCTCCGGCTTGCGGGCGCAGACCACCACTTCGTCGGAAGTCGAGCGCGGACAGGGATCGGTTCCGTAGACGATGATCTCGGCGATTCGAGTGTCGGTGTTGCTCTGGGCGGCGGCCGGCACTGTGGCCAATCCGAATGTTCCAAGCCCTGCTGCCGAAGCGAGGGAAATCATGAGGGTTTTCATAGTTCCGAACCTTTCAAGGCTAAAGCGGGCGAAGCGGCGGCGGGGTTCCCCTAAACACGTTTGGAAAGCGCGATTGCTACACGGCACACCGCACGGATCCCTCCAGTCAGTAACGGATAGCCGATCGCTTTTTCGGCCCCGGCCGCGCGGGCAGTGTCACGATGCTCAAGCTCCTCGGCGCGAAATTCCGCAATGTCCGCCGACAGCTCAGAATCGTCTTCGCCAAGCTCTTCGAGTTGGCTTTGATAGTGGAGGTCGATCTCGGTCTCGACAGCGTCGGTGCAGGCCATGGCCGCATCGGGGCTGATGAGCGCGGTCGCAGCGCCAAGCGCATAGCCGGCCACATTCCACATCGGCTGGAGCGCGGTTGGCCGCACCCCCCGCTCGGCGACGAGATGGTCGAAGCGCTCCAGGTGCCGCTGCTCCTGCATCGCCATTCGAGAGATGAGCTTGGCTGCAGGAGAGCTCGGCCGAAGCACCGCCAGCTGGCCGGCGTAGATTCGGGTTGCGCCATATTCGCCTGCCTGGTCGACCCGGATCATCGCCGCGGAATCGGCACGTTTCCGGCCCGGGCGCCACGGACCGCTCATCGTGTGCGCCTTCCGGTCAGGGTGAGCCAGAAGATCGCAGCCGCGCCGCCGAGCGACAGGATCGCATTCCAGCCGGCCATCGAGATTCCGAGGAACGCCCATTGCACCTGGTCGCAGCGAACGAGCGGCACCTTCATGATCTGCTTGAGCAGATCTTCGGTCGTCGCTGCGCGTGCGGTACTGGTGCAGGTGCTGAACCCCTCGAAAATCTTGAGCTCGACGCCTGCATGATAGACCCCGATCGCGCCCGAGATCGCAATGGCCAAAGCGGCGAGGAGGGTGAGGATGCGCGAGCGTTTCGACGCCGCGGGCGCGGTGAAGGCGAGTGCTGCGAGAAGTGCGGCGGCGCCGTGCGGCCAGCGTTGCCAGTAACACATGTCGCAGGGGTGGAGCCCGCCGACATATTGCGAGCCGAACGCCCCGGCCAGGAGCCCGAGCGGCAGAAGCAGAGCGACGAGCCGACCGATCTCGGCGCGAGCCAACGCACCGCCGCCGCGCCCGCCTCCCAGCGTCGCCGCCTCAGCCATTGCCTAGCGCTTCGACTTGGACTTGCCGCCGGCCGACGCGACTGCAGTCGGCGATCCCAGGCGCTTGAGCGTGTTGATCGCATAATCGAGCTGGAAGTCCTTGATGCCCTTCTTCTCCAGCTCTTCCGCTGTGAAGGCGAAACGCGGATCCCTGGTCGCATCGTCATGTTCGAGCAGCTTGTCGTCGTCGGTCACCTGAGCGAGCAGGTGGCGGCGAAGGTCGGCCTCGCGAACCCGCGGACGGTCCTTGTAGTCCGGGTCCGAAAGCTGCGGGACGACGATGTCCGGGGAAATGCCTCCCGCCTGAACCGACTTGCCCGACGGCGTGTAGTAGCGCGCCGTTGTCAGCCGCAGAGCGGCTCGCGGGCCGGTCTGGACGACGGTCTGGACGCTGCCCTTGCCGAAGCTCTTCTCGCCCATCACCAGCGCCCGGCGCTGGTCCTGGAGCGCTCCGGCGACGATCTCGGCCGCGGACGCCGAGCCCGCATCGATGAGGACGATGATCGGGAGACCGTTGGTGAGGTCGCCGGCCTTGGCATAATAACGCTCGATGTCATTCTTCTCGCGCCCGCGCTGCGAGACGATCTCGCCGCGGCTGAGGAAGGCGTCGCTGATATCGACCGCCTGGTCGAGGAGCCCGCCGGGGTTGGAGCGAAGATCGACCACATAGCCGAGCGGCTTGCCGCCGGCTGCCTTGTTGGCCGCGGTCAGCGCCGCCACCGTCTCCTCGGCGGCATTGCCGGAGAAGCTGTTGATGTCGATGATCGCGATGCCGTCCTTGACCTCCCATTTGACCGGGCGAAGCTGGATCCGTTCGCGGTTCATCCCGACATCGAAGGGCTTGTCGCGGCCGGGGCGAACGATCGTCAGCTTGATCGGCGTTCCAGGAGCGCCACGCATCTTGTCGACGGCCTCGTCGAGCGTGGCTCCATAAACGAGCTGTCCATTGATGTGCGTGATATAGTCGCCAGGCTTGATCCCGGCCCGCCACGCTGGCGTGTCCTCGGTGGGAGCGATCACCTTGACCGCTCCGTCCTCGATCGAAACCGTGATTCCAAGGCCGCCGTAATTCCCGTCGGTCGTGGTTCGGAGCGATTCGAAGTCCGATTCCTGGAGGAAGCTCGAGTGGGGATCGAGCGACGCCAGCATTCCGTCGATCGCGCCCTTCATCAACGTCTCGTCATCGACCTGGTCGACGTAATTGGCCTTGACCCGCTCATACACGCTCATGAACTTCTCGAGCTCTTTGTAATTGGCGACGTCGGCCGCGGCGAGCGAGCTGGTGGCAACCGGGACCAGAGCGAGCGCTCCTACCAGTGCCAGCGGCGGAAGAATCTTGTGAATGAGTTTCATGCGTATTTCCCTGGTGCGCGTCGCTTATATTAGCCGTCTTCCGGCGGATTTGACAGCATTGCAGATGAACCTGCGATGAGAGCGGGGGACAGGCTCCGCCCGCCTTGCTGAAGCTGGACCTCGACGGCGCCAAGGGCGATCCCGATCCGCTGCCCGATCCGGACTTTGGTCCCGCGCGCCAGCCCCGAGCCGGCGTTGACGAGAACGCTCTTCCAGCCGCGCCCGTGATCGATGATCACGACGCCGTCATAATCGCGAAACGGCCCGGCAAAGAGGATCGTGCCGGACGCGGGCGCGACCAGCGCCGCTCCCCGGCGAGTTGCAAGAGTGACCCCGCGGGAGCGCACGCCATTGTCGCTGACCGCGCCGAGACCGTCGGTGACCCTTGCCAAGGCAGGCAGCCGATATTCAATCGCTGTCGATGCTACTTGCCCGCCGTCACGCACCGGAAGCGGAGCAGGACCAAGCCCCGCGAGCTGCCTTGCAAGCCTTGCCGCTTCGGCGCCCGAAAGCGCCTTGCGTTGAAGGGTGGAAAGCTGCTCATGCCGGGCGATTGCGACGTCGCCGGCGCCAAGCGCCTCCGACCCGCGGGTTCCGGCGAGGCGGATCGCTCGGGCCTCGAGCTTCGCGAAATCCTGCCGCTTGCGGGCAAGCTCGTCGCGGCTTTCGACCATCGCCTCGCGCGCTGCCAGGGCTGCCTGCTCCAGGCGTCTGCCCCGCTCCAGCTCGCTCGCCAGAGCCGCGGTTTTCGCCTGGATCGCCGGGGTGGTCGCCGCGATCAATAGCCGAAGCTTCACCAGCTCCTCGGCAGATCTGGAATCGGCGAGCAGTAGCACCGGCGGGCGGCGCGCCATCAGCGCGAGCCCGGCAAGAAGCGAGCTTGCCGGCGCCTGCTCGGCAGCGAGCCGCTGTCGCTGTGCAGCCAAATGCGCCTGGACGATTGTGGCTTGAGCGTCGGCGGCGCTGATGCGGGCCTCGGCCGCCACAATTGCCTGGGCAGCCGCGAGCCGCTCTGCGCGAAGGCGAGTGGCGTCGTCGCGAGCCTGCTGCGCCGCGGCCTCAAGCCGCCGCTGCTCGATTTCGGCCGACGCCGCTTCGCTTCGCGCCTGGTCGAGCCTGGAATCCATTGTCGGCGCCGGGGGCACCTGGGCGCTTGCCGAAAGCGCTGCCGATCCGGCGATCAGGAGCGAAGCTGCAGCCAGTCGGAACATCCGCTCAGCCTTCGCGGTGATAAGGGTGGTTGGCAAGGATCGACGTCGCCCGGAACAATTGCTCGGCGAGCATCGCCCGAACCAGCAAATGTGGCCAGGTCGCGGCGCCAAAGGACAGGAGAAGCTCGGCCCCGTTGCGCTCCTCGGCGCTGTGGCCGCCCGCGGCGCCGATGGAGAAGCGCGCTTCGCGCTTGCCCGCGTCGCGCCAGCTTTCGAGCCGTTCTGCCAGCTCTGTCGAGGAAAGCGCCTGCCCGCGCTCGTCGAGAAGAACGCTCACGCTGTTGGCCGGGAGCGGCGGCGCTTGCCGGGATGTTTCAGGAAGCTCTGTCAGCCTGGTCGGCCAGGAGATGCGCTTCATGTAGCGCTCCACCAGATCGGCCTCCGGGGATCGGCCGATCTTCCCGCGAGCGACGATGTGGAGAAGCAACGCTTATTGGCGGGTCAGCGACGAGGCGGCGTTGTACGGCCAGCCGACCACTGCGATGAAGCCGTCGTAAATAGCGCGCGCGGTTTGCGCGATCGCTTGCGGCCTGTTGGAGCCGCCGCGGGCAAAGATCGCGATCGCGACACGGCGGCCGTCGGGAAGGCGCACGAAGCCGACATCGCTGGTGTAGCCGTTGAGCGTGCCGGTCTTGTGGGCGACGGACCCGGCCGGGAGCAGCGACTTCATCCGGTTCCTGCCGGTCTGGCACTGAGCCATCAGTTCGACGAGATAATTGCGCCCCCAGGGTTTCAGAAGCTCGCCCTTGTCGAGCCGCTGGAGGAAGGTCGCCATCGCCAGCGGGGTGGACGAATCCACCGTTTCGTAGAGGTTGCGCTTGGCCCGGAGAAGCTGCGCGATATTACGATCGACCCGCATCCCTTCGACATTATGCCAGTCGAGCCACCTCTGGATGGTGCGCGGGCCGCCAAGGTTGCGAATGAGAAGATCGGTCGCATGATTGTCGCTTTTGACCATCATCGCGCGCATAAGGCTGGCAGCCGAGCGGCCGGCGATCGCCTCGTCGAGGCTGCGCTCGCCATTTTCGACATAAGACAGATAGGTCGCGGCGACGGCAATCTTCATCGTGCTCGCCATTGGATAGCGAGTGGTTCCGCGAACGCTGACGATTTCCCCGGTGCGAAGGTCGATCGCAGCCACTCCGACGTCGGCCGAATTGGTCGTCACCAGCGCCGAAAGCTGGTTCTGCAGCTGGTTGGCGAGCGAATTGCGCTCGGCGGCCACCGCCGGTTGCGCGATCAGCGCCAGGAAACCGAGAAAAATCGCTGTTAGACGCATTACCCTCACCCGCTCTGAGCAGTTGCAGTCACGCGGTCATCGCCGAACGCCCACATTCGCTCCAAATTGTAAAAACTTCGTACCTCCGGCCGGAAGAGATGCACGATAACATCATTTGCATCGATTAGCACCCAGTCGGCCGCGGGAAGCCCTTCGATTCGCACAGTCTTTCCGAACGTCTGCTTAATCCGCTCGGCAAGCTTGGTTGCCATTGAAGCAACTTGGCGGGTCGAGCGGCCCGACGCGATCACCATATGGTCGGCGATGTTTGACTTGCCCTCGAGCGGGATCGAGACAATTTCGACCGCCTGATCGTCGTCGAGCGACTGAAGCACGAGCTTGTGGAGCTGTTCGGAATCTATGGGCCGGTCGGTGCCGGCGGTCTTAGCTGTGCGGTCGGCCAAGGGGTCTCCTCATGTCGGCGTAACGTCGTCTGTGGCATCCGGCGTTGTCCCGGGCCGCGGTCGGCGATGCCAGTTCTGGTCTTGCGCGCGTTTAGCTGTCGCGGACGTCGGATTGGTCGGCAGGCGAAGAAACAAAATCGCCGGTGCACTCCACTCCGTCCACTGTTTCGCCTGACTTTGAGGGCGGACGAACCCTGACAGCCAGCCCATCGCGCGCGCCGCGCGGGCTGACTCATCATAGCCCGGCCGGGGGAGCACCGCAATCGGCACCATGGCCGCAAGCTCGCGCCAATCCTTCCAGCGATGAAATTCGGCAATAGCGTCGGCACCCATCAGCCACGCGAAACGGTGTTCGGGAAAGGATCGCAGCAGCTCGCTAATGGTATCCACGGTAAAGCGGGTGCCGGAGCGCCGCTCGAAGTCCGACACGTGGATGGAGGAGCCGCGAGCGACCTCCTGAGCCGAGGCGAGCCGCGCTTCGAAGGGCGCCATTTCCTCGCCGTCCTTGAGCGGATTGCCGGGAGAGACCAGCCACCACAGCTCGTCGAGGCCAAGTGCGTCGATTGCCGCGAGGCTAAGCTGCCGGTGCCCCTGGTGCGCCGGGTTGAACGAGCCGCCAAGAAGCCCAACGCGCTTCATTTCCGATCCGCTAGCATGGCCGGCAAACGCTGCCTAATATCGGGCCCTGGGGGGACGTAAATGCCGGAACTCGATGCAGTCGGCGAAGCAATCACGGGCGGAATGATCGGCCGCGCGGTCGAGCCGCAGGCGGGCGAGCCGCCCGGGCCTCACAAGAACACACGCAATTGCCTGAACTGCGGCTGCGAACTGACCGGCGAATTTTGCCATTGCTGCGGCCAGAAAGCGAACGTCCACCGCACCCTCTCGGCATGGTGGCACGATTTCCTGCACAGCGTCCTTCACCTCGACGGCAAGTTCTGGCGGACCCTGCCAATGCTTGCGTGGAAGCCCGGCGAACTTACTCGCCGCTATGCCCACGGCGAACGCGCGAAGTTCATCTCGCCGCTGGCGCTGTTCCTGTTCACCGTTTTTCTGATGTTCGCCGTTTTTAGCTTGGCGGGACCCTCGCTCGGGTCGCAGCTTGGAGTTTCGCAAAGTGTCGAGCAGGGTCTCAAAGAAGAGCGGGCGAACCTGACAGCGCTGGAAGCGCGGCGGGCAGGGACTGCCGCGGGTTCGGCAGCAACGCAGCTCGACAAGCGGATCGCTGAAAGCCGGGAGGATATCGCGACCCTGGAGCGGCTGCGCGACGAAGGGATCACCAAAGCGACTTTCAGCGGCGACAGCGAAGCGGTCCAGGGAGACGCTTTCTTCCAGGCCGCCTACCGGAAGGCGAAGGAAAATCCCGAGCTGCTGATCTACAAGTTGCAGGCGAACGGCTACAAATTCTCCTGGGCGCTGATCCCCATCTCCATCCCCTTCGTGTGGATAATGTTTCTTCACCGGCGCCAGTATCGCCGCGAGTTCACCGCTTACGATCATCTGGTGTTCGTCACGTATTCGATTGCGTTCATGAGCCTGACTCTGGTCGCGTTCGTGGTCCTTGCAACGCTGGGCGTCACCGGCGGCATCGTCGGGCTGATCTTCATTCTGATCCCGCCGCTTCACATGTACCGACAACTGCGCGGCGCCTACGCTTTGTCGCGGTTCAGCGCGGCGTGGCGGGCCTTGCTGCTGGCGATTTTTGCGTCGGTGGCACTCGGGTTGTTCGGAACCCTGTTGCTGCTGCTGGGAGTGCTCGGCTGAGCCTAGGCCCGGCAAGGGTATTTGCGAGCGAGCATCCGGATCACCGCCTCGGTCATGTCGATGCTGGCGCGCTGCTGCGCCGGGATCGCCGAAAGCAGGGACATGAATTCGGAAGAGTCCATCTTCTGCGGCCCTTCCGGCGGGCAGTAGCGGGGTGCCTTGCCGGCCGCGACGGCAGCGAGGCGCGTCTCGCGGGCCTTGAGGGATGCCGCGCGCCCTTCCGCCGCCAGTGCCTTGATCTTGCTCATCGAGAAGACCGCCATCGCGCCCTTCTTCTGAAGAGCGGTCGCCTGACGATGAAATGCCTCGGCGTTCATCGATTGCGCCGCCGCAGGCGAAGCAAAGGCAGCCAAAGCGGCGCCAACCAGAATATGTGCTCTCATTACGTCCCTCCCGACCTGCGGGCAGAGAAAGCGGACCGCCTGAACGCCAAGTGAATTGCTGCGCGACCCTTAGCCGGCGGCGGGAGCCGGTCCGCCGAGCGGTTTCGACTTGCGGCCGGCCTTGGGCACCGAGGCGCCGGTTGCCGGGATGGAGGTGCCGACCGAGCCGCCCCGGTCGATCGAGCCGCCGGCGAGGATCGCCTTGATCTCGTCGCCCGACAGAGTCTCATATTCGAGCAAGGCCTGGGCTAGAGTCTCGAGCTCGCCGCGATTGTCCTTCAACAGGGTCTTCGCTCGCTCGTAGGAGCCCTCGACGATCTTGCGAATTTCCTTGTCGATGGCCCGCGCAGTATCGTCGGACATCTGCCGCTGGCGGTTCATCGAATAGCCAAGGAAGACCTCCTCGTCCGGCTCCGCATATTGAAGCGGTCCAAGCTCGTCGGAAAGGCCCCAGCGGGTCACCATGTCGCGCGCAAGGCCGGTCGCATATTGGATGTCGGAGGAGGCTCCGGAAGACACTTTGTCGTAGCCGAAGATGACTTCCTCGGCGACGCGGCCGCCCATCGCCACCGAAAGGTTCGCGTACATCTTGTCGCGGTGATAGGAATAGCTGTCGCGCTCCGGCAGCCGCATCACCATTCCAAGCGCTCGTCCGCGCGGGATGATGGTCGCCTTGTGGATCGGGTCGGACGCGGGCTCGTGGAGGGCGACGATCGCATGGCCTGCCTCATGATAGGCGGTCATCTTTTTCTCGTCCTCGGTCATGACCATCGAGCGGCGCTCGGTGCCCATCATCACCTTGTCCTTGGCTTCCTCGAACTCGCTCATCGCGACCAGCCTCTTGCCCTTGCGGGCGGCGAGAAGCGCGGCTTCGTTGACCAGATTGGCGAGGTCGGCGCCGGAGAAGCCCGGCGTTCCCCGCGCGATCGTTCGCTTGTCGACGTCGGGTGCGAGCGGCACCTTCTTCATGTGGACGGCGAGGATTTTCTCGCGACCTTCGATGTCGGGCCTTGGCACCACCACCTGGCGATCGAAGCGGCCGGGGCGAAGAAGCGCGGGGTCGAGAACGTCGGGGCGGTTGGTGGCCGCGATGATGATGATGCCTTCATTGGCCTCGAAGCCGTCCATCTCGACCAGCAGCTGGTTCAATGTCTGTTCGCGCTCGTCGTTGCCGTTGCCGAGCCCGGCGCCGCGATGGCGACCGACGGCGTCGATCTCGTCGATGAAGACGATGCACGGCGCGGACTTCTTGGCCTGCTCGAACATGTCGCGCACCCGGCTGGCGCCGACGCCGACGAACATCTCGACGAAATCGGAGCCCGAAATGGCAAAGAACGGAACCCCAGCCTCGCCGGCGATGGCGCGAGCCAGCAAAGTCTTGCCGGTGCCGGGTGAACCGACCAGCAGAGCGCCCTTGGGGATTTTGCCCCCCAGCCGAGCGAACTTGCCCGGGTCCTTGAGATATTCGACGATTTCTTCAAGTTCTTCGCGAGCTTCATCGATGCCGGCAACGTCCGCGAAGGTCACCCGGCCCTGCTTTTCGGTGAGCATCTTGGCGCGCGACTTGCCAAAGCCCATCGCTCCTGAACCGGCATTCTTCTGCATCTGGCGCATGATGAAGAAGCTGATTCCGATGATGAGGATCAAGGGCAGCGAATTGTAGAGCATCAGAAGCCAGATGCTGGAGCCTTCCTCGGCCTTCACCTGGACATCGACACCGCGCTCGATGAGCTTGGACGAAATTTGCGCGTCGGCGGGAGCGGTAGTTCGGAAAGCCTCGCCGTCGGCAAGGCTGCCGGTGATGACGCTGTTGCCGCTGGCGGTTGCCGACATGGTGACGGAGCGGACATTGCCTTCATCGACCTGGCGAACGAAGTCCGAATAAGGGATCGGCTCGCCCGTCGCTGCGCTGGAGCCGCCGCCGATCATCTGAACGAACAGGACCAGGCCGAACAGGATTCCGACCCAGATCAGCAGGCTCTTCACCCAGGGGTTGGCGGGCTTCTTCTCGTCGTTCATCCGGTCTCTCGCTCCAGGCGGCCAGCGCGCCTTTTACCACTTCACGCCAAGATAGGCACCTGCGGGCCAATAACAATGCGCCAGTTGAGGAGCGGTGAACGGCCGCGAAAATTGATGAACGTCGCGGCCCGATCGGCCGATTATCGCTTCCGCCGCTTCGGGGCCGGCGTGAATCGCCAGGTTTCGCCGCCCGAGCAAAGGACGCCGCGCAGAGTCGCTTTGCCGCCGTTGACGAGCTCTACAAGAAGGCGGTCGAGCTCGCGCCCGCGCAGATCCTCGGCTCCGCCTTCGCTGGCAAGCGCCGCCAGCGCGCGGCCGACGATCCGGCGACGGATCTCCAGCGGTCCTCGCGGCCGGTAGACGATCTCGTCGTCCGTCCAGCTGACCCGTGCTTCCCATTCCTGGCCGGTCGCCCACATAAGCGCTGAATCGGCTGCGGCGAGATTGCCGGCGCTTCGAGCGATCGCAACCGGGTCGAGCCAGTCGGCCGACGTTATCGCTCGCCGAACCCTCACTCGCTCGAATTGATCGTCGTCGTTGCTTGGGTCGCTTGCGGCGGCGACCCCGGCAGCCGAACAGATCGACATCAATTCGGACCGGCGCCATTTCAGAAGCGGGCGGAGAAGGCGAAGCTGGGATCCCGGGATCGGGACGACGGGCCGCATGCCCGCCAGCCCTCGCACCCCCGCCCCTCGTTTGAGGCGCATCAAAAGCGTTTCGGCCTGATCTTCGAGGTGGTGAGCGGTCATCAGCGCTCCCAGGCTGCGTTCGGCGCCCCAGCTGCCAAGCAATCGGTAACGCTCGCCGCGAGCGCGCTCCTGGATCGCGGTCTCCGGCTTGGTCTCCCACTGGGCGGTCAACACCGAGTGCGGGACTGCCAGCTTCTCGCACAAAGCCGCGACCATCGCCGCCTCGCCGGCCGATCCTGAACGAAGGTCATGGTCGACAGTCGCCGCCTCGATCCTGCCGGGGCGCGCCGCTTGGGCAAGGAGCAGCAGAGCGAGGCTGTCGGGCCCGCCGGAAACGGCGATCCCAAGCTTTGCCTGATCCGGTGAGAGTCGGTCGAGATCGGCCGCGAAACGGGAGACGATCTCCGTGGCGGGCTCGAGCGACGCCATGCTTACGAGCAGCCGGCCTCGGCCTTGCCTTTCGACACCAGCTGTTTGAGCTCGTCACGAAGCGAGGCCCGGTAGACGTCCTCAAGCTCCCCATAAGCCTTGCACGCCTGGGCCGGCTGGCCGAGCTTCACCAGTGCCTGGCCGAGGTAGAAGAGGCTGTCGGCGGCACGCTCGCCTTTGGGGTTGGAGCGGTAATTGGCGAGCAGCGCTTCGGCCGCCGGCCGCGGCTGGCCGTTGTCGAGCATCGAGCGTCCGATGAGATTGTTGGCGAAGCTCACCCGGCGATGCGTGGGGAAACCCGAGGTGAAGGCTCGAAGGGCGGTGATCGCCTGGCCATAATTGCCGTCGCGCCACAGCCGGAAACCCTCCGAATAAGCGTCTTCACCCGGGTCCGAAGTCGCCGTCGCGGCCGAGCCCGAATTCCGGGAAGGAAGCTCGGGGGCGGAAGTGGACGCAATCTGGACATCTGGCTGCACTTGCGCGGGCGATTCCTGACGGAGCGGCTCGCTGGATGCTGCCACGACGGCGCGCGCCTCGATCGCAGTCAGCCGCGTATCGACATCGCTCCGGATCCTTCGCATTTCACTTTCAACCTGTCCGACGCGGTGGCCGCTCGTTTCGCTGTGATTGATCAGCTGCTGAAGCTGCCGTTCGATCGTATCGAGCCGCTGCTCAAGCCGAAGCGCGGTCGCCTGGCTGGCGGCAAGCTGCTGCTCCAGGATCATGATTCGTTGCTCAGGGTTGGCGGGCCGCTGAGCCAGCGCCGGAGCGGCCGCAATGCCGATAATCGCCGCGGCTGGAAGCGCGATGCGCAGTAGCGCGAATTTCATCATATCCCCCGAGACCATCCTGTCGATCGCCACCTTGTGCCCAAGCCCAGATTACGCGCGCATGAATCCGATGCGCCAGTGATTTCTATGGCGTTGTGGCGGTTGCTGGTTGTTGGCCAGCGGCAGCGGGGGCGCGCATCAGATCGGCGGGACGAAGGCTGACGTTCGAAGCGACTTGGCCCGCGGGGCCGACCGGTGGAGCGACGGCGTTGCCGACGTTGATCCGAAGCGCTTCGGGAGCACCAGCGCGGAGCACCGGCGCGGTCGCCGTCGGCGGCACCTGATAGGTCTGGCCGGGATTGAGCATGCCTTCGAACAGGGTCCTGCCCTGGTCCCTGACCTGGATCCACGCCGGAGCGGTTGCGGAAAGTACGACGGGGCTCTGCGCCGTGGTTGGCTGGGCCTGCTGCTGCGGCGCAGCGGGTGCCGGTTGCACCGGTCCCTCGACCGCCGCGGGAGGCGTCTCCTGCTCCCCGCTGAGCGATCGCTCGCGCATCCAGGTGAACAGGATTACGGCCAGCAGAACCGCGGCGATCGCCGAAATCACCAGCCATTTGGGCATGGTCCGAGCGGAATCGACCGGCTCGAAAGTCTCGATGGTGGCGGTATCGGTGCGGTATCCACCCATCTCGACCCGAAGCTGCTCGCTGATCTCGGCCCGGTCGAGCCCGACAGAGCCTGCATAGCTCTTTGCAAAGCCGATCGAATAGGTCGGTGCCGGAAGCTTGTCCCACTCTCCTGACTCGAGGCTTTCGAGGTGACGGCGGGGGATTCGCGTTTCGGCGGCGATATCTTCGAGGCTGAAGCCCTTTTCCTCACGCGCGGCGCGCAGGCGCTCACCCACTGAAGACGTATCGGTCACGTCAGTCTCGTCGGTCTCGTCCATTCCTCACCCTCTTGAGCCTAGGTCGCGTTGTCCAAGCCGGTCGGCGGCCTGTCAACCGCCCCGGGCCCCTTAACCCAGCGATACGTGGTGACGGCGTGCCCAGTCCGTCATCAATCGCCGAAGGTCGTTGGGCGGACGCTCCAGCCACTGGTCCATGCGCGCGCGAAGCGCCGAGGCATCGAGCGAGCGGACCATCGCCTTGACCGGCCCGACCGCGGCCGGAGTGATCGAGAATTTTTCGGCTCCGATCCCGATCAATGCCATGCATTCGAGTGGCCGGCCGCTCATTTCCCCGCAGATCCGAACCGGCTTCTCGGCGGCTCGGGCAGTGACCAGGATTCGCTTCAGGAAACGAAGGATCGCGGGGCTCAGCCAGTCGTATCGCTCCGCAAGCCTGGGATCGGCCCTGTCGGCGGCAAACAGGAACTGAGTCAAATCGTTGGTTCCGATCGAAAGGAAATCGACCCGGGGGAGTAATTGGTCGAGCATCTCGGCGAGCGCCGGTACTTCGAGCATCGCGCCGAACTCGATCCGCGACGGAAGCGGCCGCTTGCCGCGTTCGGCCCAGGCGATCTGCTCCTCGAACAGAGCGCGGGCCTGCTCATATTCCCATGGCTCGGAAATCATCGGGAACATGACTCGAAGAACCCGCCCGGCAGCTGCTTGGACGAGCGCCCGGGCCTGGGCCTTCATCAGGGTCGATCGGTCGAGCGAAAGCCGAAGAGCGCGCCAGCCCATCGCCGGATTCTCGGCCTCCTCCCTGGCATCGGCGAGGTAGGGCAAAGCCTTGTCGCCGCCGATGTCGAGCGTTCGAAAGACGACCGGCTTGTCGCCGACCGAGTTCAGGACCTTGCGATAGAGGCGAAGCTGGCTCTCCCGGCCCGGAAGCGTAGCCGATACCAGGAACTGGAATTCGGTTCGGAAGAGGCCGATCCCGTCGGCGCCGGTCAGCTCCAGCGAGGCTGCGTCCTCGGCAAGTCCGGCATTGACCATCACGCTTACCGACAGGCCGTCGAGAGTCTGCGCTGGAAGCCCGCGGATCGCATCGAATTGCGCCCGCCGCTTTTGGCTGAGCGCCATCCTTTGGTCGAAGCTGGACAAAAGAGGGCGCGACGGGCGCACGATGACGCTTCCATTATCGCCGTCGACCAGCACCTGGTCGCCTTCGTCGACGATGTGGCGGATGTCGGCGACCTTGCCGATGACAGGTACCCCCATCGCCCGGGCGACGATGGTGACGTGCGCGGTGAGCGAGCCTTCCTCGAGAACCACCGCCTTCAAGCGCCGTTTGTCATATTCGAGAAGCTCGGCGGGCCCGAGGTTGCGGGCAATGAGAACCGAGTCATGCGCGAGGCCCGTCTGGGCGGCGGTCCCCATCCGGCCGGAAACGATCCGGAGCAACCGGTTCGACAAATCCTCAAGGTCGTGCATCCGCTCTTGCAGAAGCGGGTCGTCGATTTCCCGCATCCTGGCCC
>JACDCV010000120.1 GCA_013817375.1 Sphingomonas sp.
GACAGCTTCTATCTGTTCGAGAAATTCGTCGGGGCGATGCGCGGTGAGTGAACCCGACGAGAGTCCATCACCGGTTGCAAGCGAAGCTGGACGCAAGTCGCTCTACCAGCGGTTCAGCTCGCCGGAATGGGCCGAGCGGGCCGCCGTATTGGCGGGCGTTCTAGGCTTGGTCGCTGCGATCATCGCCGTTGTGAAAAGCTGATGCCAAAGCGCTCCGACATCAAGTCCATCCTGATCATCGGCGCCGGGCCGATCGTCATCGGGCAGGCGGCGGAGTTCGATTATTCGGGCAGCCAGGCGGTCAAGGCGCTGAAGGCCGAGGGCTATCGGGTCATCGTCGTCAATTCCAATCCGGCGACGATCATGACCGATCCGGAGCTTGCGGATGCCACCTATATCGAGCCGATCACTCCGGGCTTCGTCGCCAGCATCATCGAGAAGGAGCGGCCCGACGCTCTGCTTCCGACGATGGGCGGGCAGACGGCTCTCAACACGGCGCTGGCGCTGGCCAAGAACGGGACGCTGGAGCGGTTCGGGGTCGAGCTGATCGGCGCCAATGCGGAGGCCATCGAGAAGGCCGAGGACCGGCTGAAGTTCCGCGAGGCAATGACGAAAATCGGGCTGGAATCACCGTTATCGGCGATCGCCCACAGCATGGACGATGCGCTCGCCGCGCTGGAGAAGGTAGGCTTGCCAGCAATCATCCGCCCGAGCTTCACTCTGGGCGGGACGGGCGGCGGGATCGCCTACAATCGCGAGGAATTCGAGGCGATCGTGTCGGGGGGGCTGGAGGCGAGCCCGACCAGCGAAGTGCTGATCGAGGAATCGGTGCTCGGCTGGAAGGAATATGAGATGGAGGTTGTCCGGGACAAAGCCGACAATGCCATCATCATCTGTTCGATCGAGAATATCGACCCGATGGGGGTTCACACGGGCGACTCGATCACCGTCGCCCCGGCGCTGACCCTGACCGACAAGGAATATCAGAGGATGCGCTCGGCATCGATCGCGGTGCTTCGCGAAATCGGTGTCGAAACAGGCGGTTCCAACGTGCAGTTCGCAGTCGATCCCAAGACCGGGCGAATGGTCGTCATCGAGATGAACCCGCGGGTTTCGCGCTCCTCGGCGCTGGCGTCGAAGGCGACCGGCTTCCCGATCGCCAAGGTCGCCGCCAAGCTGGCCGTCGGCTACACGCTCGACGAGATTTCGAACGACATTACCGGCGGAGCGACGCCGGCGAGCTTCGAGCCGACGATCGATTATGTCGTCACCAAGATCCCGCGCTTCACTTTCGAGAAGTTCAAGGGCGCCGAAGCCTTGCTGTCGACGTCGATGAAATCGGTCGGCGAAGTGATGGCGATCGGCCGGTCGTTCCCCGAGAGCCTGCAGAAGGCGCTCCGCGGGCTCGAGACGGGGTTGACCGGGCTCGACCGGGTTCGCGAGCTCGAGGATGCGCCTGCCGACCGGATCGAGAATGCGCTCGGACGGGCGACCCCGGACCGCCTGCTGGTCGCCGCCGAGGCTCTTCGCCAGGGGTTCAGTGTCGAGCGGATCAACGCGATCTCAGGCTTCGACCCCTGGTTCCTCAACCAATTGGCGGTAATTGTTGAGGCGGAAAACGAGGTTCGCGACGAGGGACTTCCAAGCGATGTGGCGGGGATGAGGCGCCTGAAAGCCTTGGGTTTCTCCGACGCACGGCTCGCGCAGCTTTCCGTCCGTTCGGCCCATGCCGCGGGCAAGGCGGCGAGGGGAGTCGTCCATGACGCGTTGAAGCACATGACCGGCGGAGTGACCGAGGCCGAAGTGCGCGCGCACCGGCTGAAGCTGGGCGTGCGGCCGGTGTTCAAGCGGATCGACAGCTGCGCTGCCGAGTTCGACGCGACCACGCCGTACATGTACTCGACCTATGAAGCGCCCCTCTTTTCTTCAGCAAACACGCTCGGCGAGCCGGTCGACGAGGCCGAGGTCTCCGACCGCAAGAAGGTGATGATCCTGGGCGGCGGGCCCAACCGGATCGGCCAGGGAATCGAGTTCGACTATTGCTGTTGCCACGCGGCCTTCGCGCTTGGGCGCGACGGGGTCGGGCTCGAGACCATCATGGTCAATTGCAACCCGGAGACGGTTTCAACCGACCCGGAGACGTCGGACCGGCTCTATTTCGAGCCGCTGACGGTCGAGGATGTGCTCGAGATCGTCGAGCGCGAGAAGTCACGGGGCGAGCTGATCGGAGTGATCGTCCAGCTTGGCGGGCAGACTCCGCTCAGGCTCGCGGGCGAATTGCAGTCGGCCGGGGTCCCGATCCTTGGCACCAGCCCGGACAGCATCGACCTTGCCGAGGACCGCGAGCGCTTCGCCAAGCTGGTCGCAAGGCTCGGGCTCAAGCAACCGGCCAACGGCATAGCCCGAAGCCGCGAGGAAGCGCTGATGGTGGCGGAGCGGATCGGCTATCCGGTGCTTCTGAGGCCGTCCTACGTGCTTGGCGGGCGGGGTATGGAGGTCGTCGACGGGCCCGACCAGCTCAACCATTATATCGCCACCGCGGTCGCGGTTTCGGGGACCAGCCCGGTGCTTATCGACCGCTATCTGCGCGACGCGGTCGAGGTCGACGTCGACGCGATCTGCGACGGGACCGACGTCGTCGTCACCGGCGTGATGCAGCATATCGAGGAAGCGGGCGTCCATTCGGGCGACAGCGCCTGCGTGATCCCGCCGCACAGCCTTCCCCCGGCTGTGGTCGAGGAGATCGAGCGGCAGACGGCGGCGCTCGCCCAGGCGCTGAAGGTCAAGGGACTGATGAACGTCCAGTTCGCGGTCAAGGAAGGTGCCATGGGCTGCGCCGCGGATGTCTATCTGATCGAGGTCAATCCGCGCGCCAGCCGGACGGTGCCGTTCGTCGCCAAGGCGATCGGGCGGCCGGTGGCCAAGATCGCGGCGCGGGTGATGGCCGGTGAGAAATTGTCGAGCTTCGACCCGATCGGGCGCGAGCTTGGCCATATTGCGGTCAAGGAACCGGTGTTCCCGTTCGCCCGGTTCCCCGGCTGCGACCCGGTTCTGGGGCCAGAGATGCGAAGCACCGGCGAAGTGATGGGGATCGACCGCGACTTCGACGCTGCGTTCAGCAAGGCGCTGATCGCAAGCGGAATCCAGCTCCCGCAGTCGGGGACCGTATTCGTCTCGGTCAAGGACGGTGACAAGGCGCATATCGTTCCCGCTGTCGAGGCGGTGCTGGAGCTTGGCTTTGCCGTCATCGCGACCGACGGAACCGCCGAATATCTGAAGGCCGCCGGGCTTGAAGTGACCGCGGTCAACAAGGTCGCCCAGGGGCGGCCGCATATCGTCGACAAGCTCACCGACGGCGAGGTGCAGCTGGTGTTCAATACGACGGAGGGCTGGCAGTCCCTAAAAGACAGCCATTCGATCCGGGCGACTGCGCTGCATCGCAAGGTGCCCTATTTCACGACGGCTGCCGCGAGCCTCGCGGTCGCCCGCTCGCTGGGGGCGCTCCGGGGGCGGGCGCTTGAAGTGCACTCGCTCCAATCCTATTATTCCGCCTCCGATAACTGATTCCCACAGACAATCCGCTCCTGGTGAACGATGCCGCGACGGTATCGGCGGAGCGGGCTTTAAAGGAAGGCCGAACAATGGCGACTGCCGAAAAGGTGCCGATGCTGGCCGAAGGGCATCGCAGGCTGAGCGATCAGTCGCGGCATCTCAAGAGTGTAGAGCGAATCGCGAACGTCGAGGCGATCGAGGTGGCGCGCGCTCATGGCGACCTCAGCGAGAATGCCGAATATCACGCCGCCAAGGAGCGGCAGGGGCAGATCGAGGCGATGATCGCCGATCTCGACGACCAGCTCGCCCGCGCGATGGTGATCGACCCGACCACTCTGTCGGGCGACAAAATTCTGTTCGGATCGACGGTTACCCTGATCGACGAGCATGACAAGAAGGTGAAATACCAGCTTGTCGGCCAGTCCGAAGCCGACGCGAAGGACGGCAAGATCAGCTATAATTCGCCGCTCGGCCGGGCCCTTATCGGGCGCGAGGTCAAGGAAGAGGTCGAATTCTCGACCCCGTCCGGTGACCGTTATTACAAGATCGCGAAGATCGAGTTCATCTAGCCGTGGCCGGCGGACAATTGCGGATTCCGCGGACCGCCACCGTCTGGATTGCGATCGTAACCGGGGTCTTCTGGCTCCTCGCCTACGTCGTCGGACTGAGCGACCAGGCCGCGGTCGCGCTCGGCTTCATTCCCGACCGCTGGAGCGGGGCGGTGCTGCTGTCGTCGGCGGCGCCTGCGTTCCTGACCCCGCTGACCGCGACTCTGGTTCACGCGGGCTTCCTTCACCTGGCGCTCAACCTCATCATCCTGCTGTGGTGCGGCACTGCGGTCGAGCGCGTGCTCGGCGCAGGGCCGCTCGTGCTGATCTACGCTGTGTCCGCCTATGTCGCGGCGGTCGCTCAGTGGCTGGTCGAGCCATTCGCTCAAGTGCCGATGGTGGGCGCCAGCGGAGCGATCAGCGGGATCATCGGCGCCTTTGCGCTGAGCTTCGGCCAGCAGAAGCAGATCGTCGCCTCCGCCTCGTTGAACCGGGCTCTCAACGCCATGTGGCTGCTTGCGGCCTGGATCGTCCTCCAGCTCCTGACCGGGACGGTCGCTGGAATGCAGGGCGTTTTGCTGGCGACCCCGGCACATGTCGGCGGTTTCCTTGCCGGGCTCGCGCTCCAGCGGCCGCTGCTTATGTGGCGTTACCGGAGCGCGTGAAGCTGCCCCGCCGCGGACCTCAGGTCTGCGGCAGTACCGGCGCAGGCTTGGGCGACAGCTCTTCCGTTTCCGGCTCGAGCAATCTGTGAAGGTGGACGATCACATATTTCATCTCGGCATCGTCGACGGTTCGCTGAGCGCTTCCGCGCCAGGCGTCCTCGGCGTCGGCATAATTTCCGAAGAGGCCGACGAGGTCGACCGTGTCGAGGTCGAAGTCGAGGCCGCGCGGGTCGTTGACGCGGCCTCCGAACACGAGATGGAGCTTGCTCATCCGATTGGAATTAGCAGCTGGGCTCGAAATTGCGAACCATCAGCTCTTCGACTTTGAATCGTCACGGAGCCTGCCGACCGCGGCCTGAGCAGTGGCCTTGGCCGCTTCCGTCGCCTTTTCCGCGACCGCGTCCGGAGTGAGGCCAAGCTCGCGAAGCTTGTTCGACCCGGCTTCGCGTGCAGCCTCGGCGGCGTCCCGTGCGGCGCCTGTCACCCGGTTGGCATAAGGCGCGAGGGCCTCCCGCTCGCGCCGGCTGGTGGGGATCAGCGCTGCAACCAGTGCTCCGACCGCGATTCCCGCGCCAAGGGCGACCAGCGGCGCTTCGCCGATCGAATCCTCGGCCCGGCGCGCGGCATCCGATGTTTTCTCGCGGGCCGAACCGTAAGCGTCGATCGCGCGCTGCCTGAGGTCGTCGGCTTTGCCAGCATTCTGTCCGCGCTCATTTGCGGTCCGGTCGATGTCGGTCATTCTTCAGTCTCCATCTCGTTCGATTTCTTCCTGCGCCGGCGCGTTTTTTTCTCGTTTTTCCCGTTCACCAGCTTGCCTGCGAGATCCATCAGCGGCTCACGGGCAAGGAACAGCGCAACGGCCGCGGCGATCCCGCCTGCAGCGACGGGCCGGCTTCGAACCGCGTCGACCGCATCTTCGGCGAGGTCCGCGCCCTTCGACTTGGCGCCTTCCCAGGCTTCGCGAGCAAGAGTCCTGGGAGCGATCCGTTGCTGAAGCTCGTGGAGCCGGGCGACCAGCCGGTGCTGCGCCTGATCCACTTCGATCCGTGCCGCCTGCACTTGCGGTGTGTCGGTCATTGCAGGTCCCTGATCTTCTTGTAGCCGAGCCAGCCGAGAAGCCCGGCGACTCCGCCGATCAGAAGGAAGGCGAGGATCCCGGCTAGGAAGTGGCCCATCAGACTGTCGAGGGCGACGAATATCGCCACCGCCAGCGCATTGAGTGCCGCCATTGCCACGAACATCGCTGCGGCTAACAGGATCAGCGGGGCTTTGAGTCCCGAAGCCTTTGCGGAAGCGATGGCCTTGGCGAGGTTCAGCTCGGCGCGGGCGAATGCCTTCCCCTCGTCGACGAGATCGCTGACGATCTCGCCGATCGGCCGTTCTGCCTCTGGT
>JACDCV010000121.1 GCA_013817375.1 Sphingomonas sp.
GCCTCCAGGCCCCATCGGGTCGCCTCATAGACCTGAACCGACGCCGGCGGGGGCAGCCTGGTCCGCCGCACCAGACCCCGCTCCTCCAGCTCCGCCAGCCGCTGGGTCAGCACATTGGCGCTGATCCCCGGCAGCTCGGCCTTCAACTCGGTGAACCGCCTCGGCCCAAGCATCAGCTCTCGAAGGACGAGCAGCGCCCAGCGCTCTCCGATCAACTCGAGCGCGTGGGCAGTTCCGCAGGCATCGCCGTAGCCGCGCCTTGCTTCACCTTTTCGAGGAATAGTTATCTTTTGTAACGTCACGGTTGCAATTTAGGACTTCAAGGCGCAAGAAACAAGGGTATCGAGTCGCAAGAGGAGAGAAGGCATGAGCTACATCGACGGATTCGTTCTTCCGCTGAAGGATGACAAGCTCGATGAATATCGCAAGATGGCGGAGATGTTCGCGGCCAAGGCGACCCAATTCGGCGCGATCGCGTCGGTCGAGGCGCTCGGCGACGGGCTGGAGCCTGGCCACACCACCGACTTCTTCCGAGCGGTCCAGGCGCAGGAAGGCGAAAATGTCGTCTTCTCCTTCATCATCTGGCCGGACAAGGCGACCCGCGATTCCGGCTGGGAGAAGATCATGGCCGATCCCGAGATGAAGCCCGACGGCGACATGCCGTTCGACGGCAAGCGAATGTTCTGGGGCGGCTTCAAGCCATTCGTGAACACGCTGGAGCTCTAGGATGGCCGACAAGATGACAACCTGCCTGTGGTTCGACAAAGGCGAGGCGCGCAAGGCCGCCGAATTCTACGCTTCGGTTTTCCCCGATAGCCGCGTTGGACCGGCTTATGGCGCCGCCTCGGACTTCCCCGGCGGCAAGGAAGGTGAGGAGCTTACGGTCGAGTTCACCGTCCTTGGCCGTCCGTTCATCGGCTTGAACGGCGGGCCTGACTTCAAGGCCAACGAAGCGGTGAGCTTCATGGTTCTCACGGACGACCAGGAGGAGACCGACCGTTATTGGGATGCGATCACCAACAACGGCGGGGAAGAGAGCGCCTGCGGCTGGTGCAAGGATCCTTGGGGCTTTTCCTGGCAAATCACCCCGCGCCGCTTGCTCGAACTGACAACCAGCCCCGACCCGGCCAAGGCCAAGCGAGCCTTCGAGGCTATGATGACGATGCGCAAGATAGATATCGCCACGATCGAGGCGGCGGCGGAAGGAGCGGAGGCGTGACCCACGAACTGTCGATCGATCGGCGAATCGACGCCCCGCCCGAGCGGGTCTGGGACGTCATGACCGGCCGGATCACCGAGTGGTGGCGCCCCAAGCCCTGGACTACCACCATCGGCGAGCTTGAGTGGCGCGCCGGCGGCGCCTTCCACCTGATCATGCGCGGCCCCAACGACGAGCCCGACTGCCAGGGTGAAGAGAGTGCCGGTGGTGTGCTTCTGGAATTCGAGCCGGGACGGCGGTTCGTCTTCACCGACGCATTGTCCGCCCGTTGGGTTCCGCAAACGCCCTTCATGGTCGGAATCTTTGAAATCGAAGCGGAAGGCGACGGCACCCGCTATCGCGCAACCGCTCGCCACTGGACCGCGGAAGCAGTCGAGGAGCACCGCAAAATGGGCTTCGAGCAAGGCTGGGGGGCGGTCGCCGACCAGCTCGCCAAGCTAGCCGAGGGTGTGCCGGCGTGAGCCTTGAGCTCTACGGCCACCCGTTCTCATCCTACACCTGGAAGGCGCTGATCGCTCTTTATGCGAACGGGATCGCGTTCGACTTCTGCGAGCTGGGCCCCGACCATCCGGGCAACGGCGAGTTCGTGAGCAAGGCGCATCCGGCGGGCAAGTTCCCGGTGCTTGTGGATGGCGACCAAGTGGTCGTCGAGGCGACCGCTATCGTCGAATTTCTGGCGGTTCGTCACCCCGGACCGGCGCCGCTCATCCCTACCGATCCGGCGGAAGCGGTCACTGCGCGGATGCTCGATCGACTGTTCGACAATTATGTGATGACGAACGTGCAGCGCGTGGTGGGCGCGTACATCGCCAACATGGAAAGCCCCGATCCGGCGGAGCTAACCGCGGGCAAAGACGGGCTTCGGCGCGCGTACGCCTGGCTCGAGGCTTGGCTCGGTGCCAACGCGCTGCCGCCGCACGTCTCCCTGGTCACCTGCGCCGCCGCCCCGTCGCTATTCTACGCTGACTGGGTGGAGCGCATTCCGGAAGATTGCCCGCGCGTTGCCGGACTGCGTGCCGAATTGCTGGCCCTGTCTCCAGTTGCCCGCTGCGTCGATGAGGCTCGGCCGTATCGAATGCTATTTCCACTTGGTGCGCCCAATCGGGGACTAAGCGAACGCCTTGGCCTGCTTCAGCGTCTGCCACGCTTCGATTACCTCGCTGAGCTTCTTCTCCTGGCTCCGGTCCCCGCCGTTGCGGTCGGGGTGGAAGCGGCGGACGAGCTTGGAATATTTCCGACGCACCGAGTGAAGGTCCGCGTCGTCGGCGAGGCCAAGTGCGCTTAGCGCCCGGCGCTCGCCTGGAGTGAAGCGCTGCGGCGGACCTCGGTCGGCCTGACGGAAGCGCGAACCGATCGCGTCCAGTGGGTCGGCGAAGTCGGCCCATGCAGGCGCGGGGTCGGCGCCATTATGTGCAAAGCGCCGGCTCGGGCGCTCCCAATGAGCAAGCGGGCGCTGGGCGTCACTGATCTCTTCGGGGCTCATCCCGTAAAAATAATTATACTTCGAGTTATGCTCCCGGACATGGTCGAGGCACAGCAGCCAATAGGCTCCCGGCCCGTCGAAGTCCGCCGGCCGCGCCGGAGCCCGATATTCGCCAAGGCCGCGACAGCCGGGGACCGCGCACCGCTCGGTCGCTCCTTCGACTTTCCCGTGCATTCTTGGATTAGGCGACGCCACCGACTTCCTCGAGATTTGAACCTGTCTATATAGTCCACATGGACGCGCCTGCCACGGGACCGGTTGCACAAGAAATGCGTCGGCGGCTGGCCGAGGCGCTTCAACCCACGAAAATCGAGCTGATCGACGACAGCGAAAAGCATCGCGGGCACGGCGGCTACAACCCGGCCGGCGAAAGCCATTTCACCCTGATCATCGAGAGCGCGCAATTCGCCGGCAATTCGCGGGTAGAGCGGCAGCGGATGGTCCACGCAGCGCTTGGCGACTTGCTTGAGGAACGGGTGCACGCTTTGTCGATTCGCGCGCAAGCGCCGGGGGAAGAATGAACGAAAGTCCAATCCTCCAAACTCTCGCCCCGGTCACTCACGACCTCGGCGGGTTCAAGGTCCACCGGACGCTGCCGCACACCGACCGGACGATGGTCGGGCCCTTCATTTTCTTCGATCAGATGGGCCCTGCCCGCCTGGGCGTTGGCGAAGGGATCGACGTCCGGCCCCACCCGCACATCAACCTTGCGACCGTCACTTATTTGTTCGCGGGCGCCATCGACCACCGCGACAGCCTCGGCACCTATCAGCGAATCGAGCCGGGCGCCGTGAACCTGATGACCGCGGGGCGCGGGATCACGCACAGCGAGCGTTCCCCCGCCGACGAGCGATCGGGCGGCCCGCAGATGAATGGAATCCAGACCTGGCTCGCGATGCCCAGGGCCAAGGAGGAAGTGCCGGCGGCGTTCGAGCATGTCGCGGGCAGCGACCTCCCGCGCCTCGACCTCGACGGTGTCGAGGTTCGGCTGATCATGGGCGACGCCTGGGGCGGACGCTCGCCGGTCACCTGCCATTCGGCGACGCTCTATGCGGCGATCGAAATGCCGGCCGGCTCGTCGCTCGAGCTGGAGAGCGAGGCCGACGAGCGAGCGGTATATTTGCTCGACGGCGACGCCGCAGTGGAGGGCCTCGAGCTTCAACCGCAGCATCTGGCGCTTCTGGCGCCCGGGCACCGGCCGGTGCTGAAGACGCAGCGTGGCGCGCGGCTGATGCTGTGCGGGGGCGCTCCGATGGATGGCGAGCGGCACGTCTGGTGGAACTTCGTCTCCTCCAGTCGCGAGCGGATCAACGAAGCCAAAAGGGCTTGGAAGGCGGGCGAGTTCGCGCTTCCGCCGGACGACAAAGCGGAGTTCATTCCGCTGCCGCAAATCCCCAAGACCGTCAGCTATCCGTGACCAAGTTTCGTAGGGTTAAGCTCAAGACCGGGGTCACTCTTAACGTCGCTCTTGCCGGCCCCGCCGACGCGCCCCCGGTGATCCTTCTCCACGGCTTTCCCGAATCGCACCGGACCTGGCGCGAAATAGCGCCGCGCCTTAAAGACCGCTTCCGCCTCATCATGCCCGACCAGCGCGGCTATGCTGGCTCGGACCGGCCGCAGGAGGTCGGCGACTATAAGACCGACCTGCTCGTCAATGACATCTTCGCGCTTGCCGGCGGGCTTGGAGTCGAGCGCTTTTCGCTGGTCGGGCACGATTGGGGCGGAGCAGTCGCCTGGGCGGCGGCGCGCCGAGACGATCCCCGGGTCGAGCGGCTGGCTATCGTCAATTCCCCGCACCCGATCATCTTCCAGATGAGCCTGATCGAGGATGGCGACCAGCGCGCCGCATCCCAATATATCAACGCGTTCAAGGCGCCCGGCTTCGAGACTTTGGTCGAGGCAAAGGGGTTCGACTGGCTGTTCGAGAAGACCTTCTCGGGACATGTCGATCTCGACTCGATCCCCGAAGCCGAAAAGCAGCAATATATCGCCGAATGGTCGCAGCCCGGCGCTCTGACGGCGATGCTCAACTGGTATCGCGCATCGCCGGTCATGGTGCCGCCGGGAGTCACGGTGCCGCTTCCCGACGCCTTGCTTCGAGTGGCCGGCAGGATCCGGATCCCGACCCTGGTGGTGTGGGGAATGCGGGACAAGGCGCTTCTCCCGGTCCAGCTCGACGGCCTCGAGCAAGTCGTCGAGGACCTTGCGATCGTCCGCATTCCAGACGCTGGTCATTTCGCTCCGTGGGAAGCGCCGGGCCCGGTCGCCCGGGCACTCGGCGACTTCCTGACAGATAGAGGCTGACCTTTTATTTCCGGCCGGCCCGGGCGATTTGAAGCTCGATGCGCTTGAGCTCGCGGATCACCCGGTTCGCCTGCATCGTCGGCCATATCGACAGCTTGATGATCAGCGCCATCAGCAGCAGCACCGCGGCGGGAATACCCCAGCGGAGCGCCGCGAGCGGGTCTGCCGCCTCGAAGAAATTCCACGCCGCCCATGCGCCGGCAAAGAACAAGGCCGTCTGGACGACCATCAGAAGCGCATTCACCCAGCCGCCTGGGCCGCCGAAAATGCCCAGGGCCTGGGAGAAGAACCCCGGGTCGCCGCCGATGTCGCGCATCAGCTGCCTTTCTTCGGCATCCAATGCTTCGTCGATCATCTGGTCAAGGTCACGCATCACTTTTCTCCTTCGAGAGCGAGCCGCAATTTGCGGCGCGCGTGCAACAGGCGGGTCTTCACAGTCCCCGCCGGGATTTCGAGTGCGACCGCCACTTGCGCGACGCTCATCTCCTCAAGGTAGAAGAGCGCAACCGCACTCCTCTGGTCGGCCGGCAGCGCGGCAATCGCCGAGCGCAGTCGCTGCTCGTCGAGCGTCGATGGCGCGGATTCCTCCTGCGCGGGCGCTTCATTGGCAGCCGCCTCGGAGAGCCGGCGGTTTTGAACAATCGCGCCGATCTGCCGCGAGCAGCGCCTGGAAACGATCCGGTATGCCCAGGCCGGAAAGGCGCGGTCGTCCTGAAGGCGCGGAAGTGACCGGAGGATCTCCAGCCACGCTCCCTGAGCCGAATCCATCGCCAGCTCCCGGTCGCCGGTCAGCCGCCAGGCGTGGGCGATCAATTTCCTGTTCCACCGTTCGGCAAGCATCTCGAGCGCCTTGCGATCTCCGCTACGCGCGGCGGCGACGAGATATTCGTCGAATATGCGCGCCGCGCTTCGTGTCACTCTCAAACCCCCCGTTTTCGAAGCATAGGTGCCGCCATCGCGCGATCTGGTTCAATCGAGCAGTCGAAAAAGATCGTCGAGGCTTCCCACGTGCGGTCCACCGCCGCTACAGCCCCGCCTCCATGACCGCCCCGACACGCTCCCGCTCCCGCTCCGCCGCCCGCCTGGCCGCCGTCCAGGCGCTGTAC
>JACDCV010000122.1 GCA_013817375.1 Sphingomonas sp.
GCCATGACACATTTCCTCCCGATGCTTGCCGCCCTCGCCGCCGTCCTTGCACCTGCCATGGCCGCCGCCCAGCCAATTGATCCGAAGACCATGGCCAGGATCGACCGGGTCCTCAAACGAACCCCGCTGATCGATGGTCACAATGATTTGCCGTGGGCGCTTCGCGAGGATTTCGGGCTTCGGGTCACAGGGCTTGAGCGCGGAACGAACCGGCTGAAGCCGCCGCTGATGACCGACATGGAACGGCTCCGCGCCGGCCGCGTCGGAGGGCAGTTCTGGTCGGTCTACATCAGCGGGACCACGACCGGCGACGAGGCAATCCGGACGACGATAGAGCAGATCGACGCCGCGCGCCGGATCATTGACGCATACCCGCAATATCTCGAGCTCGCCTCGACTGCCGACGACATGGTCCGGATCCACCGGCGCGGGCGCATCGGCTCGCTGCTGGGGGTGGAAGGCGGGCGGCAGATCGGCGGGTCGATGGCCGCACTTCGCCAGTTTTACGAGCTTGGCGTCCGCTACATGACGCTTACCCACAACCAGTCCACCGAGTGGGCCGATGCAGCGACCGACGAGCCCAAGCATCAGGGGATGACGGATTTCGGCAAGGCCGTCGTGCTGGAGATGAACCGGCTCGGGATGCTGGTCGACCTTAGCCACACATCGCGCCAGGTGATGCACCAGGCGATCGAGATCAGCCGCTCGCCCGTGATCTTCTCCCATTCCGACGCTCACGGGCTGAACCCTCACCCGCGCAACGTCCCCGACGACGTTCTCCAGGCTCTTCGCCCCAACGGCGGAGTGATGATGGTGACCTTCGTTCCAACGTTCCTGAAGCAGGAGATATGGGCCTGGGATCGCGAGCGCTCCGCCCAGGAAGCGCGACTGAAAGGCTTGTATGCGTACAGCAAGGCGCGAGTCGACGAGGGGCTCACGGCATGGGAAGCGGCAAACCCGAAGCCGCAGGCCACGGTCTCCGACGTCGCCGACCATGTCGAGCATGTCGCGAAAATCGCCGGGCACGACCATGTCGGGATCGGCGGCGACCTCGACGGAATCAGCTCGACGGTGATCGGGCTCGGAGGTGCCGAGGGCTATCCTTTGCTGTTCGCCGAGCTGATCCGCCGCGGCTGGAGCGACCAGAATCTTGCCAAGCTTGCCGGCGGCAACATCCTGCGGGTGCTTCGCCAGGCCGAAACAATAGCCGCCTCGATGAAGGCAGAGCAGCCGTCGATGGCTAGGCTTGAGCCCGCCAAATGAGCGAGCCGCCGCTCAAGGCCGCGGTCACGGCGATCACTCCGCTGCAGCAGAATTGCACCTTGTTGTGGTGCACGAAGACCAACCGCGCCGCCTTTGTCGATCCGGGCGGCGACCTCCCGCGGCTTCGCGCGATTCTCCAGAAGGCGGGAGTGACCGTCGAGAAGATCCTTCTCACCCACGGCCACATCGACCATGCCGGCGAGGCAGGAGTCTTCGCCCAAGAGCTTGGCGTTCCGATCGAAGGGCCGCACGAAGCCGACCGCTTCTGGATCGAGCGGCTCGAGGAAGACGGCAAGCGCTGGGGCCTTCGCGGAGTTCCGTTCGAGCCCGACCGCTGGCTTGCCGATGGCGACATTGTCACCGTTGGCGAGCTGGTGCTAGGCGTTCGCCACTGCCCCGGCCACACCCCTGGTCACGTCGTCTTCCATCATCCCGAATCCAAGCTCGCAATCGTCGGCGACACATTGTTCAAGGGCTCGATCGGCCGCTGGGATTTCCCGATGGGCAGCCAGGCGCAGTTGGTCGATTCGATCATTCGGCAGCTGTGGCCGATGGGCAATGACACCATTTTCATCCCCGGCCATGGCCCGATGTCGACCTTCGGCCACGAGCGCGACACCAACCCGCTGGTTGGGGATTCAGCCCTCGCAGCCTGAGTCTTCTTGCGCTTGCGCTCACTTTCGCTATAGGGGCCGCGGATCGCGATGATCTCGCCCGCCGCGGGTTCAACCCGCTGAAACAAGGCGCAGATCGTCGCCAATTTTTTTGTAATCGAACAGGTGCCTGAATGGCTGTCCCCAAAAGAAAAACTTCGCCCTCGAAGCGCAACATGCGCCGCAGCCATGATGCGCTTAAAGCCACGCCTTACCAGGAGTGCAAGAATTGCGGCGAGCTCAAGCTCCCGCATAATCTGTGCAGGGCGTGCGGCCACTACAACGGCCGCGAGATCATCTCGACAGAGGCCTGAGCGGAAGCGGGGGTCAGGGGCTGACAGCGATGAACGCAGCCCCCCAGATCGCGATTGATGCAATGGGCGGAGACAGCGGTCCGGCGCCGATCGTCGCCGGCATCGCGCGCGCCTCGCGCCGCGATTCGGCGCTTCGCTTCACCATCTTTGGCGACGAAGCGCTGATCCAGCCCGAGCTTGAGCACCACAAGGGCCTCGCCGGATTGATCGAGCTCGTCCACACCTCCGAAGCGATTACCGCAAGCGAAAAGCCAAGCCACGCGATCCGCCGGGCCAAGACGACTTCGATGGGAATGGCCATCAACGCGGTGAAGCAGCACAAGGCCGACGCCGCGGTGTCCGGCGGCAACACCGGCGCGATGATGGCAATGTCGAAGCTCGCTTTGCGGACGATGCCAGGGATCGACCGGCCGGCGCTCGCGGCGCTCCTGCCGACTCTCGAAAACGACGTCGTGATGCTCGATCTTGGAGCCAATACCGAGTGCGACGCGCAAAACCTGGTTCAGTTCGCTGTCATGGGCTCGGCTTATGCTCGAACCGTGTTGCGCATCGACAAGCCGCGGGTTCGCCTGCTCAATATCGGCACCGAGGAGCTCAAAGGCACGGACGAGCTCAAGCAAGCCGCCGGGCTGCTTCGCGACGCCGATTATCTTCCGCTTCAATTCGACGGCTTCACCGAGGGCGACCAGCTGTCGCGCGGCAATATCGATGTCGTCGTCACCGACGGCTTTTCGGGCAATATCGCGCTCAAGACGGCCGAGGGCACGGCCCGCTTCGTCACCGACCTTTTGCGCCGCGCCTTCAAGAGCTCGCTTCGGTCGAAGGCGGGATTTGCGCTGTCGAGGCCGGCGCTGAACCTGCTCAAGGTCCACCTCGACCCCAACAACCATAACGGCGCCGTTTTCCTCGGCCTCAACGGCTTGGTCGTCAAAAGCCACGGCGGGGCGAGCCCTACGGGCGTAGCCAACGCCATTAAAGTCGCCGCCCGGATGGTTCGCAACGACATCACTCGCAAGATTGGCGAGGATCTGGACAATTTCCGCGCCCACGCCTTCAATCCCGAGGCCGCGTAAATGGCGCTTCGCTCAATTGTCGCCGGAGTCGGGTCGGCGCTGCCCGTTCGAAGGGTCGACAATGCGGAGCTGGCCGCCACCGTCGACACGACCGACCAGTGGATCGTCGAGCGCACCGGCATCCGTGCGCGCTACGTGGCCGGGGAGGGGGAGACGACCGCCACCCTCGCCCGCGATGCGGCACTAAAGGCGCTTGAGCATGCAGGAGTCGATGCGGCAGACGTCGGCCTGATCGTCCTTGCCACCGCCACTCCCGACCAGACGTTCCCGTCGTCGGCGACCAAGGTCCAGGCGATGCTCGGGATCGACGATTGCGTCGCCTTTGACGTGCACGCGGTCTGCACCGGATTCCTCTATGCATTGACCGTCGCCGATTCGATGCTTCGGACAGGCACAGCGACGACCGCGCTGGTGATCGGCGCCGAGACCTTCAGCCGGATCCTCGACTGGGAGGACCGCGGCACCTGCGTCCTGTTCGGCGACGGCGCCGGGGCGCTCGTCCTGAAGGCGGAGAAAGACGGCGGCCGCGGCATTCTTGCGACCAGGCTCCATGCCGACGGTCGGCACAACGACCTTCTGTTCGTCGATGGCGGTCCGTCCACAACCGGGACCGTCGGAAAATTGCGGATGAAGGGCCGGGAAGTCTTTCGCCACGCGGTGGTCAATTTGGCGGAGGTCCTTTCGGAAGTACTCGCGGCGGCGGGGCTGACGTCGGATGACGTCGACTGGGTGGTTCCGCACCAGGCGAATGCCCGAATATTGGACGCAACGGCAAAGAAACTGGGCCTTCCGCCGGAGAAAATCGTCGTCACCGTCGATCGCCATGCGAACACGTCGGCGGCATCGGTCCCGCTCGCCTTCGACACTGCTGTGAAGGACGGCCGAATCAAGCGCGGCGACGTGGTCATGCTCGAAGCCATGGGCGGTGGGTTTACATGGGGCGCTGCAGCGCTCAAATACTGAGAACATTGATAATAACGGCAAATGTCACATTGCCGACATGTGCGGTTTCCGTTACGGTGCTGTCGCGGCACCAGGGAGCCAATACTAGGGGGCGGGAGAATTTTATGGCCGATTTGGGAATCGCGCGGATTCACGGCGAGCACGGAGTCGCGAGCACTCTGACGCGTGCCGATCTGGCGGACGTTGCGCACCGGAACCTGGGGCTTTCGCGCGCGGAATCGGCGAGCTTCGTCGAACGCGTGCTTCATCACTTGTGCCATGCGCTGTCCGAAGGGCAGAACGTCAAGATTTCAGGCTTCGGAAGCTTCATCCTTCGCGACAAGGGCCAGCGGGTCGGCCGCAACCCCAAGACCGGAGTCGAAGTGCCGATCGCTCCCAGGCGGGTGATGACCTTCCGCGCCAGCCAGATCCTGCGCGACCGGATCGCCAAATAAAAGTGGCTGCAATGGCGACCGGCGAAAAGGCACCGGGCGCCTTCAAGACGATCGGAGAACTCTCCCGGGAGCTCGGGGTCGCCCAGCACATCCTTCGCTATTGGGAAACGAAGTTCTCGCAATTGAAGCCGCTTCAGCGCGCCGGCAACCGTCGCTATTACCGGCCCGACGATGTCCAGCTTGCGAAACGGATCAACCAGCTCCTCAACCAGGAAGGCTATACGGTTCGGGGAGTGCAGAAGCTGCTCGGGCAGCGCCGCTCGCCCGAGCAGGAAAGTCTTTCCGAACTGGCTGCCGACTATCAGCCGGGAGAGGCGGAGACCAGGACCGCGCCACGCGGCGGTGTCGATATCGAGCGCCTAGCCGGAATTCGCGACCGCCTCGCCGAGGCGCTCGGCGACTGACGCCGGGTCGGACGACAAAGCAAGCCGCGCGCGCACCCGCTCGATCGCTTCGTCAAGCGGAACCCGGCTGACCGGGACTCCATCGGGGAAGGCGCGAAGAAGCCGCGATGGCATCGCCGCCGACAGGATCACGAACGCCCCGCAATCGCCGTTCCGCCGGATCAGCCGTCCGAACGCCTGAGCGAGCCGCGCCCGAACCGCGCGGTCGTCGAAGGCGCTTCCGCCGCCGGCCATTCTCCGCGCTGCATGAAGCACCGTCGGCCGCGGCCAGGGCACCCGCTCCATCACCACCAGGCGAAGCGACTCGCCCGGCACATCGACCCCGTCGCGAAGCGCGTCGGTACCGAGCAGCGACGAGCGTGGATCATCGCGGAAGATGTCGACCAAAGTGCCCGGGTCGATCGGATCGACATGCTGGGCGAGCAGCGGCAATCCCGCCCTCGCCAACCGGTCGGCGATCTTCGCGTGAACCGCTTTCAGTCGCTGGATCGCCGTGAACAGGCCAAGAGTGCCGCCGTCCGCGGCCTCGATGAGCCGGGCATAAGCGCCGGCCAGCGCTGCCAGGTCGCCCTGCTTGATGTCGGTGACGATCAGCACTTCCGAGCATCCGGCATAATCGAACGGGCTGTCCGCCTCGAACCGGTCGGCGCCGGAATCGAGATGCGCGGCGCCCGTCCGCTGTTCGGCACTGTCCCACCCGTCGCCGCCGCGAAGCGTTGCCGAAGTGACGAGGACGCCCTGCGCAGGCTTCAGAACGACCTGCGCAAGAGGCCGCGTCGGATCGAGCCAGCGGCGGTTGATCGCAATGTCATATTCACGCCCGTCAATCCGTTCGACCGCGAGCCAGTCGACGAAATCCGGGTCCGCCGGCCCACCTATTCGGGCCAGCAGCGCCCCCCAGGCGGCAAGCGTCTCGCGCCTCCAGCCAAGCCCGTTGATCGCCCCTTCGACCCGGGCCCGCGCTTGCGAGTCGAGCCAGTCCGGCGCGTCCTCCAGAACC
>JACDCV010000123.1 GCA_013817375.1 Sphingomonas sp.
GGTCTTGGCAGCGCTCGCGCGCACTTCGACGAGCGTCTCCTCCATTTCGAGGATGATCATACGGATCATCCGCGCCGGGTCTTCGGCCCGGTCGAGAAGCTCGGTCATGTTTGCCGCGAAGATGTCCCGCGTTCGGGAAAAGATACTCATTCGCTACTCCGCATTCGATACAGGCCCTGTCGTCAAGCACCATGCAATGCATGTGCCACTTGCGGAAAATGAAAGAAGTCCGCGAAAACCGCATAAATCCGGCGTTTTCGAGCGCGAAATATCTTGCCAACTCGTGGCATTTGCCACCAACCATCGGCGCGTGGAACGTACTGACACTTTCGTCGGGCAAAGCAATGCCGTGTTCGACGCCGTCGAGCGTGCGAGCCGTGCAGCCGCGCTCAACCGGCCGGTGCTGGTCATCGGCGAGCGCGGGACCGGCAAGGAGCTGATCGCCGAGCGGCTTCACCATCTGTCTCCCCGCTGGTCGGCGCCGCTGGTCGTGATGAACTGCGCAGCGTTGCCGGAAAACCTTATCGAGGCAGAGCTGTTCGGCCACGAGGCGGGCAGTTTCACCGGTGCTACCAAGACGCGTCACGGTCGTTTCGAGGAAGCGGACGGCGGCACCTTGTTCCTCGACGAATTGGGGACATTGTCGGCGCCTGCACAGGACCGGCTGCTTCGAGCAGTCGAATATGGCGAGATCACCCGGATCGGAGCGTCCAGGCCGGTTACCGTCGATGTCCGTATCGTTGCTGCCACCAACGAGCATCTGCCGACCATGGTCGAAGTGGGCCGTTTTCGTGCCGACCTTCTCGACCGTCTGTCGTTCGAGGTTATCACCCTCCCGCCGCTTCGGGTCCGGACCGGCGACATCCCGCTTCTGGCCGAGCATTTCGGCCGGCGGATGGCTGCCGAGCTCGACTGGCCCAACTGGCCGGGCTTTACCGACAAGGCGGTCGCCGAGATGGAGCGCTATCCCTGGCCCGGCAACGTTCGCGAGCTTCGCAATCTCGTCGAGCGCGCGGCCTATCGCTGGGAGGATTCGGAACGCCCAATCGACTCGCTTCAATTCGACCCGTTCCACTCGCCCTGGGCTCCTACCGGGGCAAACGCTCCCGCCAGTGCAGGTTCGGTCGAAAATGAAGCCGGCGTTCCTGAAGGCGAAGGCGCAGCCTCAGCCGCGCCGCTGCCGCTGGGGACGAGCGACTTTCGCGGCGCGGTCGATAGTTACGAGCGAGCCCTCCTCGAGGATGCGCTCAAGCGCAACCGCTTCAACCAGCGCGCTACGGCCGCAGCAGTCGGGCTCAGCTACGACCAGCTCCGACACGCGCTCAAGCGCCACAAGCTTCTCGACGCGGGCTCCCGCTAGCCCGCCTGCAGATTGGTCGAAAGCTCCGTGCGTTCGTGCGGAAAAAGGCGTATCGTGCCTGCGTTGATCAGAGGAGGTGTATATGAATCGCCTTTCACTCGTTCTGGCCGCGGCGCTCGGCCTTCCAGCTACATCGGCGGCGACAGCGACGGTCATTACCATCGGTAATCCGCTCGCTGCAGACTGCTTCACCTGGGCGGAGCGGAGGGACCAGCGTCCCGATGCGCTGCAAACCTGTTCGCTCGCACTGAAGGACGCGCTGAACGCCGAGAATCGCGCCGCGACTCTCGTCAATCGCGGAGTGATCAAGATGATCCACAGCGACGTGCGCGGAGCCGAGGCGGATTTCGACGCCGCGATCGCGCTTCGCCCGAACCTGTCGGACGCGTGGCTCAACAAGGGATTTCTCAAGCTTCGCACGGGTGATGGAAGCGCTGCTCTTCCGCATCTCGAAAAGGCGCTGCAACTTCGCGCCCGCCGGCCTGCGCTTGCGTATTATGCGCGCGGGATCGCCCATGAGCAGGCGGGAAATACGCGGGCTGCCTATGCCGACCTCAATCGTGCCCGGGACCTGGAGCCCGGCTGGTCGATGCCGGGGCAGGCACTGGCGCGCTATACAGTCGTCGAGCGTTAGCCGGGCGCCTTTCCCAGCCTGGCGCGGGTCTGGCGGAGCATCGCCTGTCCTCATCCGTTGGTTTCGAGAACCCAAGCTGACAAGTGAGGAGAATTATGGCCTACAGCCTTCCGCCGCTGCCTTATGACTTTGCAGCGCTCGCGCCGGTGATCGACGAGCAGACGATGAAGCTTCATCACGACAAGCATCATCAGGCCTATGTCGACAATCTCAACAAGGCGATCGACGCCGATTCCTCGCTTCAGGGGCGCGAGCTCGCCGATTTGCTGGCCGGCGCATCGAACCTGCCCAAGATGGTTCGCAACAATGGCGGCGGCCACTGGAATCATACGTTCTTCTGGGAAGCGATGACCCGCCCGGGGAGCAGCGAGCCACAGGGTGAGCTGAGCGACGCGATCACCTCCAAATTCGGTTCGATCGCGGACTTCCAGGACAAGTTCAACGCGGCCGGCGCAGGGCAGTTCGGCTCAGGCTGGGTGTGGCTTGTAGCAACGGAAGGCGGCGGGCTGGAAATCACGTCCACGCCCAACCAGGACAACCCGCTGATGGACGTCGCCGACGTTCGCGGGACGCCGATCCTCGGCAACGATGTGTGGGAGCATGCCTACTACCTCACCTACCAGAACCGCCGGCCCGAATATCTCAAGGCCTGGTGGCAGGTTGTCGACTGGAACAAGGCATCCGAGCGGCTTGCAGCCGCGGGCAGGCAAGAGGCGGTCGTCTCGCTCTAGGACTTCAGGCGATAGCCGGTCCTGAAGATCCACCAGATGCCGGCAAGACACAGAAGGAAGAAGCCGAACGTCGCCGCCAGTGCTACTCCGAAGGCGACGTCGGCGGTTCCGAAGAATGTCCAGCGGAAGCCGTTGATCAGATAGATGACGGGGTTGAACAAGGTGATCGACCGCCACGGCTCGCCAAGCATGTCGATCGAATAAAATGCGCCGCCGAGGAAAGTCAGCGGGGTCACGATCAGCATCGGGATGACCTGCAGTTGCTCGAACCCCTTCGCCCAGACGCCGACGATGAAGCCGAACAGGCAGAAAGTCACTGCCACCAGCAGCAAATAGAGAAGCATCAACAGTGGGTGCTCGATGCTCAGCGGAACGAACAAATGTGCGGTTGCGAGGATCACCAGAGCGACGATCAGCGCCTTGCTCGCCGCTGCACCGACATAGCCGAGCACGGTTTCGAACGCCGACAGCGGCGCCGACAATATCTCGTAGATGGTGCCGGTAAAACGCGGCATGTGGATACCAAAGCTCGCGTTGAAGATGCTCTCGGTGAACAGCGACAGCATCATCAATCCGGGGACGATGAATGCGCCGTAGGGCACTCCGCCGATCTCGCTCATCCGGCTTCCGATCGCCGCCCCGAAGACGATGAAATAGAGCGATGTGGTGATCACCGGCACCGCAAGGCCGGTCCACAAGGTCCGGCGGAAGCGGTTCAGCTCGAACTTGTAGATCGCAAGAACCCCGCGCCAGTTCATGCCGCGCTCCGCTGCTCGTGGATCAGCCCCACGAAAATGTCCTCAAGGCTCGACTGTTTGGTGTCCAGGTCCTTGAAGGCGATCCCCGCGTCGCGCATCGCCGACAGGAGCGAGGCTATCCCGGTGCGGTCCGCGGTCGCGTCGAACTCATAGGTGACAGCCGCGCCATCTTCGCCGAGCTCCAGATCCCATTGATAATGAGTCAGAGCGGCCGGAATCGCCAGCAGCGGTTCCGTCAGCTGCAGCCGGAGCACTTTGCGGCCCAGCTTCTTCATCAGCGCCTGCTTTTCCTCGACGACGATCAGCTCGCCATTGCTGATGACGCCGACGCGGTCGGCCATCTCCTCGGCTTCCTCGATATAATGGGTCGTCAGGATGATCGTCGTGCCCTTGTCGCGAAGGCCCCGAACCAGCTCCCACATGTCGCGGCGAAGCTCGACGTCGACGCCCGCGGTGGGCTCGTCGAGGAACAGGATCTCTGGCTCGTGGGCAAGCGCCTTGGCGATCATCACCCGGCGCTTCATCCCGCCCGACAGCTCCTTCATGATCGTGTTGCGCTTGTCCCACAGCGACAGGTCGCGAAGCACTTTCTCGATATGCGCAGCGTCAGGCGCCTTGCCGAACAGGCCACGGCTGAACGTGACTGTCGAGATCACCGGCTCGAACATGTCGATGTGAAGCTCCTGCGGAACCAGCCCGATCCGGGTCCGCGCCTCGCGGTAGCGGTCGCGCCAATGGAAACCGTCGATCAGCACTTCACCCGCGGTCGCATTCACGATCCCGCAGACGATGCTTATGAGGGTCGTCTTGCCGGCGCCGTTCGGGCCGAGAAGCGCAAAAATCTCGCCGCGCCGTATGTCGAGATCGATGCTCTTGAGCGCCTCGGTCCCACTCGCATAGGACTTGCGGAGCCCGCGTATCGACAGGATCGGGTCGCTCACTCCACCGGCCCCGGCTCGGCCGGCGCGGCGTCCTCGCTGTTGAGCCCGTGTTTGAGAAGCATCGGGATGTTGGCAAGCGCGAACAGGAAGGTGAGGGGGAGGACCCCCCAAAGCTTGAAGCCGATCCAGAAGTCGGTGGAGCTGTTGCGCCAGACCGCCTCGTTCACGATCGCCATGAAGGCGAAGAATAATGCCCAGTTGCGCGTGAGCTTGCGCCACCCTTCCGCGTCCAGCCCGGGATAGGAGCTTCCAAGCACCCGCTTGAGAAGCGGCTTGCCGGTAAACAGTCCGAAGGCGAGGATTGCGGCGACCAGCAGATAATAGAAGGTCGGCTTCATCTTGATGAACATCTCATCGTGAAGCCAGATCGTGATCCCGCCCAGCAGGACCACCATCACGCCCGAGAACCACAAAAGCGGCGAGATGTGCCGGAACTTGATCGCCGAATAGATCATCGCCGCGATCATCGCGACCATGAAGGCGCCTGTTGCGACGAAGATCTTCAGCGCCTGCGGGACGGGCGCGAAAAAGTTGACGACGAAGAAGACCAGCAGCGGCCCGACGTCGATCAGCAGCTGCGAGCTGCCCCGCGGTTCTCTCTTTTCGGTCATTTCCGGCTTTTCGGTCATTCGGGCGGAAGTCCTGCAATTGCGCGCGCGACGGCGCGGGGATCGAACGGCCTCAGGTCATCGGCGCTCTCGCCCACGCCGATCGCGTAGATCGGAAGACCGAACCTTTCGGCGGCGGCGACCAGCACTCCGCCACGGGCGGTACCGTCCAGCTTGGTCATGATGAGGCCGGTGACGTTCGCTGTCTCGCGGAACACCTCGACCTGGGCGAGGGCGTTCTGCCCGTTATTGGCGTCGAGGACCAGGATCACGTCGTTCGGGGCTTCGGTGTTCAGCCGGCCAAGCACCCGCCGGATTTTCGACAATTCGTCCATCAAATGGCTTTTGTTCTGCATGCGCCCGGCGGTGTCGACGACCAGAACGTCAATGCCCTGGGCGGTCGCCTGCTTGACCCCGTCGAACACCAGACCGGCAGGATCGGCGCCTTCCTTGCCGGAAATCACCGGAGCGCCGATTCGCTCGCCCCATATGCAAAGCTGCTCGATCGCCGCCGCCCGGAATGTGTCGCCGGCGCACAGCAGGACTCCATAATCCTGCTCCTTCAGCCAATGGCCAAGCTTGCCGATAGTGGTCGTCTTCCCCGATCCGTTGACGCCGATGACCAGGATTACGTGCGGACGCGGAAAACCCCATATTTGCAGAGGTTTGGCAACTGGAGTTAAGATTTCTTCTATCTCTTCGGCAAGGATCGACCGAAGCCCGCGCTCGTCGAGCCGCTCGAACTTCTGCCGAGCGATCGCCTCGCGGATCCGTTGAGAAGCTTCGGGGCCGATGTCGGAGGCGATCAGCGCCTCCTCGATGTCGTCGAGGGTCGCGGTGTCGAGGGCGGCGCGGCTGGTCAGGCCCGTCAGATTGTCGGCAAGCTTGTCGGCGGTCTTGGAAAAGCCGCCGCGAAGCCGGTCGAGCCAGCTCATGCCCAGGCCCCGACGAGATGGTCGCCGTCGCGGCCGCCAATCCTCGCAAGGCCG
>JACDCV010000012.1 GCA_013817375.1 Sphingomonas sp.
TCGCTCGGCGAGGCCGACGCGATGTTCACCGGAACGACGCGGCCGTTCAGCCAGTCGCTCAAGCAGGTGCGGCTGATCATCGAGGACGAACAGGATTCAACCCCGTTCGGCATCAATTTGGTAGTCGCCCGCCACCGGACGGTGCTGATCGCCGACACCGCCGTCACCGAGAGGCCCGATTCAAAGCAGCTCGCTGCAATCGCATTGCGCTCGGCAAGCTTCGCCCGCCGGATGGGGCTCGAGCCCCGGATCGCGTTCATCAGCTACACGACCTTCGGAAACCCGCCCGGAACCCACATCGACGACCTTCGCGAGGCGGTGAAGATGCTCGACTCGATCACCACCGATTTCGAATATGAAGGCGAGATGGGCCCCGACGTCGCGCTCAATTACGACATGCAGCAGCGCTATTATCCGTTCAGCCGGCTGACCGGACCCGCCAACGTGCTGGTGATGCCCGGGATCCAGTCGGCCAATTTGTCGGCCAAGCTGCTTCGTGCGCTTGGCGGCGAAAGCGTTCTCGGTCCGTTCCTCGTCGGGCTCGAGCTTCCGGTCCAGATCGCGCCGATGACCGCGAGCGCGTCCGACCTCGTCACTCTCGCAGTGCTTGCCGCGGGAAGCGCCCGCGAGCGGGTCCCGGCCGCCTAGATCCGCTCGACCGAGCTGACCGGGTCGGCGTCGCGTAGTGCGGCGATGATCGTGTGCAAATGCGCAAGGTCATAGACTTCAAGGTCGAGGTGGAAGGTCTGGAAGCTGCCGTCGCGGTGGACCAAATGCAGATTGACGATGTTGGCGCGCTTCTGGCCCAGGATTCCGGCCATGACCCCAAGTGCTCCGGGCACGTCGTGGAGGATCACGCAGATACGCGCGGCTCCGCCGGCGCCTTCGCCCCAGGCGAGGTCGAGCCAGTCGGCGTCCACTCCGCTGGCAAGCGTGTCGCAGCCGATCACATGGACCTCGATCTCCTCGTCCTCGCGGCGAAGCCCGACGATCCGGTCGCCCGGGATCGGGTGGCAGCAGCTGGCGAGATGATAAGCGACGCCGGGAGTCAGGCCCTTGATCGAGATTGCGGTTCGCTGCGCAGGCAGCCTAGGCGCGACATCGGCCCCGGCCGAGCCTGGCATCAGGGTCTCCATCACCTCATCGTCGGTCACTCGTTTTCGGGCGATTGCGACCATCAGCGCGTCCTCATCCTCCATGTGGAGTTTCTTGAGCGCCCGCTTGAGCGCGTCCTGCCCAAGCTCGGCGGGAAGTCGCTCGACGATCTCGTCATAAATCTTGCGGCCAAGCTCGATGGTTTCGTCGCGCTCCTTGTGGCGGACGAAGCGGCGCACTCCGGCGCGAGCCTTGCCGGTGGCGACGAAGCGAAGCCAGGAAGGCTGCGGGTGCTGCGCCTCGGACGCCAGGATTTCCACCTGATCGCCGTTTTCCAGCATCGTCCGGAGCGGGACGACCCGGCCGTTGACCTTGGCCCCGACGGTGCGGTCGCCAAGGTCGGTGTGGACCGCATAAGCGAAATCGACCGGGGTCGCGCCCTTGGGCAACTGGATCAGCTCGCCCTTGGGAGTGAAGGCGAATATCCGGTCCTGGTACATCGCCATCCGGGTGTGCTCGAGAAGCTCTTCGGGGCTCGCCGCATGCTCAAGGATCTCGACCAGCTCGTCGACCCAGGGGATGTTGAGGTCGGCTCGCGGCTTGCCCTCCTTATACGCCCAATGGGCGGCAAGGCCGCGTTCGGCCTGCTCGTGCATTTCCCTTGCGCGGATCTGGATCTCGATCCGCATCTTGGTGTCGTGGATGACCGAGGTGTGGAGCGAGCGATAGCCGTTGCGCTTCGGGGTGGAGATGAAGTCCTTGTAGCGCCCCGGGACCATCGGCCAGCGCTGGTGAATAAGGCCAAGCGCGCGATAGCAATCCTCTACATCCTCGACGATCACCCGGAACGCCATCACGTCCGACAATTGCTCGAAGCTGATGTGGCGCTCGGCCATCTTCTTCCAGATGGAAAAGGGATGCTTCTCGCGGCCGGTGACCTCCGCTTCCATGCCATTGTCGGCGAGGTGAAGCTGAAGCCCCAGCCCGATCCGGCTGACAAGGTCGCCGCCCGATTCGTGGAGCTGCGTCAAGCGCCGGGTGATCGACGCAAAAGCGTCCGGCTCAAGCTGCCGGAACGCCAGCGTCTGCATCTCCGTCATCATCTCGTACATGCCGATTCGCTCGGCGAGCGGCGCATAAATGTCCATCGTCTCGCGGGCGATCCGGTGGCGCTTCTCCTCGGACTGGACGTGGTGAAGGGTTCGCATGTTGTGAAGCCGGTCGGCGAGCTTCACCAGAAGCACCCTGATGTCGTCGGACAGAGCGAGCAGAAACTTGCGCAGATTTTCCGCGGCCCGCTCGTTTTCCGACTGGGCCTCGATCTTGCTTAGCTTGGTCACTCCATCGACCAGCCGGGCGACGTCCTTGCCGAACAGCTTCTCGATCTCCTGCGGAGTCGCAAGCGTGTCCTCGATCGTGTCGTGGAGGATTGCCGTAGCGATCGTCAGATCGTCCATTTTCAGGTCGGTGAGGATCCCGGCAACCTCGATCGGGTGGCTGAAATAAGGATCGCCCGACGCGCGCTTTTGGCTTCCATGAGCCTTCATCGAGAAGACATAGGCCCGGTTGATGAGCCCCTCATCCGCATCGGGATCGTAGGAGCGAACCTTCTCGACCAATTCATACTGGCGCAGCACCCGCCTAGATGAGGGGAGGCGCGGCTATTGTGCAAGCGCGAACATCGGGAGCGGGCCTAATAAGGAGATTTCCGGCTTTTGTTTCGCAACTGTTCTTTTTTGCTCCATTGTGCTTCTCTGTGCATTGCCAGGAGGACAGATGTGCATAGCGAGGCGAAGCCCGGTGCCGATATCGATGCGTTCCGCGAGGCTGCCTTAAGCTGCCCAATCCCTGCCGCGGTCGCGCTGATCGGTGAGCGCTGGGCGTTCCTGATTCTTCGCGGCGCCTTCAACGGACTGGAGCATTTCGAGCAGTTCCAGGCGGGGCTTGGAATCGCCCGCAACATCCTCTCCGACCGGCTCGCGAAGCTTGTCGCTGGCGACATCATGAAGCGCTCGGCCGACGCGTCGGACCGGCGCAAGGTGATCTATTCGCTGACCAAGAAGGGCGAGTCGCTGCTTCCGGTCATGCTCGCGGTTCGCCAGTGGGGTGAGGATTGGGGGCATGGCGGAGCGCAGATGGTCCTTGCCGACAATCGCGACCGGCGCCCTATCCAGCGGATCAATATCTGTGCGGAGGACGGGCGCGACGTCGGCCTTCGCGACCTCATTTGGCTAAGCCGTGACGAGGTCGAGCGAAAGGCCGACAGGGCGGCCTGATCAGCTTTGGCTGGAATATAGCAGCGTTCTCGGCTGTCCGCCGGACAGCCTGCGCACGCTACTTATTCGTAGTCGCCGCCGCTCGGGGTCGGGCGCGGCGGAGCAGCCGCGGTCAGGCGAAGCGCCTCGGCCGATTCGCTGAGGCTGGCAAGCTCGTCGGTCTCGTCCTCTTCGTCGATCCGAACCTTCTGAAGGTTATGGATGATCGCTTCCTTCAAATCCTTCGGCTTGACCGTTTCCTCGGCGACCTCGCGAAGGGCAACGACCGGGTTCTTGTCGCGATCGCGATCGATCGTGAGGTCGTCCCCGCCGGAAATCTGGCGCGCGCGCTGGGCCGCGAGCAGGACGAGATCGAACCTGTTCGGGATCTTGTCTACGCAATCTTCAACTGTAACGCGCGCCATGAATCGCTTCTCCGCACAAGGATATGGGATTTTTAGGAAGGCGGCGCCAATAGCTTGCCGGCGCCCGAAAAGTCAAGGAAAGCGGTAGCTGATGGCCGATCTTCCCGACCCTCCCGCAAACGGGCGCATCACTGCCGAGATCGGCGGAAACCGGCTCGAGGTGATCGAGAGTGGGCGGGCGCGGTTCGACGCCCTGCTGAAGCTCATCGACGGGGCGCAAGAGAGCATCAAACTGCTGATGTACATGTTCAACGACGACGAGTTCGGGGTCCGGACAAAGGATGCGCTCGTCGCAGCGGCCCGCCGGGGAGTGAAGGTGAAGGTGCTGATTGACGGTTTCGGCTCCTCGATCCCGGCGGATTTCTTCGAAGCAGTCGATGAGAATGGCGGCGAGACCTGCGTGTTCCACGCCGCTTATGGGCGGCGCTACCTGCTCAGGAATCACCAGAAGCTGATCATAGCCGACGACCGGCAGGCGATCATCGGCGGCGCCAACATCGACTGCACCTATCTGACCGACACCGGGCCGAAGCACTGGCGCGACCTGTGGCTGAGCATCGAAGGGCCGGAGGTGGCGCCGGTAAGCCGCTATTTCGATGTGCTGTTGCGCTGGTCGGCCAGCAAGAAGCCGAACTTGCGCTCGCTTAGAAGGGCGATCGGAGAGTATAGCGAGTGGCGCGGCCCGCTGCAGTGGAAGTTTAGTGGCCCCTTGAGCATTCGCAACAGCTGGTGGCGGAGCATCGGGCGCGACATCAACAAGGCCGCGCGCCTCGACATGGTCTTTGCTTATTTCGCTCCGCCCGGAGCGCTGCGGCGGCGGCTGGGGCGGCTTGGCAGGCGCGGCCGGGTGCGGATCATCACCCCCGCGCGGTCCGACAATGCTGCGACGATCGCCGCCGCCCGGCACAGCTACAGCAGCCTTCTTCGCCGGCATGTGGAGATGTACGAATATCAGCCGGCCAAGCTCCATACCAAGCTCGCGATCGTCGATGATGTCGTCCACATCGGCTCATCCAATTTCGACTATCGAAGCCTGTACATCAATCTGGAGATCATGCTCCGAATCCAGGACGCCGGCTTTGCCAATGCGATGCGCACCTATTTCGAGAGCGAGCTGCGGCAGTGCACGTGGATCACTCCAGAGCTTCACAAGCGCCGTGCCAACCCCTGGCTGCGGATTAAGTGGGCATTGTCCCACTTCATGGTGAACATCATGGACTATACGGTGACGAGGCGGCTGAATTTCACCGCCGAGCGCTGATCAGTCGGCGCCGTCCTTGTGCGCCCAGAACAGGCGCGCAGGGGGGACGTTGATCCATTCGAACGCACGCTCGATCCGGTTGAACCAGGGCTCGATGAAATCGAAGACCTTGGAGCTGAACTGGTAGACGAGGAAAGCGCCGCCGGGCCGGATCACCTGCGATGTCGCGCGAGCAATATCCTCGCCGATCCCCGGTGGCAGAGTGGAGAAGGGGATTCCCGAAAGCACATAATCGGCTTTCTCGAACCCGTGCTCGGCGACGATTTTCTCGACGTCCGCGGCCGAGCCGGTGACTGCGGCCAGACGCGGATCGTCCATCGACTTTTCAAGAAACTTGATGAATTCGGGATTGGTGTCGATCGCGATCAGGGTCGCACCCTCGCCCATCTTGTCGAGGATCGGGCGGGTGAAGGTCCCGACGCCCGGGCCATATTCGACGAATAGCTTGGTGTTCTCCCAATCGACGGGCTCGAGCATCCGCTCGATCAATATCCGGCTCGACGGGATGATCGACCCGACCATCACCGGATGCTTCAGGAAGCCGCGAAGGAACTGCCAATGCGGGCTTGGAGACCGGCGCGCCGAGCGGCGGACGACACGGCGTGGCCCCTTGAGAGTTCGTGCAGTCGAGGTCGGCATGGAGGCTCCGTCGGAAGAAGTCCGCTGCGTTGGCAAATGCCGGGGTGGTTGGCAAGGTTCCGCAGCCAGACAGGTTCCGCCGCGAGCCGACCGCCGGTAAGGGCGCTGAGATGCCAGCCATCGCACCCACAGGAACGCTTGCCACCAGCGCGGTGACGACACGGCACTTCCTGCTTCTCTACGCGGCGATGCTCGTCGCTGCAGCGGGCAATACGGCGCTTCAGTCGGTGATGCCGGCGATGGGGCGGGAAATCGGGATCGCGGACTTGTGGGTAGCGATCGCTTATACCTGGTCGGCAGTATTGTGGGTGCTTCTCGCACCTTATTGGGCGGAAAAGAGCGACCGCCACGGGCGCAAGGCGCTTACCCTACTCGGGCTCGCCGGATTTATCGTCTCGATGCTGCTGTGCGGTATCGTCCTCGACTTCGGTCTTGCCGGAGCGATTGGCGGGGCGCTGACCTTCGTCCTGTTCGGGATTTTTCGCGGAATCTACGGCGCGCTCGGTTGCGCGACTCCGTCGGCGACCCAGGCCTATCTGGCTGCCCGGACGCGGCGAAGCGGCCGGGTCGCGGCGCTGTCGGCTTTATCCTCCTCGTTCGGGCTCGGCACGATCATCGGCCCGGCGCTCGCGCCGCTGTTCGTGTTCGCTCCGTTCGGGCTCACCGGCCCATTGTTTGCTTTCGCATTGATCGCGATCCTGGTGTCGGCGGCGATCCTCATCTGGCTTCCCAACGACAAATATGGCCGCCGGTCCGGGCGAGGCGCGGCCATGAGCTATCCGTCGCAGGCGTCGGCGGTCACAGGTGCAAGCGTCATTGCCGCGACTGCCCCCGGGCGGCGGTCGCGGCTCAAGTGGAACGACCCCAGAATCCGTGACTGGGTCCTTGCCGGAGTCGCTGCCGGACATGCGCAGGCGGCAGCGCTGACCTGCCTCGGCTTCTTCGTCATCGACCGGCTGGAGCTTGCGCCGCGCGGGTCGGAGACATCGATCGCGATCGTGATGATGGCGGGAGCCTCGGCGACCCTCGCCGCCCAATGGGGCATGATCCCGCGCATCAAGGCGGGCCCGCGGTCGCTGATGATCTGGGGCTCGCTGATCGCCGCTGCCGGGCTGGTGGGAACGATGCTCGCACAGGATCTCTACGGGATAATCATCGGCTTTGCAGTCGCCTCGATCGGCTTCGGCTTCACTCGCCCGGCGTTCACTGCCGGAGCCTCGCTGGCAGTACCGCTATCGGCGCAGGGCGGAGTGGCCGGAGTGATCACCTCGGCAAACGGAATCAGCTTCGTCGCCGCGCCCGCGCTGGGGATGGCGCTCTACGCGCTCGATCCAGCGCTTCCGTTCGGGCTGTCGGCGCTTCTACTCCTGCTTCTGTCCTGGCTGAGCCGAGGCCTCGGGCGCGACTGAATCCTGCTGGGTTCGGGCGCGAAGCATTCCTGGAAGAACGAAACCCATGCCCGTGGGCCGAACCGCGTCGCTCTTCAGGGTCTCCTGAATGCGCTCATATTCCTCCAGCATCTGCTCGGTGACTGAAGCGCGCGTGTCGCCGAGCGCGGTTTCGAAATCCGCCATCGTCACCTTGGGCGAATCAAGCCCGCGGCGAAGCGCACTGAGGCCGGCGCGGCGAACCAGGTCCTCAAGGTCGGCTCCGGTGAAGCGGTCGGTGCGCTTGGCCATCGCGTCGAGATCGACATCGTCGGCGAGCGGCATCGTGCCCGTATGGATCGCCAGGATCCGCCTTCGCCCGGCCATGTCGGGCGGACCGACGTAGATCAGCTCGTCGAAACGGCCCGGCCTCAACAGCGCCGGGTCGATCAGATTGGGGCGGTTGGTGGCGCCGATAACGACGACGTTGTTGAGCTCCTCGAGCCCGTCCATCTCGGCAAGGATCGTGTTGACGACCCGCTCGGTCACCTGCGGCTCGCCGAGACCGCCGCCGCGGGCCGGGACCAGGCTGTCGATCTCGTCGAGAAAGATGATCGTCGGGGCAACCTGCCGCGCCCGGGCGAACAGCCGGGCGATCTGCTGCTCGCTTTCGCCATACCATTTGGACAGAAGGTCGGAGGATTTGGTGGCGATGAAATTCGCCTGGCTCTCGCGGGCGGTCGCCTTGGCGAGAAGGGTCTTGCCGGTTCCGGGCGGCCCGTAGAGCAAGAAGCCCTTGGCCGGTCGGATTCCGATCCTTCGGAAGGCTTCGGGATTCTTCAGCGGAAGCTCGATCCCCTCGCGGAGCTTCTCCATCGGATCGTCGAGCCCGCCGATGTCGGACCAGCGGATCTTCGGCGCCTCGACCATGACTTCGCGCATCGCCGACGGCTGGACCCGCTTGAGCGCATTTTCGAAATCGGCTCCCTCGACCGACAGAGCGTCGAGGATTTCGGTCGGGATCGTGTCCTCGCTGGGGTTGATCCGTGGCATGATCCGCCGGACCGCCTCCATCGCCGCTTCGCGGGTAAGCGCCGCAAGGTCGGCGCCGACGAAGCCGTAGGTTCGGCGCGCAAGGTCGGCGACGTCGACATCGGGGGCGAGCGGCATTCCGCGGGTGTGGATCTCCAGGACCTCGAGGCGGCCCTGTTCGTCGGGAACGCCGACGACGATTTCGCGGTCGAACCGGCCCGGCCGGCGAAGCGCTTCGTCCAGCGCCTCGGGGCGGTTGGTTGCAGCGATGACGACCAGATTCTGCCTCGGCTCGATCCCGTCCATCAGGCTGAGAAGCTGAGCGACCAGCCGTTTTTCCGCCTCGCCGGTCACCTGCCCCCGCTTGGGAGCGATCGAGTCGATCTCGTCGATGAAGATGATCGAGGGAGCCGCCGCCGCCGCCGCCTCAAACAATTCGCGCAGCTTGCGCTCGCTCTCGCCATAGGCCGAGCCCATGATCTCAGGGCCCGCGATATGAAAGAATTGGGCGCTGCTCTCGTTCGCGACGGCCTTGGCGAGCCGGGTCTTGCCGGTGCCGGGGGGCCCGTGGAGAAGAACGCCCTTGGGCGGATCGACCCCGAGCCGCTGGAACAGCTCGGGATGGCGAAGCGGCAATTCGACCATCTCGCGAAGAGCGTCGATCGTGTCGCGCATTCCGCCGAGATCGTCATAAGTGACGTCCGCTCGACGGTCGCCGGGCTTGCCGACGACGAACTCGGCAAGGAGCTCTACCTCGGTCTTGGCATCGATGTGGACGATTCCCTTGGGCGAAGCGCCGACGACGATCAGCCGCACCTCCTGAAGCGCGAACGCCGGTGCGTTGAGCAATTGCCGCACCTGGTCGGGGACGTCGGCATTGACCCTCTGGTGGCCGGTGGTGGCGACGGTGTCGCCTTCGCACAGCGGCCGCCCGGCAAAGGTTCGCTTGAGTGCGTCCGCCGAGCCTTGAAGCCGGACATTATCCTGCGCCGGGGCGAAAATGACACGGGTCGCCGGCTTCGACTTGGCCTTGCGGATCTCGACGAAGTCGCCCGAACCGATCCCGGCGTTGGCGCGCTGGAGCCCGTCGAGGCGGACGATGTCGAGCCCCTCGTCCTCGCCATAGGGGCGGATCGCTCGAGCAGCGGTTGAGCGCTTTCCGATAATTTCGATCGTGTCGCCCTCGCTGATGGCAAGATCGTCCATCAGCTTGGCCGGCATCCGAGCGATGCCGCGCCCGCTATCCCCAGGCGGGAGGTTGGCGACCTGAACCCGGCGCGTCTTTGCCCGCTCTGCCACTTGCGTGTCCGCCATCGGATCTCCTCTTCCCGCTCACCCAGACCGCAATATAATGGCGGCAGCCGCGTACGATTCAATTTGGGGCGGCCCGCGCCCGTTAAAAGGGTGCGCCCGGAACCTGAGCGCCAGCGGCCGTTCGAACCACCGGCCAGCACCCGGCCGGATTAGTCGCCCTTAGCTTACGCTCGCCTTGACGATGGTGCCTGGATTGGCCGGCGGTTCGCCCTTCGGGATTGCATCGACATGCTCCATTCCGCTCTCGACCTGTCCCCAGACGGTGTACTGGCCGTCCAGAAAGCTCGAATCGTCGAAGCAGATGAAGAACTGGCTGTTGGCGCTGTCCGGGTTCGACGTGCGGGCCATGGACGCCGTTCCGCGCACGTGCGGCGCCTCGTTGAACTCGGCCTTGAGGTCGGGAAGATCGGAGCTGCCCGTCCCGGTCCCGGTCGGGCATCCGGTCTGCGCCATGAACCCGGGAATCACCCGGTGGAACTTGACGCCGTCGTAAAAGCCCTGGCCGGCAAGCTCGGTGATCCGCTTCACATGTCCGGGCGCAAGGTCGGGGCGGAGCTTGATCACGACGTCGCCGCCGCTGGAAAGGGAAAGGGTCAGTCGGTCGTCAGCCATTGGTCGCTCCAGTTCGGTTGGTTGGAAATGCGCTTGGCCCTTATTCGGACAGCGCCGCTTGCGCCAGCGCCGACGCGGCCATAGGAGACGCGCGAGCGTCGGGAAGGGGTTAGGCATGAGCGAGAGCGACAAGATCGCCGACGCCCGCGAAGCGCCGCCGTTCGATGCCCGTGCCGCTTCAGCAATCGACGAAGAGGACCGGCTCCGGCCCCGGTTCGTCGAGCGAGTGCTCGACGCCGTCGAAGCCGGGGACGACGAAACCGCTCGCCAGCTCGTCGCGCCCCTCCACCCCGCCGACGTCGCCGACCTGATCGAGCTCGCCGCCCGCGATGAGCGCGACGGCCTGGTCCGGGCGCTCGCCGGGATCGTCGATGCCGACGTCCTTGCCGAAATGAACGATTATGTTCGCGAGGACCTTCTCGACGCCCTCGAGCCGCAACAGGTCGCTCACTTCGCCGGCCAGCTCGAAACCGACGACGCCGTCGCGATCCTCGAGGACATGGAGGAGGACGAGCAGCGAGCGGTCCTCAGCGCCATGGATCCCGACGATCGGGCGGCAATCGAGGAAGCGCTCACTTATCCTGAGGAATCCGCCGGCCGGTTGATGCAGCGCGAGCTGATCGCGGTGCCCGAGCATTGGAACGTCGGGCAGGTGATCGACTATCTGCGCTCGCCCGGCGAGCTTGCAGACGATTTCTGGGAAGTGTTCGTCGTCAGCCCGGACCACCATCCCGTCGGCACCTGCAAGCTGTCGAGCATATTGCGGGTGTCGCGTTCGACTCCGGTTCGCGACATCATGATCCGCGAGCAGACCTTGATCCCGGTGGACATGGATCAGGAGGACGTTGCCCTCCGCTTCCAGAAATATGCTTTGGTTTCCGGGGCGGTGGTCGACAGCTCCGGGCGCTTGGTGGGAATGATCACCGTCGACGACATCGTCCACATCATCCAGGAAGAAGCCAGCGAGGACGCGCTTCTGCTGTCGGGTGTCGACGAAGGCGACATCAACGAGCCGGTGGGCGAGAGCTACAAGGCGCGAGTCCGCTGGCTGATGGCCAATTTGCTCACCGCATTGGTCGCAACCTTCGTCATCCACCAGTTCGAAGACACGATCGAGCGGCTGGCAATCCTCGCCGCCTTGATGCCGATCGTGGCAGCGGTCGGCGGCAATGCCGGCACCCAGGCGCTTGCGGTGACCGTCCGCGCGCTCGCCACCAATCAGCTCACCGGGTCCAACCGCTGGCGCGCGGTCGGCCGGGAAGCGAAGCTGGCGGTGATGAACGGAGTCACCATCGCAATCTTGATCGGTGCCGGCGTCGCCCTCGTGCTCGGGAGCACCACGCTTGGAATGGTCATTGCCGCGGCGATGCTGTTCAACATCATCATCGCCGGCTTTGCGGGCGTGCTGGTGCCATTATTGCTCGAACGAGCCGGCGCCGACCCCGCGGTGGCGAGCAGCGTCTTTCTCACCACCATCACCGATTCGATGGGGTTCCTGCTGTTCCTCGGTCTTGCGTCTGCGTCAGGTCTCGCAGGTTAAGGCGTTGTCATCGCAGGTGATTCCCGCCATTGGGAGCGGGTGCCGAAACTTCATTTGACGAAGGTCGCGTTCGGGTGCCGGGACGTCGACGCCCTTGCCGCCCGGATTGCATCGCGTGCCGTCGGGGATGAGCTTCGCGTAGCGACTCGGATGCGCCCGCGCCGGACCGACGAGCTGGTCGGCGGCAACCTCTACTGGATCGTCAGGCACAGGCTCGTGGGGTGCAACACGATCCTTGGGTTCGAGGATCGCGAGGATGGCCGGATCGATATAATCTGCTCGGCCGATCTTGCCGCCGTGGCGCCGCGGCAGTGCCGCGCTCACCAGGGGTGGCGGTACCTCGCGCAAGAGGATTCGCCCGGGCAAGAGGACGACGGCAGCGGTCTTTCGACCCTGCCGCCGCAACTCTACGGGCGCCTGTGCGCCCTTGCTCTTGTGTGAATCTGTTCGCTTAGAACAGGATGACGAGGAGGATGATCAGAAGGATCAGGCCGCCGATTCCGATATACATAGGTCGCTCCCTTTTAATTGATTCACAAACCTAACGTTTCGGGTGCGGATTCGGTTGCCTTAAAAGCTTGCGGCGCTGCTTGTCGGCGCGGGCCCGCCCGCTTAATGGTCGATACGAACAACAGGAGGCACGAATGACGGATCGGGTTTCAACGGCAATCGACGCCAGGGTCGCCGAGCGGGCGATGCTCAGCCATCCCTTCTACCAGGCGTGGACCGAGGGCCGGCTGCCGCTCGATACGCTTCGTGCTTATGCCCGCCAGTATTTCCATCATGTCGAGGCATTCCCGCAGGCCGTGAGCGCGGTTCACAGCGCCTGTCCCGACCGCGACGGCCGCCGGATGCTTGCCGAGAACCTCGCCGAGGAGGAGGGCGTCGAAGCCGGCAAGCAGGACCATGCGACGTTGTGGATGATGTTCGCCTGCGGCCTTGGCGAAACCGACGAAGCGGTCCGCGATCAGCAGCTCAACGCCGAGACGCTCGAGCTCATCGACACGTTCCGCCGGCTTTCGCGGCGCTCCTATGCGTCGGGCCTTGGCGCTCTCTACGCCTATGAATCGCAATTCCCCGGAGTCGCGACCGCCAAGATCGACGGCCTGGTCGAGCGCTACGGGATCAGCGACGAGGAGACTCTTCGCTTCTTCCAGGTCCATGCGACCGCCGACATCGAACATAGCGCGGTGTGCCGCCAGCTTCTCGACCGGCTTCCGGAAGACCAGAAAGCGGAAGCCATCGCGGCCGGCGAAGAGCTCGCCGGCGCTTTGTGGAATTTTCTGTCCGGAGTGGAAGCGAGCGTCTCGGTCAACTGAAGGCGCTTTGCGGGGTCGCGCCCGCTTGCGAAAGGTGAACGTCAGCGGCAGCCGCTGACGACAGCCGATCCATTCGCCTTGGTCGTGCACGCCGGCCGCCCGGCAAGCTCGACTACGGCCGCCCCCTGGGCCTCGACCTTGGCAGTGCCGGTGACGATCAGCTTGACCATGGTCGTCCCCTCCGAGCCAATGGTCGCATCCTTGGAAGTGAGGCCCGATCCGTCCAGCGACGCGGTTCCGCGGACGATCGCCTTCACCATGGACGCTTTCCCGCCGAGCATTGCGGAGCCGCTTCCCGACAGCCCGGCACGAAGCTGGTCGACGCTAAGCTGCCCGATTGAAACCGAGCCGGGGCCCTGGACCGAAAGGTCGAACGAAAGCCCCTTTGCCTTGTCGATCGAAAGATTTCCGGCGCCGTTCACCCAGACGGTGGACAGTTCGTGGGTGCCGAGAGTGATTTCGACCGGTCCCGCGCTCTGGCCGGGATAGCCGCCCCAGCTCGACGCGGTCTTGCGCACGATGAGCGTCCGGCCCTGAACCTCGATCGAAACGCCATCTAGAGCGGCCGACGACCCGCTCGCCTTGGCAAATGGCGCAACCCCGGTCGTCAGCCGGACCCTGTAGGGTCCGTCCACGCGAACCCGGTCGAAGCCGGTGATCGTGAAGCTGCGGTTAGCCGCAGCGGCCGGAGCGCAAGCCGCCATGGTGGCGGCGGCGAAGGCGAGAAGGCGAATGCTCATCTCTCGACCTTCGCCGATCATGGTTAAAACGGGCTTAAGAGCAGTTGACCGATCCGGATCCCGACTTGCTGACGTTGCACTTGGCGCCGCCGCTCACATTGACATCGCCCGACCCCATGATCTTGACGTCCGCAGTGCCGGTCGCCTGAACGCTGACCGCACCCGACCCGGCGATCGAGACTTCGGCCGTTTCGGCGCGAATTCCGCGGGCGTCGATGTCGCCCGAACCGGCGATGCTGTACCTGGAGCTTCTTGCCTGGCCGGTGCGAGCGCGAACGTCGCCCGAGCCGGCGATCGACAGCTTGAGCTGCTGGACATCCAAATCGCCGACCTCGAGGTCGCCCGACCCGGCGATGCTTCCGTCGAACCGGTCGCCGCGAACCTGGTCGATCCTGATCCCGCCCGAACCCGCGATCGCTGCAGCGTTGAGCGCGGGTGCGGTCACCTGGATGATGGCGGTTCCGCGGCTACCCCTCCAGCCTGCGAACCAATTATTCCGCTCCCGGCGCGGGTGGATAAGCAGCCTGTCGCCCTTCACCTCGACCACCAGCCGTTCGATCAGCCCTTCGGGACCGCTCGCCGACACGCTTGGCGACCCGCCGGTGCGGACCTGAACCTCATAAGGACCGGCGACGTGGATCTGCTGGAACTGGCCGACCTGGTAGCTGCGCTGGACATTGGCGCCGCCATCCTGAGCCCTGCTTTGGCTGCATGCCCCAAGCATCGCCGCCACTGCCACACCCGCCAGAATCACGTTTCGCATCGCCTGTCTCCTGTGTATTATGTATACCATACAGTGCTACAGATGTAGCGGCAAGCGGAATCTGCACAGGCGGTGCAAAAAAGGGCGCGCCGTTTCCGGCACGCCCTCTTGCGATCAGTTTGGAACCAGCCGGTCAGGCGACCGCAGGCTCCTTGGGCTTGTGGTGGATGAGCGCGGCCTCGTTCAGTATTTCGAGGATCTTGGCGAGCGCCGCTTTCTCGTCGATCTGCTCCATGGCGCCGAGCTCACGAGCCAGACGCGACGAAGCCGCTTCGAAAATCTGCCGCTCCGAATAGCTTTGCTCGGGAGCATCGTCGGGACGGAACAGGTCGCGCACGACCTCGGCGATCGAGGTCAGATCGCCCGAGTTGATCTTCGCCTCATATTCCTGGGCGCGGCGCGACCACATGGTGCGCTTGACCTTGGGCTTGCCCTTCAGTGTCTCAAGCGCGTCCTTCATCGTCTTGTCCGACGACAGCTTGCGCATTCCGATCGAATCCGCCTTGTTGACGGGAACGCGAAGAGTCATCTTCTCCTTCTCGAAGCGAAGGACGTAGAGATCGAGACGCGTTCCGGCGATTTCGGTGCTCTGCAGTTCGACAACTCGGCCGACACCGTGCTTGGGGTAAACAACATAATCACCAACGTCGAAGCTCAAAGGCTTGGCAGCCATTCGCACACCTTTCTGTCCTGATGGCGGCAAGAGCCGACGCGTTGCGCATCGCCCCCCAAAACGACAAATCGTCGTGGCTCACCGCCGAATTTCAGGTTCCTAGAAGTTGGGGCCGCCGCGGGAGCGCAGCAGCCTCTGTGACAATTTTATATCACAACTTACCTTAAATTGCGAGTCCGAGCTGCCTCGGCTCGTCGAAGCGATCGCCCAGGTTGTGGAGCCCGAGGCCAAGCAGCCGTATTCCTTTCGAAGCCGGAACAATCCCGAAAAGCAGCGCCTGGCCCGCGAGCCCGAACGCGCTCCGATCGCTCACCGGCGCGGGGAAACTCCTGGACCGGGTGATTAGCGAGAAATCGCCATATTTCACCTTCAGAGTTACCGTCCTGCCCGCGACCTGCGCTTTCTCGACCCTGGCCCAGGCATAATCCGCGATCCGGTCGAGCTCGGCGGCCAGCCGTTCGGGCTCGCTCAGATCATCGTCGAACGTCCGCTCGGCGCTCACCGATTTGTACGGCCGGTCCGGTTTCACTTCGCGCTCGTCGATCCCGCGGCAGATCGACCAATACCATTTGCCGCTGCTTCCGAACCGGGATTCGAGCTCGGGCTGGCTCCAGCTCCTGAGGTCGGCCCCGGTAGTAATTCCAAGGCTTTCCATCTTGCGCGCGGTCACCGGGCCGACGCCGTGGAATCGCGCCACCGGGAGGGACGCGACGAAATCCGGGCCCTGCGCGGGCCTGATCACCGTCAACCCGTCCGGCTTTCGGTAATCGGAGGCAAGCTTGGCGATGAACTTGCAATAAGAGACCCCGGCCGAGGCGGTGAGCTTGGTCTCGCTGGCTATCCGGCGGCGGATGTCCTCGGCAATTGCCCGGGCGCTTCCAAGTCCAAGCCGGTCCTCGCTGACATCGAGATAGGCCTCGTCGAGGCTCAGCGGCTCCACCAGATCGCTATAATCGGCGAAGATCGCGCGGATCTGGCTGGAAACCTCGCGATAGGCGTCGAAGCGCGGCTTTACGAAGACGATGTCGGGGCAGCGTCGCCGCGCCGTCACCGACGGCATCGCCGAGCGGACTCCATATTTGCGCGCCTCATAGGACGCGGCGGCGACGACTCCGCGATGGCCGCCGCCGACCGCCAGCGGGAGCCCGCGAAGCTCCGGATTATCGCGCTGCTCCACCGACGCGTAAAATGCATCCATGTCGACATGGATGATCTTTCGTAAGGGTCGATATTCTTCGGCCACGATAAAATGTCTGTCCTACACGCCGTCAATAAGTCTAGCAGGTTCGACGGCCGCTGCCGCGAAGGGAATTAGCACCGCGGAACTGCGCCGTCAGTGCGAACATTGGGACCTTTCGATACTTCCCCTCGGCTTTGCAGCATCGGTTCAATCTGCTTAAGGCGGCGCCATGAACATCCATGAATATCAGGCAAAAGAGCTTCTCGCGAAGTTCGGGGTCCCGGTCCCCGCCGGCCACGCGGCGATGAGCCCCGAGGAGGCTGTCGAAGCTGCAAGGAAACTTCCCGGACCCTTGTGGGTCGTCAAATCGCAGATTCATGCCGGCGGCCGCGGCAAGGGCAAGTTCAAGGAGCTTTCCCCCGAGGCCAAGGGCGGAGTCAGGCTCGCCCATTCGATCGAAGAGGTCCGCGAGCATGCCGAGGAAATCCACGGCAATACGCTGGTGACGGTGCAGACCGGTCCCGCCGGAAAGCAGGTGCAGCGGCTCTACATCACCGACGGCGTCGATATCGAAAAGGAATTCTATCTGGCGCTGCTCGTCGATCGCGAGAGCAGCAGGATTGCAATCGTCGCCTCGACCGAGGGCGGCATGGACATCGAGAAGGTCGCTCACGAGACTCCGGACAAGATCGAGACACTGACCATCGACCCGGCGACCGGGCTGAAGCCCCATCACGGGCGGGCGGTGGCCGCTGCGCTGGGCCTCGAAGGCGACCTTGCCATGCAGTCGGCGAAGATTCTCAAGAAGCTCTACGACACGTTCATCGGCACCGACGCGTCGCAGATCGAGATCAATCCGCTTGCGATCACCGGTGACGGCCAATTGCTGGTTCTCGACGCGAAGATCAGCTTCGACAGCAATGCCGAGTTCCGGCACCCGGACATCGAGAAGCTTCGCGACCCCAGCGAGGAAGAGCCGGCGGAACTCGAGGCCGCCAAATTCGACCTCGCCTACATCAAGCTCGACGGCAATATCGGCTGCATGGTCAACGGCGCCGGCCTCGCAATGGCGACGATGGACATCATCAAGCTGGAAGGCGGAGAGCCTGCCAATTTCTGCGACGTCGGCGGCGGGGCATCGAAGGAAAAGGTCACCGCGGCGTTCAAGATCATTCTGTCCGACCCCGCGGTTCAGGGCATTCTCGTCAACATTTTCGGCGGGATCATGCGTTGCGACATCATCGCCGAGGGGATCGTCGCCGCTGCTCGCGAGATGGAGCTCGAAGTGCCGCTGGTCGTCAGGCTGGAAGGCACCAACGTCCGCCAGGGCAAGGACATCCTTGCCTCCAGCGGGCTTGCGATCATTCCCGCCGACGACCTTGGCGATGCCGCAAGGAAGATCGTCGCGGAAGTCCGCCAGGCAGTGCCGGCGTAAAGGTTCAGGAGCGAAGGCATGAAGCTACTCGTCGCGGTCAAGCGAGTCATCGATTACAACGTCAAGCCGCGGGTCAAGATGGACGGCTCCGGCATCGACCTTGCCAACGTCAAGATGAGCATGAACCCGTTCGACGAGATTGCGGTCGAGGAAGCGATCCGCCTGAAGGAAAAGGGCGTGGCGACGGAGATCGTTGCAGTCTCGATCGGCCCCGCCAAGGCGCAGGAAACCTTGCGCACCGCGCTCGCGATGGGCGCCGACCGCGCAATCCTGGTGCAGACTGATGATGAGGTCGAGCCGCTTGGCGTCGCCAAGATCCTCGCGAAGATCGCCGGGGACGAAAAGCCCGACATGATCGTGCTCGGCAAGCAGGCGATCGACGACGACAGCAACCAGACCGGCCAGATGCTCGCTGCGCTTCTCGGCTGGCCCCAGGGCACCTTCGCTTCCAAGGTCGAGCCCGGGGACGGCAAGGTGAAGGTCACCCGCGAAGTCGACGGCGGCCTGGAGACAGTCGAGCTCAACATTCCGGCCGTCGTCACCACCGACTTGCGCCTCAATGAGCCGCGTTACGCGAGCCTGCCGAACATCATGAAGGCGAAATCCAAGCCGCTTGAGACCAGGACCGCCGACGAGCTTGGAGTCGACATATCGCGCCGGCTGGAGACGGTGAAGGTCAGCGAGCCTTCGAAACGGCAGGCGGGAATCAAGGTCGGCTCGGTGGACGAGCTGATCGACAAATTGCGTGAAACGGGAGTGGTCGGATGAAGACGCTCGTTCTGGTCGAACATGAGAATGGCGAGCTGAAGGACGCCACTCTCGCGACCGTCACCGCTGCGTCGAAGCTTGGCGAAGTGCATCTGCTCATCGCCGGAAGCGATGTCGGCGCGGTTGCGCAAGCTGCCTCCAAGATCGCCGGTGTCGGCAAGGTCCATGTCGCCGACGACAAGGCTTACGAGCACCAGCTTGCCGAAAATGTCGCTCCTCTCGTGGTTTCGCTGATGGACCACCACGACGCCTTTCTCGCTCCGGCGACCACGACCGGCAAGAATATCGCGCCGCGGGTCGCAGCCCTTCTCGACGTGATGCAGATCTCGGACGTGATCGAGATCGAGGACGAGAATACGTTCGTCCGCCCGATCTATGCCGGCAATGCGATTGCCACGGTTCGCTCGAGCGACTCCAAGAAGGTGATGACCGTTCGCGCTACCGGCTTCGAAAAGGCGGCAGCCGACGGCGGCTCGGCGGAGATCGAGCAGGTTGGCGGGCCTGGCGACCAAGGGCTGTCGACCTTCGTCGGGATGGAAGCGGCACATTCCGATCGCCCCGAGCTCACCAGTGCGAGCATCATCGTTTCGGGCGGCCGCGCTTTCGGATCAGGCGAGCAATTCCATGCCCTTCTCGACCCGCTCGCCGACAAGCTCGGCGCCGCCGTCGGCGCCAGCCGCGCGGCGGTCGATGCCGGCTATGCGCCCAACGATTACCAGGTCGGCCAGACCGGCAAGATCGTCGCTCCCGACGTGTATATCGCGATCGGCATTTCCGGCGCGATCCAGCACCTCGCGGGGATGAAGGATTCCAAGGTCATCGTCGCAATCAACAAGGACGAGGACGCGCCGATCTTCCAGGTCGCGGACATCGGCCTCGTCGGCGACCTGTTCAAGATCGTCCCCGAGCTCACCGAGAAGCTCTAGTCAGAGCGGCTTCAGGTCCGACGGCAGCGTCGGCTGGCTGATGATCTGCTCGAACCTTTTCCAGCGCGCAATCGGTGCCGGATAGGCTTCCACGTCGCGCCGGACCATGTCCTGGCCGAGACCGTAGTTGAGGACGTAGCTTCGATACTGCTTGGTAAAGTCGACCGTCTGCCGAGCTCTCGCTTCACTCACCAGCTGGTACTTTTGCGTAAGCGAAATCGCCTGCGCGTCGGTAATCCGGCCGTCGAGAAGGTCCGCAGCAATGGTCAGCCTCGCACCTTGAAGGTCTTTCATGGCGTCGAGCAGCTGATCGTAGCGGGCAGCGTCCGCCGTCGGCAGGCCGGCGAGCGGGTAAAGTATCCGGGTTTCGAAGGCGAGCTTCTCGGGCCCTGGAAACGCCAGGTCGATGCCGTAATTGGCAGACCCCTCGGCGATCAGGGATTGCGGGGAGTAAAGCGGATAGACGCTGAACTCCGTCCAGCCGCGCTCGCGGACCAGCCGCTGTTCGACTAGTACGTTGAGCGCATGGTGCCCCGGATAGCCTTCGTGGCAGCCAAGATCGACGGCCCGCGAAATCCGGATCGGAAGGTCGGTGTTGATCTCGATCCGGCTCGCGTAATTGCCCTGGTAATAATTGTACCCGGACCAGCTCTTGCCCGTCACGAACCCGAGGTCGAAGCGCTCTTCCTTCGGCAGCGCAATATGTCGAAGCGTGCGCGAGCGGCACTCGGCGATTGCGGCGTCGAATACCGGCTTGAGCCGTTCGGTCGGAATGACAAACCGGTTCTGAAATGAATCGACACGCTGCCACAGCGGACCATCGCCTGGCACTAGCCTGTCGACCTGCGCGAGGACCGGATCGTATGCGGTCAGCGGCTTGAGCTCCGGAGCAACTCCAAACAGGTTCCTGGCTTCGTCCTGGAAGCTCACCTTCTCGCCAGCCATCATCCGCAACCGGGTGCGCGCGGCGTTCAAATTTGCCTGGATGAAGCGAGTCCGGGCGGCGAGCGGCTGGCCGACCGATCCGGAGAGGCTTTGAATTCGGGCAGCAAGAGCATCCACGTCCGAGCCGAGCTGCCGCACGTCGCGCGACGCGGCGATCTGCTTCCCGCGCTCCTTCAACTCCGGCGGACCGTAATATGCGTCGATATAGCCCTCTTCCTTTTCGCCGATCGCGAGCTGCAGAGCGACATAATCCCGCGCCGCCGAATCAAGCGCAGCCAGCGGGCTGGATGCGGGCGGCGGTGCGGGCGCGCATGCTGCGGCGGCCATCAGCAGGCCGGCAGTCATCATTCGCATCATCGAACTTCTCCTTCGGCAATTGCGCTGCACGCCGCCCATGATCACGTGCCTATCGGAACCCGCTGAGGAACTCGGCTACATTGGAGCCGAGCGCATCGACCGCATAGCCGCCTTCCATCACAATCAGGGTCGGAAGGCCGAGCGAGGCGATTTTCCGGGCCATAAGCGCATAGTCGCTGGTCCTGAGCTTGAAGTGGCTGATGGGATCGGCTTCGTGCGTATCGGCACCGTAGCTGACGACCAGCAGTTCGGGCTCAAACCGTTCGATCCAGTCGAGCGCCTGAGTCAGCGCCGGCTCGTAGCCGCTCCAGTCGGTGCCGCGGAGCAAGGGCAGGTTGAGGATGTTGCCGCCGCTCTCGTCGGCATGGCCCCAGAAGTAGGGATAGTCCGTCGCCGGGTCGGCGTGGATCGAAGCGAAGACGATGTCGTCGCGGCCGGCGAAAATGTCCTGGGTGCCATTGCCGTGATGATAATCGACGTCGAGGATCGCCACTCGCCGCCGTCCCTCGGCACGCGCCGCCTCGGCGCAGATCGCAGCGCTGTTCAGATAGGAATAGCCGCCGCAATAATCGGGACCGGCGTGATGCCCCGGAGGACGGCACAAAGCGAAGACGCTTCGCTCACCATCGAGAACTGTCCGAAGCGCGGCGAGCGCGGTCTGGGCGCTCCAATAAGCCGACTCCCAGGTGCCCGGACCGATCGGGCTCGAGGTGTCGAAGCTGTAAGCGCCAAGAAGTGCGTCGATACGGCCAAGATCGAGCGGGCGGCGGCCGACGACCGGGAAGGTGTATGGGAAAGCGTCTCCGTCGCGGCCGGCCTCCAGCCACCGGTCGTGAGCCGATTGAAGGAATTCGACAAAAAGTGCGGAATGAACCGCCAGCAGCGGCTCAAGCCCGCAATCGCCGGGCGTTTCGGTGGGGCCGATCGCGGCGAGGATCGCATCGACCCGCCCGGAATGCTCGGCCGCGGGATGAAGCTTGCCGTTGAAGAATTCTGCGGCCGTCGAATGAGCGCGCTGTCGATCGTCCCAGAAGGCGCGCATCAGCTCGCGCCGCTTCCGCCAGGCGGCTCGATACAGTCGCCATCGACCAGGCTCGATCCCATCCACTGCCGTCCCGGAGGGCACCAGAAGGTCGCCCAGCCGGTCGGTCCGCCGGTTTGCGGAAGCCCTTCGACAATGTCGTCGGCGGGGTTCGGGTCGAGGCGCCATCCCTGTCGGTGAATATGCGCCTTGGCGATCATGTTCGCCGACACCGGCGCCGTGATGAACAGGAACAAGGCGATCAAAAATTCGTGGGCCGTGTAGGTGCCCGTCGTCCAGGGGAGATAGATTGCCGAGGCAATGAGGCAGCTGCCGACACCAAGGGTCGTCGCCTTGGTCGGCCCATGGAGCCGGGTCATCAGCGAGGGCAGCCGGGCCAGGCCCCAGGAACCAACCAGCGCGAAGCCACCGCCGAGCACCAGCAGCAGGGAGACGATGATCTCGACAAGGAGGCTCATCTGCTCACTCCACAATGTCGCCGCGAAGGACGAACTTGCAATACGCGACAGTGCTGACGAAGCCGACCATCGCCAGCAGCAATGCGATCTCGAAATATAGTGTGGTCAATTGGCTGATTCCGAACAGGACGATGATTGCGATGGCGTTGATCACCATCGTGTCGAGAGCGAGAATCCGGTCACTCCGGCTGGGGCCGGCAAGCAGCCGGTAAAGGTTCAGCAGGATCGCGATGCTGACGCAGGCGAAGGCGAGTTTCAGCGCCAGCTCGATCATTGGAAGATCCTCAGCAGCCGCGCTTCGTACCGGCTCTTGATCCGGGCGACTTCCCAGGCCTCGTCCTCCACGTCGAGCATGTGGACGAGAAGCGAGCGGCCGTCCGCCGCAATGTCGCTGGTCACGGTCCCCGGGGTCAGGCTGATGGTTCCGGCAAGCGTTCCGATCGCCTCGGGCGAGCGAAGCTCGAGCGGGATCACCAGCCAGCGCGAGCGAAGGTCCTTGCTCCGCCGGAACAGGATCAGCCTGGCGACCTGGAAATTGGCAATGACGATGTCGAAAAAGACAATCGCGAGGTAGCCAAGGATCGGCCATCCGAAGCGGATTTGCGGCCGGTTCGGCCAATAGACGGCGGTCAGTGCCGGAATGAGGATGCCGAGCAGCGCCCCGAGCAGAAGGCCGCCAAGCGTGAAGTTGTTAAGAAGAAGCATCCACACGAGGATGAGGAGCGCGGTAAGTCCCGGATGCGGGAACAGCTTCACGAGCATCGCATCACCTCCCCTGTCCGCCGAGAACCGCCTCGATATAGGCGGTGGGCAAGAACAATTGGGCGGCCGCCTTGTCCATATAGTCCATCGCAGGACCAGCGAGCACAGTGAGTATTGCGAGAAGCAGCAGGATGGTAGTCGCGGGCATCAGGTCGGCGGTGCGCTGCCAGCGCGCGGCAGGCAATGGGCCCTCGCCGATTGCCGCGCTTTTCCAGAACAGGGTGCTCCCGGCCCGCGCCAAAGCGACGATCCCGACGAACGTGGTCAGAAGGATGGTCGACCACACCCAGGGAGCGCTGGGCAGCGGCTGCGCTGCTTCGAGGATCAACAGCTTGCCGACGAAGCCTGACAGCGGCGGCAGGCCGACGATTGCGATCGACGTCATCAGGAACAGCACGGACAAGGCCTCGCTAGACACGAACCGCGGCCCGGGGACCAGCGAATCGCCGTTCTCCGGACGCCGCCGCTGCACCGAATCGGTGACCAGGAACAGCGCCGCCGCGGCCAAGGTCGTATGCGGCAAATAATAAAGCGCCGCTGCAAGCGCGGCCTCGTCGAAAAGCGACACTGCGACCAGCAAGGTCCCCGTGGAACCGATCAAAGCGAAGGCGGCGAGGTCGCGAAGCCCGCGCGCTGCAAGCAGTCCGGCAAAACCGATGACGACCGTCAGAAGCGCTGCCGGCAACATCCATTCGGCAGGCGCCCAGGCCGCCTCGCCTGCTCCGGTCCCGAACACCAGGGTCATCACCCGGATAATCGAATAAACCCCGACCTTGGTCATGATCGCGAACAAGGCAGCCACTGCCGGCGAGGTGTTGGCGTAGGTTCGTGGAAGCCAGACATGAAGCGGAAGAAGCGCCGCCTTCAACGCGAACACCGACATCAGCACAGCCGCGGCGGCCCGGAGCAGTCCCTGGTCCTGGGGTGGAATAGCAGCGACCCGGACCGCCATGTCGGCCATGTTGAGCGTTCCGGTGACACCATAAAGGACACCGACCGCGATCAGGAAGAGAGTCGACCCAACCAGGTTGATGATCACATATTGGACGCCGGCCTTCAGGCGCTCGGCGCCCTGGCCGTGAAGCATCAGCCCGTAGGAGGCGATCAGGAGCACTTCGAAGAAGACGAACAGGTTGAACAGGTCGCCAGTCAGGAAGGCGCCGTTGAGCCCGAGCATCTGGAAGTGGAACAGCGAGTGAAAGTGCCAGCCGCGCCGGTCGAGATCGGTCTGGATCGCGTACCACAGGACGAGCAGCGACAGGGTCGCCGTCAACAGCAGCATCAGGGCGCTCAGCCGGTCGAGAACGAGAACGATCCCGAACGGCGCTCGCCAGTCACCCAAAGCGTAGGAGGCGACGCTGCCGTCGCTCGCCTGAACCAGGAGAAAGACCGCGGTCAGCAGCAGAGTCAGGCTGGACGCTATTGAAACGGTGCGGCCGATGCGAAGCGTGTACCTTCGGAACAGCATGATCAGTGCAGCGACGAAGGCCGGAAGAAGGACGGGAAGGACGATCAGGTGATTCACCGCTCCTCGCACTCCTCTTCAGGAGCGGAGTCGCCATCGACATGGTCGGTGCCGGTTTCCAGATAGGTCCTCAGCGAAAGCACCACGACCAGCGCCGTCATTCCGAATGCGATGACGATCGCGGTCAGCACCAGCGCCTGGGGCAAAGGGTCCGCATAGTCAGTCGCAGCCTCGTCGAAAATCGGCGGCCGGTTCACCACCAGCCGTCCCATCGAAAACAGGAAGACGTTGGTGGCGTAGGACAGCATCGTCAGTCCAAGGACGACCGGGAAGGTACGCCCGCGAAGGCAGAGGAAGATCCCCGCGGCGGTGAGGACCGCGACCGTGCTGGCGACGAGAAACTCGATGCTCACGCCGGCTCCTCCCTGGGGCCTCGGCTCGGATCGACGTCCATCGGCGTATCGTCCTCGATAGTCCCCTCGGCGCGCTGGGCGACGTGAGAAAGCTCGGCGAGCGCAAGCATCACTGCCCCGAAGACGGTGATTGCGACCCCGAGATCGAACAGCATCGCAGTGGCCAGCTCGAACTCGCCGACAAGCGGCAGTTGGAAATGCGCAAAGGCGGTGCTGAACAGCGGCGCATCGAAGACGATCGCTCCGACACCGGTGGCGGCGGCGATGATCACTCCCCACGAAATCAGCGAGTGCCGCGTTACCCTCGCTCGGCGGTCGGCCCATTCGAAGCCCGACGCCATATATTGCATCAGCATCGCGATCGAGAAGATGAGCCCGGCAATGAACCCGCCGCCCGGCAGATTGTGGCCGCGAAGGAAGATGTAGAGTCCGACAATGATCGCGAGCGGGAGCAATAGCCGGGTCGCGACCACCATCATCATAGGGTGCCGCTCGGGCGAATTGACCGTCTCGAACTTCCAGTGGAGAAGCCGATAGCCGGAGACTCCCCGGGTCGCAGTCTCGAGAAGCGCGAAGATTGCGAGCGCGGCAATGCCAAGGACGATGATCTCGCCGAACGTGTCGAACGCGCGGAAATCGACCAGCGTTACGTTGACCACATTGGTGCCGCCGCCGCCCGAATAAGCGTTCGCCCAGTGGAACGACGAAATCGGATCGTTCGGCACCCTGGTCATCACTGCCCAGGCGGCAAGGCCCGCCGCCACTCCGCCGACTGCGCCGATCAGCCCGTCCCTCGCCCTTCGCCGCGCGCTGCTCACCGGCGGCGGCTGGCGGGGAAGCATGTTGAGCGCGAGCAGGAGCAGAAGGATCGTGACGACCTCCACCGACACCTGGGTCAGGGCAAGGTCGGGAGCGGAAAGGTGGACGAAGCCCATCGCGACGACGAGGCCGACGACGCTGATGAAGATGAGCGCGAGGTAGCGCCTTCGCTGCGCCCAGATCACTGCCGCAGTAGCGCCGATCATTGCCAGCCAGCCGATGATCGCCACGGGGTTTGCGGGAATCGTCGCCCGGTCGCCGGTAAGGCTTCCGCCACCGGTGAGCGCACCGCCCGCCGCCAGGACCACGGCGGTGACAAACAGGATTGCGAGATAGCGCTGGAGCGACCCGTTGTGGATCGCCGAATCCAGGCTGTAGCTGGTCTCGACCAGCCGTCGCATGAATCCTTCGAACAGCGCCTTGGCGACAGGGATCGGGAGCCTCGTCCACACAGATTCTGCAGCGGCGTAGCGCCACAGGATCGCCGCACCCGCGGCAATCGCGAGCGCACTCATCAGCAGCGCCGGGGTGAAGCCGTGCCACATCTTCAGTGCAAAATAAGGCGGCTCGGCACCGATCACCGCGCCCGATACCGACTGGACCAGCGGACCGGCGATCGCGGCCGGGAACAGGCCGACGGCAATGACCAGCACCACCAGAAGCGCCGGGGGAAGCCACATGCCGGGCGGCGGATCGTGGGGCGTCCGGGGATAGTCGAGCCGCTTTGGCCCAAGGAAAACGTGCACCAGGAAGCGCAGCGAATAAGCGACGGACAAAGCAGCGGCGATCGTCGCTAGCACCGGCACCAGCCAGCTGAGATCGGCCCAGATTGTATGGGCGGCTTGCTCGAGCATCATTTCCTTGGACAGGAATCCGTTGAGCGGCGGGAATCCGGCCATCGAGGCCGCGGCGACTATTCCGACGGTTGCAGTGATCGGCATCAGGGTCAGCAAGCCGCCGAGCCGACGGGCATCCCGCGTGCCGACCTCATGATCGATATTCCCGGCGATCATGAACAGCGCCGCCTTGAAGGTCGCATGGTTGAGGATGTGGAAGATGCCGACAACCGCGGCCATCGGTGTTCCGAAGCCGAACAGCATGGTCAGGAAGCCGAGGTGGCTAACCGTCGAATAAGCGAGAAGGGCTTTGAGATCATTGCTGAACAAGGCGATTGCGGCGCCGATCAGCATCGTCACCAGGCCGACCGTGGCCACCGAATAGAACCACATGTCGGTCCCCGCGAGCACCGGCCACATCCGCGCAAGCAGGAAGACGCCCGCTTTCACCATGGTCGCGGAGTGAAGATAAGCGCTGACCGGAGTCGGCGCCGCCATCGCGTGCGGAAGCCAGAAATGGAACGGGAATTGCGCCGACTTGGTGAAGCAGCCGACGAGGATCAGCCCGAGCGCAAGCGGGTAGAGCGGCGAGCTTTGAATGATTTCGCGCTCGCCGAGGATGGTCGTCAGGTCATAGGAGCCGGCGATATTGCCAAGAACGAGCACGCCCGCAAGCAAGGCGAGCCCGCCACCGGCGGTGACGGCGAGCGCCATTCGTGCCCCTTCACGAGCGTCGGGGCGAGCCCTCCAGAAGCCGATCAGGAGGAAGGACGAAAGGCTGGTCAGCTCCCAGAAGACGATCAGCAGCAGCACATTGTCGGAAAGGACGATCCCGAGCATCGCGCCCTGGAAGAGCATCAGGAAGGCGTAAAAGCGCCCCATCGGATCGGCCGGAGACAGGTAAAAACGCGCGTAAATCAGGATCAGCAGGCCGATGCCGAGGATCAGCCCGGCGAACATCCATCCCAAGGGATCGAGGAACAGGTTCGCATTTAGCCCGATCGACGGCACCCATTCGAGCTTCGCAGTGACGACTTCGCCCGCTCCGATGACGCCCGGGGCGAAGGACAGGAGCAGGAGGAAAGCAGCAGTGTTGGCGCCAAGCGCCGCGAGCGCCTGCACGGTCCGGCTGCTGCGGTACAATGCAGCGCAGAGCAGCGCCCCCAGAAAGGGCAGGGCCAGCAACACTCCAAGGCTCAACTGCAGGCCACTCCCCTGTTATCAGGACCTGCAGGGGCGCTAGCATGGACTGAGGCGGACCGGTCAAGGGCTGCGCCTGCTGCTGAGCCGAAAATGGCCGGCAGCAGCGAGCGAGAGGGGATCAGTCGTCGACGTGCTCGGGCTTGCCCTTGCGCTTGGTCGAGGCCAGCTCCTCCAGCTCTTTCTCGGTCATCGAGTCCGCCATTTGCCTGGACGGGCCCTGAAGTTCGCTCTTTTCAGTGTCCCCGCGCTTGGCGGACAGCGCTGCTCCCGCCGCTTTCTGCTGTGCCTTGGACTTGGCAGGCATGTTTCTTCTCCTTTATCGAGGATGAAACGCTTCACTGTCGCAAATGCTTCGCCGCTGCTCCTGGCCACTCCCGAAAATCGAAACGGGCTGCTAGGGCAACAGCCAATGGCCGAAAAAGTCACTCGTGAGGACTGGGAAAAGCGCGCGGCGAAGGAAAGCCGCGGCCGCGACCTGTCGCGAGAAACGCTCGAGCAGATCCCGATCCAGAATGTTTACGGGCCGGAAGATTCGGCAGGCATCGACAGCGGCTATCCCGGCCTTCCGCCCTACACGCGCGGCCCTTATGCGACGATGTACGCGGGCCGTCCGTGGACAATCCGGCAATATGCCGGCTTCTCGACCGCCGAGGAATCCAACGCCTTCTACCGCCGCAACCTCGCCGCCGGGCAGAAGGGGCTGAGCGTCGCCTTCGATCTCGCCACCCACCGCGGCTACGACAGCGACAATCCCCGCGTCGCCGGCGACGTCGGGATGGCGGGCGTTGCGATCGACAGCGTCGAGGACATGAAATTGCTGTTCGACGGAATCCCGCTCGACGAAATGTCGGTCAGCATGACGATGAACGGCGCGGTGCTTCCCATCATGGCCTTCTACAT
>JACDCV010000124.1 GCA_013817375.1 Sphingomonas sp.
GCGCCGCCATCGTCTTTTCGGACCGTGCCCGAGCGGCAATGATCAGCCAGCGGATGGCAAGCGCCTGGCCGCGCTCCGGACGGACCTCGACCGGAACCTGGTAAGTCGCGCCGCCCACCCGGCGGGAACGGACCTCGATGCCCGGCTTCACATTGTTCAGCGCCTCGTGGAAGACCGACAGCGGCTCCTTCTTCAGCCGGGCCTCGACATTGTCGAGCGCGCCATAGACTATACCTTCGGCGACCGACTTCTTGCCGTCGAGCATCACCGAATTCATGAACTTCGACAGGATCAGGTCCCCGAAACGGGGATCGGGGAGGATTTCGCGCTTTTCTGGACGACGACGACGGGACATGGAATTTCCTTTCTCTTCAGCCGTTTCCGGAACATGCGGGACCCCATCAAAATAGTTTTGATGGGAGCCCTGTCCGGGGCTTACTCGTCAGATTATTTCGGACGCTTGGCGCCGTACTTGGAACGGGACTGGCGACGATCCTTGACGCCCTGCGTGTCGAGCACGCCGCGAAGAACGTGATAGCGAACACCCGGAAGATCGCGCACACGGCCGCCGCGGATCAGCACGACGCTGTGCTCCTGGAGGTTGTGGCCCTCGCCGGGGATGTAGCTGATCACTTCGCGCTGGTTGGTCAGGCGGACCTTGGCCACCTTGCGAAGCGCCGAGTTCGGCTTCTTCGGAGTCGTCGTATACACCCGGGTGCAAACTCCGCGCTTCTGCGGATTCTGCTCCAGCGCAGGGACCTTGGACTTGGCCTTCTGCGGTTCGCGACCCTTGCGGATCAGCTGGTTAATCGTTGGCATGAAGCCCTTCACCTTTCGTTGCCGGCAATCCCGGCGGTTACTTTGCCCAACAAAAAACGCGCGGAGCCTGAGCAGCCGTTCAGCCGCCCGGCGACGCGCATGTTGAGCAATGTTCAGCTCTTTGTCCCGCCGGGGTGCGGATCGCAGCCCCGGGGACGAGCGGCCCATTAGAGGAGGAGCGGCACGCGGTCAACGGGTGAGGCAAGGCAGACTGGTCCACAAACCGGACCCCCTCACACCGATTTTAGCCGGTATCGCGGCACCAGGCGATCAGTGCGAAGTTGAGCTTCGGTCGGCGAGAAGGCAAAGAGTGACGATGGCCAGCTGGAGCGTCAAACCGACCAAAAAGATCGCGGCCAACGCAAAACTGGGGCTGGAGCTTCGCGAGCGCTTCAATCGCGGCGGGACGGACATAGGGGTCAATCGCGCTCGGCAGCTGGTTGCCCAGGAGAGGCTGAGCCCCGGCCGACATCAAGTCCATGTACAGCTATTTCGCCCGTCATGAAGTCGACAAGCAAGTGACCCGCCGGGTGTGGGGATCCAGAACCAATCCGTCGGCCGGTTCTATAGCCTGGCTTTTGTGGGGCGGTGAGGAGGGCAAGGCCTGGGTCGGCTGCCAGCGGAAGAAACTGACCTCTGCTAAGGCTTGATGACGTCGCCGCGAGCCATCACGAAATCGACATCCTTGAGGACCTTCACGTCGGTGAGGGGATCGCCATCAACCGCGATGATGTCGGCGGACTTGCCGGCTTCGATCGTGCCGACCTCGTTCGCCAGCCCTAGCAGATCGGCCGCGTTGACGGTCGCCGCCTTCAGCGCCTCGACCGGCGGCATTCCATATTTGACCAAAAGCTCGAACTCGTCGGCGTTGCGGCCGTGCTTAGACACCCCCGCATCGGTCCCGTAGGCGATCTTCACTCCGGCGGGATAGGCTTTGACAAGCGACTGGCCGGTGATCCCGATCCGCCACTCAATCTGTTCCCTGACGGGACCGACATAAGCGTTGGGATCCTTCGCCAGCCGCTCGAGATAGCCGTTCACGGTGGAAAGCGTCGGAACGTAATAAGCGCCGCTCTGCCTGAAGAGGCGGATCACCTCCTCGTCCATCACCGTTCCGTGCTCGATCGAATCGGCGCCGGCGCGAAGCGCGAGCTTCACACCATCCGCTCCGTGGGCGTGGACAGCCACCTTTCGGCCATAAGCGTGCGCCGTCTGCACAAGAGAGCGCGCTTCGTCCTCGAACATCCGGGTAGCGAGGCCGGTGCCGCTGTTGACCCCGCCTGTAGTCGCGAACTTGATCACGTCGGCGCCGCGGTCGATCTGGCGGCGGACGACACGGCGGCAGCTCTCGACGCTGTCGCAAAGATTCTCCGGATCAGGCAAATGCGCGACCAGCTGGTCGTTCAACGCTCCGCGCCCGTCCATGTGGCCGCCGGTCGTGGAGATCGAGTTTGCGGCGTCGAGAATCCTTGGTCCCTGGACCCAGCCGCGCTTGATCGCTTCGCGAAGAGCCAACGTGATTCCGTCGTCATCGCCAAGGTTGCGGACCGTGGTGAAGCCGGCACGGAGGGTCTTCATCCCGTTCATCTGCGCTTCGAGCGCGTGCATCGCCGGCTCTTCGCGAATGGTGGCGAGAAGTCTCGCCTCGCCGCCGCGGTCGGATGTCAGGTGAACATGGCTGTCGATCAGTCCAGGCAGGACGGTCTTGCCGCGCAAATCGACGACGGTCGATGCGCCCTCCGGCGGAGCAACAATGCCGGCGCGCACATCGACGATCCTGCCATTGTCGACGATGATTGTGGTAGCGCCGAGCGGGGCTTTCCCGGGCACTGCGATCACCCGGTCTGCGTGAATGTAAACGGGGACCGCAAGAGCGGCCTGGCTGGTTGCGGCGAGCATCGCTGCGGCAAAAAGTTTGCTGATCATCGGGCCAGCTTTAGAGCCGGGGCGCTGCGACGCAATGCCCGCGCTTTCTCATTGCTATTCTGTCGTCTCCCCACCCCACTCCTCGTCCGGATGCCGGCGGTCGGCTTCGGCCTTGGTAGACTGGATGACCTGGTCCTGGTGTTCGGGCGGGCCATAGACGGTGTAGAGACGCAGCGGCCGCGATCCGGTGTTGCGGACGTTGTGGCGAGCGCCGGCCGGAACGATAATTGCAAAGTCATCCTCGACCCGGTTCTCGCGGCCGTCGATGTCGATTGCGCCTTCGCCTTCCTCGATCCGGAAGAACTGGTCGCGGTCGGGGTGCACCTCCTCGCCGATCTCGTCGCCGGGCTGCAGGGTCATCAGCACGAGCTGCAGATGCGCGCCCGTGTAGAGCACCCGACGAAAGTCCTCATTCTGGACCGTCGCTTTGTCGATATTGTCGCAAAAACCCCGCTTCATGTCATTGCTCCGCGTTGCTGTTTGTGTTCACCGGCGTGGTTTCCTGCACATTGTTCGCTTCCGTTTCATTCACACCGTTGTTGGCGTCGACTGATTCGTTGCCCGCTTCGACAATCTCCGGCCCGAGCGCCGCATCGACCTGGGCCGGGGTGAGCGAATTGCCGCTGGGCGCCATCACATTAGCCGAATCGTCCTGGTTGCAGGCAGCCATTGCGGCGACGACCGCCGCCGCGAAAATCAGTCTCACTCGATTCACCGCTGTTCCCGTCCTAGTCATTTGCAAAGCTGAACACGCTTCGGGCCGCGCCCGTTCCGCCCTCGGTCAGGGAGCCTTCACCAGCTTGCCGCCCTTGATGACGGCGGCTGGACTTTCGAGCACGGTCACGTCCCGCATGGGATCGCCGACAACAGCGACCAGATCGCCGTAGCGGCCAACGGCTATGGCGCCGACGTCACGCTCGCGCCCAAGCGCCCGGGCGGCATTGAGGGTGGCGGCCCGGATTGCCTCCAGCGGGGTCATTCCAAATCGCACCATCACGGCGAATTGACGCGCGTTTTGCCCGTGCGGGTAGATGCCGGCGTCGCTCGAGAAGATCATCTTGGCGCCAGCCTGGGCCGCTTTCTGAAAGTTCTGGCGCTGAAGCGTTCCGACCTGCCGCTCCTTCTCGATATTCTCCGGCAACACGCCGTTCTTGGCGCCTTCAGCGAGCGTATATTCGGTATTGTAGATATCGAAGCCGAGCCAGGTGCCGCGCTCCTTGGCCAGGCGAATGCCCTCGTCGTCGATGAAGCTGACGTGCTCGATGGTGTCGATTCCGGCGCGGATCGCGGCCTTGATACCCTCCGCACCATGGGCGTGGGCTGCTACCTTCATCCCCAGCATATGCGCCTCGTCGGCGGCCATCTTCAGCTCTTCGAACGTCATCTGCTGAGCGCCCGGGTCAGTGTTGCGCGAAAATACGCCGCCGGTTGCGCAGACCTTGATCAGCTGAGCGCCAAGCTTCCTGAGCTCCCGCACTTTCTGGCGGATTGCCTGCGGTCCGTCGGCGACGCCTGGCGAGGTCCGCGCCAGCGACGGCTTGTTGGTGTTGGCATCGCAATGTCCGCCGGTAGCGCCGAGCGCATATGTGGCAGCAATGATCCGCGGTCCCTCGATAAAGCCTTCATCGATCGCCTGACGAAGGGCGACATCGCTGTAATTGTCCGCCCCCAGGCTGCGGACGGTGGTGAAACCGGCATGAAGCGTCGCCCTCGCGTTCGGAACGCCCAAGACGGTATCGAAGGCGTCGGTATATTCGAGGGTTCGGTAGCCGCCGATCAGCGGAGTCCCGTCGAAATGCACGTGCATGTCGATCAGCCCGGGCACGAGCGTCCGCCCGGGCAGGTCGATCTGCGGAGTGCCCGCCGGCACCTGCATCGAAGCCAGATTGCCGATCGACACGATCCGCCCGTCGTTGCCGACGAGGATTGCCGGATTATCGACGTAACGTCCGGTCTGGACATCCAGCATCCGGTCGGCGGTGACGATGGTCGCTGCAGTCGCGGGAGCGCAGGCGAACAACGCCACGGTGGCGGCGATCGAACGAAAAATCATGACAGTTCCCCCGGGCTTGTGTGGCGAATGGTCCGAATGTTCACGGCAACGAGCAGTCTTTCACCGAAGGCTTGGCGACCTTTGGAAAGAGGCGCGGTCTCACCAGGGCGCGGAGGCAGCGCGGTCATCGCACGGCAGCGGCGCTGTAGGAAATAGCTAAAAGTGAATGACCCGTCCGAACGCCATGAGCGCGCTTTCATGAAGCATCTCGCTCAAGGTCGGGTGAGGATAGACGGTCTGGAAATAATCCTCCTCGACCAGCTCCGCGGTCTTTCCGAGCGTATAGCCGTGGATCAGCTCGGTGACTTCTGCACCGACCATGTGCGCGCCGAGCAACTCGCCGGTCTTGCCGTCGAAGACCGTCTTGATGAACCCTTCCGCCTCGCCGAGCGCGATCGCCTTGCCGTTGCCGACGAAGGGGAACTTGCCGACCTTCACTTCATAGCCCGCTTCCTTGGCCTTTGCCTCGGTCAGGCCGACGCTTGCGACCTGCGGCCGGCAATAAGTGCAGCCCGGAATGTTCCTGACATCGGTCGCGTGGGGGTGCGCATCCTTGTTGCCAAGCTCCCTGGCGATCGCCTCGGCGGCAGTGACGCCTTCGTGGCTGGCCTTGTGCGCGAGCCACGGCGGAGCGGTCACGTCGCCGATGGCCCAGATCCCGGCTACGCTGGTGCGGCAATGGTCGTCGGTGTCGATATGCCCCTTGGTCGTCTGGATCCCGAGTTCTTCGATGCCGACGCCCTCGGTGTTCGGGACAATGCCGACCGCCACGATAGCGTGGCTGAAGCGATGCTCGCCGGTCTTGCCGTCCGCAGCCTTGATCGTTGCCGCCACACCCTTGCCGTCCGCCTTGAGGCTTTCGACACTCGCGCGGGTCAGGATCGTCATGCCCTGCTTCTCGACCTGCTTGGCGAGGAACGCGCTGACCTCGGCATCCTCCACCGGAACGATCCGGTCGAGCATCTCGACCACCGTCACCTTGGCGCCAAGGTCGGAGTAGAAGCTGGCGAACTCGATCCCGATCGCTCCCGACCCGATGACGAGCAGTTCGGTTGGCATTTCGGACGGGGTCATCGCGTGGCGATAGGTCCAGATGCGCTTGCCGTCGGACTTTGCGAACGGCAGCTCGCGCGCTCGCGCTCCGGT
>JACDCV010000125.1 GCA_013817375.1 Sphingomonas sp.
ATCCTCGCCAGCTCCTCGTCGGTAGTTCCGGCAGTGCTGAGGAACGATCGATAATTCTGCCTCAGCGCAGCAATCGAATCGCCGGTCCTGTCCGCCTGGACAGGCGCCGAGAGGAGATAGGGCGCGGCCTGCTCGTTGAGCACAAGATTGCCGCGCACTCCGTACGACCACCCTTTGGTCTCGCGAAGATCCATGTTGATCCGCGCCAGGAAACCGCCGCCGATGACGTCGTTGGCGCTGGTTAGAGCGGTGATGTCGCTGCGCGGGTCGACGGGGGTCAGCTGACCCGCGATGATCACCGATTGGGGCGATTGCGGCCGGTCGATGAGCACGATCCTGGGCTTGGTCGGACGCGGCGGCGGAGCGCTGAACTGCTTCTGCCCCAGCGGCACTGCCGGCGCCTGCCACTGGCCGAAACGCTCGTCGAGCTCGGCCTGGACTTCCGCCAGCGGCCGGTCGGAGACCACGAAGATCTCCAGATTGTCGGGCCTCAGCCAGCGCTGCTGGAAGGCGACCAGATTGTCGCGGGTGAAGCCACTGACGGTGGCCTCGTTGCCGACGCCGGTCGTCGCATAAGGGTGAGCCTCACCATAAAGAAGCGCCGGCAGCGCCCGGCTCGCCATCGCGTTCGGGTCCTTCAGCTGCTGGGCAATCGAGGTCAGCACCTGGCCGCGCACGCGCTCCAGCTCGGCGGGAGCGAAGGCGGGATTGCGAACGATGTCGGCAAGCAGGTCGAGTGACGGCTCCAGATTGGCGCTCAAGGCTGCCATGCTGACATTGCTCCGGTCCGACGTTGCGCCCGCCGAAATCTCGGCCCCGAGCCGCTCTTCCTCCTCGGCGATCTGCTGCGACGTTCGGGTCTGGGTCCCCTCGTCGAGAAGCGACAGGGTGAGGCTCTGCAAGCCGCGTTCGTTGGGAGCGTCGGAAGCATTGCCGGCGTTGAAGGACAGCGCGACCTGGGTGATCGGCACCGCGTTGCGCTGCGCGTAATGGACCTGGACACCGTTCGCCAGGGTCACATGACTGACGTCGGGGAAGTCGAGCGCCTGCATCGCCGCAAGCGGCGGAATCTCGCGCTTCTTCGTGACCGTGATTTTGTCAGAGCCCTTGGCCGGCTTCTGCGCAACCGCTTTGGCTTCTTCGTACGGAGGCCGGTCGCCCGGCTCCAGGCGAAGGCTGAACGCCGGCTTGGTCAGCCACTCGGCCATCGCCGAGCGCACTTCGGCGGGCGTCACGGTCGCATAATTGGCCAGCGTCTTTCGGTAAAAATCGCTGTCGCCGTTCGCGAGCACTTCGCCCTGGGCAAGAGTCACAGCTTTCCCGCCGAAGCCGCCAACCTGCTCAAGTCCCCGGATTCGGCCGCTGACTTCGCGGGTCGCCGCCCGCGCGACCTCTTCGGCACTCGGTCCCTCGGCAACATACTGGGCAATGATCTCGTCCAGCCGCTTTTCGACGACCGCGGGATCAACGCCCGGCTTTACCGTCGCCTGGGCGAAGAAGATGCCGACGCGCTGCTGCGGATACAGGCCCGCGCTGACGGACACGGCCGTCTTTTCTTCGCGGACGAGGATTCGATCGAGGCGAGAGCTGGCGAGGCCGCCGAGCACCGATCCGCCGACATCGAGGGCGACAAGCTGCCGGTCGAGCAGCCCGGGCATCGGCCAGTAGCGGGACACGGTCACCGCCGCGACCCGGTCCTTCATCACGCTCGACTTGGGCTCGGTCAGGACGGGGATGGCGGCAGCCGCGGGAACATTGTCCGGACCGCGGTCGATCTCTCCGAAATATTTCTCGACCAGCACTCGGGCGCTCGCCGCGTCGATGTCGCCGGCAAGGACCAGCACTGCATTGTTGGGGCCATATTTGTCGCGAAACCAGTCCTGCACGTCGTCGAGGCTGGCGGCGTCGAGGTCGGCCATCGATCCGATCACCGAGTGGCGGTACGGATGTCCAACCGGGAAAAGATTCTCGAGGATTTCGTAGAAGACGAGGCCGCCCGGCTGGTTGTCGCCCTGGCGCTTTTCGTTCTGGACGACTCCGCGCTGGTTATCGAGCTTTGTTCGGGTGACCGCTCCGAGCAAATAGCCCATCCGGTCGCTCTCCATGAACAATGCGCGCTCGAGCGCTCCCGTCGGCACCGTCTGGAAATAGTTGGTCCGGTCGAAGTTGGTGGTCCCGTTATAGTCGGTGGCGCCGATCTGCTGGAGATATTCGAAAAAGTCTCCGGGCAGGTTTTCCGACCCGTTGAACATCAAATGCTCGAACAGATGCGCGAAGCCGGTCTTCCCTCTTGGCTCGTCCTTCGAACCGACATTGTACCACATTGCGACCCCGACCACCGGAGCCTTGCGGTCCTCGTGAACCAGCACCGTCAGGCCATTGTCGAGCTTGAACTCCTGATGCGGAATCGCGACTTCGCCGATCAGGGCAGGTAGCGGCGCCGGCTCTGCCGGACCGACCGGCTCGGCTACGATGGCTGGCGGCGGGGCAACGGCAAGCCGGGGCGTTGTCGCGCAGGCGGCGAGCGCGGATGTAGCGAGCAGAAGGGACAGTCGCTTGAGGCTGTGCATCGGTCTGTTTCTCCGGGAAAGTCGCCTCGACTGTAACCGCGCTGGCGAGACTCGCAACTGCAAAGGCTGGCCAACGATAGGTTCGACCCGCACCGCGACGTGGTTGCATTATGATGCTTTTTGCCCGCAAACCGCGGCGATGGCGGCGGACACTTCCATTTTCGCGAGCGCTTCATGACCGCGCGGCCCGTCGTCACCGCGCAAATCATCACCGGAACCGCCGCGGCGATGGCGCTTCTCTATTTCCTCAGCGAGATCCTGATTCCGCTGGTGATCGCCTTCGTCCTGGTGGTGCTGGTCGATGCGGTCGTCAATTTCATCGAGCGCCGCTGGCCCAAAGCGCCGCGCTGGACGGTGTCCGTGCTTGCCGGCCTGACGGTTATCATCTGCGCCTCGGGCGGCATTTTCGTGCTCGCTCAGGGCGCGGTGCAGATGGTTGAGCAGGGGCCCGCGCTGGTCCAGCGCCTCGAAGGCGTCGTCCGCTCCGTCGGCGGTTCGTTCGGATACGACCAGCCGCTTCAACTCGAGACGCTGGTCGGCCAGATCAGCATCCCGCGACTTGCCGGCCAGGTGCTCGGCGCGGCCCAGGGCGTTGCCGGCGCCGTCCTACTAATCATCATCTATTTCGGCTTCATGGTCGCCGGCCGGCGCCGGATCAGCAAAAAAATCGATGCGGCCGCGGGCACGTCCGAGCGCCGCACCGTGATCCGCGACGCGATCGACCGGATAGCCGGCGACTTGAGGACATATCTGTGGGTGCAGACCCTGACGGGAGCGATGCTTGCCTCGACCTCCGCGCTGGTGATGGCCGCTGCCGGCCTCGACAATGTCTTGTTCTGGACAGTGGTCCTGTTCCTGCTTTCGTTCATCCCGACCATCGGCGTTACCGTCGGCTCGGTCGCTCCGGCCTTGTTCGCGCTGCTCCAGTTCACGAGCTATTGGCAGGCGCTGGCGATCTTCGGAGGGATCCAGGTCATCGCCTTCATCATCGGCAACCTCATCTATCCGCGGATGCAGGCCGATACCCAGAATATCGATCCGGTGACCACCCTTCTGGCGCTGTCGCTGTGGACCTTCCTGTGGGGTCTCCCCGGCTCCTTCCTGGCGGTGCCGATGACGCTGATGCTGATGATGGTCTTTGCCCAGTTCGACAGCACCCGCTGGGTCGCCGCAGCTTTGTCCAACGACGGCAAGCCGGATTTCCGCAAGAGGGCGGAGACGATTGCGGCCGCAACGGCACCCGAAAAGCCGACTTAGAAAAAGAAGGCTTGCACAGCTGTTACATTTGTCGCATGTTACAAATGTAACAGGAGGGTTTTTCCGTTGATCGACAAGCTTCCCGCCCGCGAGCGCCAATTGTTCGAGGCGCTTTATGCGATGAAGAGCGCAAGCGCCGCCGATCTTCAGGCCGCGCTTGACGACGCGCCGAGCAATTCGGCGGTCCGGGTGATGCTTCGCCGGCTCGAGGCCAAGGGATTTGTCACCCACCGCGAGGAGGACGGCCGCTTCATCTACTCTCCAGCGCTTCCCGAAAAGGGCCTCAAGCAAAGCGCGCTCAAGCGCTTCGTCGAGACCTATTTTGCGGGTTCGCCGCTCGGTGCGGCCGCAGCCCTCATCGGAATGTCGGAAAAAGTCGATCCCGACGAGCTTCGCCAGCTCGAACAGATGATTGCCAAGGTTCGCAAGGAGGAAGGCAAATGAGCAGCGAATGGCTCGTAGAGCTTGCGTGGAAGTCGCTCCTCCTGAGCGCGGTGGCGATGGTGTTGCTCGCGCTCGCGGGCCGGCGCTCGGCCGGTGAGAAGTCGTTGATCGGCGATGCGGGGCTATTGTCGCTACTCCTTCTGCCGGTGACCATATCCTGGCTTCCGCGAGTAGAGCTTGCGGCGCCGCAGGCTGTCGGCGAAGCGGTTGCTCGCTTCGGACCGGAAGGCGGTTTCGCTACAGCGGCGCCAAGCGCTGCAGCCGCTGCGCAATCCGCACTTGCGTTCGACTGGAACGCCGTTGCACTCGGCCTCTACCTTCTCCCTGCAGTGGCATTGCTTGCAGGACTGGCGTTGAGCCTGGTGCGTCTCCGGCAACTCTACGGCCGGGCGCTCGTGCTGGAGGACGCGCACTGGCTGACTGCCCTTGCGGCTGCTCAGAATCGCCTTGGGGTCAAGCATGGGACTGCGCTGCTCATCAGCGACGAAGTGAACTCCCCGATCAGCTGGGGCGTCGTCCGCCCGGTAATCATGATCGATCCTGCCGCGCGCGCCTCGGGCAGCCAGGCCGAAGCCATAATCGCCCATGAGCTGGCGCACGTGAATCGCCTCGACTGGCTCAAGCTGATCATCGCGCGGGTCGTCGTTGCACTGTTCTGGTTCAATCCCCTGGTCTGGGTGCTTGCTCGCCGCAGCCACCAGCTTCGCGAGGAAGCGGCCGACGACGCGGTTCTCAACACGCGTCTTGCGACGTCCGATTATGCCGATTTGCTCATCACTGCCGTTCGTCACTCCAACGCTCGCCCGCTTGTCGCTAATGGGGTCGCACCGTCGAAGAGCTCGATCTCGCAGCGGGTGGCCCACGTTCTCGACACGTCGCGCCCCCGCCGCGCCGCCCCGTTCCAATGGGCCGCCGCGACGATGGTTATGGCACTCGCCGCCAATGCCGCGGTCGCTGCAAGCGAACCCGTGTTTCAGCGCAGTTGGGGCATCGACCCGAACGCCGGCGAACGTGCCGCTGCGGAGCTTGCGCTCCTGCCCGGCCTTCATCCGCACACTCTCGCCGCCGCCATTCGTGCCCGCGACTGGAGCGCTCGAAGGGTCGAGGGCGACACGACGTTCTCCGAGCCGCGTGCCGTCCGGCCCCTTCTTCTGGCGCTTCGCGACGACCACCCCGCCGTCCGGCGGATCGCTGTGTGGGGATTGTCCGAGATGCGGCCATCCCCCGATCCGCTGGCAACGCCCGCGGTCAGCCGGCTTCTGGGCGACGCGTCTCCCCAGGTTCGAGCGCAGGCAGCACGGGCGATCGGCGATTTTGAAAGCGTGAAGAACAGCCGCTCGATCGAAAAACTGTTGGTTGGCGACCCCAGCCCGTTGGTCCGTCGCGAAGCCGCGCACGCGCTCGGCGACATCCGCGACCCGGGCAGCCGCGCTTCGCTCGAAATCGCCCTGCGCGATCCGGATCGCTCGGTCCGGGACAAGGCGGAATGGGCGCTCCGCCAAATACAAGAGGTGGAGGAAATCCTCAGCCGATGACCCGCCGCTAAACACCGCCAAAACCGAAGGACATACGAATGAACTCGCTGCTTTTGCGGGCGGTGCCGCTCGCCATGTGCCTGGCGCTCGGCCAGCCTGGGGT